>NZ_JAQDVB010000020.1:0-70828 GCF_027674365.1 Coprococcus sp. AM11-30B | reverse complement strand
AGCCGCACGTACGGATCTGTGAGGGGCTAAGATTGAGAGGTCTTAGTCTACTCGACTGTAGAATTCAAAAATTTAATATGAAATGTGAGATAGAGCGTATGGAAATAATCTATACGTTCTATTTTTTTTGCCTTTTTGAAAAAAGTGATTAAAAAACTATTGACATTTTGTTACTGGCAAGACTGCGAAGTCGATTTTGATTTCTGTTGGTGTCCGTCTGACAGCGTTCAATCTGAAACAGATCGCCAATCTGACCTGTACAGACGAACTGGACTTATACAGTATCGGGGAGAAAAAAGTGGCACTGTTTTGCTGTATTCCAGATGCGGACACCAGTATGAATTATCTGGTCGGCATGATTTACAGCAATCTGTTTCAGACACTGTATTATGTGGTAGACCGGAAGTACGGAGGAAGGCTTCCGATTCCGGTACACTGCATTATGGATGAATGGCCAAACGTAGCATTGCCGGATGACTTTGACAAGATTCTGGCAACCATGCGTTCCAGAGGGATTTCCTGCAGTATCATCATCCAGAACATTGCACAGATGAAAGTGGTTCTTTGGACATTATCATGATAATAAGAATATTGGACCGAGAGAAATACTGATATATGAACAGATTATTCGGATACTGTGAGAAATTATAATTCATGAAAACTAAATGTAAATCGAAAACTATTTGGCAAAACTTTATATAATAATTGAAAAAACAGCTGACTTGCAATAAAAAAATTTTGCAACTAGCTGTTTATTGATCTCCTTTTTCAATTTTAACTACCGCTTCTATAGGACAATCCAAAATAACACAAATATCATGTAGAGTAATTCATGGTAACACTTTTGTTTTTCCTAAGAGCATCTAATGTTCCGGTGCTTATGTGGTAGGTTTTGATCAATTCATATTGAGAAATACCTTTATCTTTTAATGTCTGCCATAATGGGGCATAGGTAAACAAATGTATCACCTCTTTCATGCGTGTTCTATATTTAATTATAGGGTTTTCAATTACCTTACATATTGCCGAATATTCGACTATAATAAACATAACAAGAGAGCAAAGATTAGATACAATGTAGTTCAAATATGGAGAAAGATATGGAAAAGTGTGCAGAACAGCAAAGGCTGTTATTCCTTGGTATGTGTAGTTTGGAAGACCGAAAGAGAATTTGTGATGAAAAAATAATGGATTTATATAATTTTGAGCGAATTACTTATTTGCTGGAAGCGTTTGGATTTGAAGAATATAAATTTGTATTTGAAATGAAGTATAAAGATCTGCTACTGAAACTTGCGGATATTGTTGAGCAGAATTTAGTATGTGGAAATTCTATGGATAAATATGTGTTACAAGATAAATACGAAATAAGAAATGAGTGGCAGCAAGAGTTTATTAGAAATTTGCCCAATGAAGTAATGAAAAACTGTATTCAGGAGATATTTGATTTGTATGCATAAATGCTAGATTTGTTTCGGCTTAATATATTTGTGTACAGAAAAAGGTATGACATAAAAATAATAAAGGATTATGTGCGAAAATTGGAACCTGGTTCCAATTTTTGTGCTTTATGCCATATTCAAACAGAAGGGAGTGATAATAAGGACTATTTGTTATTCTGGGAACCGAAAAATAAAATGAGATTTTCTTATCAGATAGATGTTGAATTTTTAGCTTATCTTGAAAAGAATTTAAAAATTTGTTAAGATGGAACAGGTAAGCAAATAGGTAGTCATCTGTCTGTTAGAAAGAAGAAAAAGGATGGATGAGTATCATGGCTAAAGCCTTAAATGGGAAAGAGTTGGGGAAAGGAATTACTCAACTGAGAAATGGAACCTATCAAGCACGTGTGTATATTAAAGGAAATGACAAACCTATATATGCATCCAGTAAAAGTTTAGAAGAAGTAAAACAAAAGAGAGAAAAAATATTAGAACAATATAATCTAGGATTGCAGACTGATGCCAGCAAAAAAACGTTAAATGATTGGTTTGATGAGTGGATGGAGTTATATGTGGTTGGAAAAGTGAAACCTAGGACTGTACAAAACTATATAAGAGAGTATGAAAGATGTAAATCTTATATAGGGCATAAACATATAAAAATGATGAAATATTATACACACCTTGAGGAGAATTTTGTGAATAAAGAATTTGATAAAATACGAGAAAAAATGTAAAATACCTAGAAGTTACAAATGGAAATAACTGAGCCTGCGAGGAAGCAAAGATACGATGGTTTTCTCGTAGGCTGACAGATAAAAAAGAGAATAATTATAACAAACACGCGGATAAATATGCAAAAGGCTATTAGGGAAGAAAGTACGAAAGTTTAGAAAACCGTGTAAAAACCGTGTAGAAAAAAACAGAAAGTGCTGAAACCCTTGTAAAATAAGGAGATTTTGATATGATTGGGGAACTAACACCGATGATGAAGCAATATATGCAGACAAAAGAGGAATACAAGGATTGTATCCTTTTTTACCGCTTAGGAGATTTTTATGAAATGTTTTTCGACGATGCTCTCACAGCATCAAAAGAGCTGGAAATTACTCTGACTGGAAAGAATTGCGGACTGGAAGAACGGGCACCGATGTGCGGAATCCCGTACCATGCAGTTGACAGTTATCTGAACCGTCTGGTATCAAAAGGCTATAAGGTAGCAATCTGTGAGCAGGTAGAAGATCCGAAAACAGCAAAAGGAATTGTAAAACGGGAAGTTATCCGTGTAGTAACACCTGGAACCAACCTGGATACTCAGGGACTGGATGAAACAAAGAACAATTACATTATGTGTATTGTCTATATGGCAGACCGGTACGGACTTTCGGTTGCGGATGTTACAACCGGGGAATATCTGGTGACAGAACTGGATTCCCAGACAAAACTGATGGATGAGCTTTACAAATTTATGCCGTCTGAGATTGTCTGCAATGAAGCATTTTACATGAGTGGACTGGATTTGGATGATCTGAAAAACCGTCTGCATATGGCAATTTATTCACTGGAAGCATGGTATTTTGATGATGCGCTCTGCCGGGAAACTTTGCAGGAACATTTTAAGGTGGCTTCTCTTGAAGGTATTGGACTTTCGGACTATGAATGTGGGATGATCGCGTCCGGTGCGCTTTTAAAGTATCTGGAAGAGACGCAGAAGAATTCCCTGTCTCATATGAGCCGTCTGACACGTTATGCAACGGGTAATTATATGGTTCTGGACAGTGCTACAAGGCGTAATCTGGAGTTGGTTGAGACTTTGCGTGAAAAGCAGAAAAGAGGATCCCTTCTGTGGGTACTGGATAAGACAAAGACGGCAATGGGGGCGAGAACCCTTCGGAAATATGTAGAACAGCCATTGATCGACAAGAAATCCATTGTCAAAAGGCTGGATGCAGTTGCGGAATTGAAGGACAATGCTATTTGCAGAGAAGAAATCCGGGAATATTTGAATCCGGTGTACGATCTGGAGCGTTTGGTCGGGAAAATCACCTATCAGTCAGCAAATCCAAGAGACCTGATTGCATTTCAGAGTTCCCTTTCCATGCTCCCGTCGGTAAAATGCATATTAAAGGATATGGAGAGTGACCTTTTAAAAGAAATTTATGAAGAACTGGATCCGCTGGAAGAACTTTGTGATCTGGTCGGACGGGCGATTCAGGAAGAACCGCCGCTTGCCATGAAAGAAGGCGGGGTCATCAAAGACGGTTATAATGAAGAAGTGGATCGTCTTCGAAAAGCAAAATCCGAAGGAAAGAACTGGCTTGCTGATCTGGAGACCAAGGAACGGGAAAAGACCGGGATTAAAAACCTGCGGATCCGTTATAATAAAGTATTCGGTTATTATCTGGAAGTTACCAATTCGTTCAAAGATCTGGTTCCGGATTATTATACAAGAAAGCAGACCCTTGCCAATGCGGAGCGTTATATCATTCCAGAACTGAAAGAGCTGGAAGATACGATTCTGGGAGCAGAGGATAAACTCTGTGCACTGGAATATGAGCTTTACTGTGAGGTGAGAAATACTATCGCAGCAGAGTTAACCAGGATACAGAGAACAGCAAAGGCAGTTGCAAAGCTGGATGTGATAGCTTCTCTTGCACTGGTTGCCGAGCGCAACAACTATGTACGGCCAAAGATCAATGAAAAGGGCGTGATCGACATTCGTGATGGGCGACATCCGGTGGTGGAAAAGATGATCCCGAATGATATGTTTATTGCCAACGATACTTATCTGGATGATAAAAAACAGCGCATTTCCATCATTACCGGACCAAACATGGCTGGAAAATCCACCTATATGCGTCAGGCTGCGCTGATCGTACTGATGGCACAGCTGGGATCCTTTGTGCCAGCGTCTTCAGCAAATATCGGACTTGTGGACCGCATTTTTACCCGTGTGGGAGCGTCAGATGACCTGGCAAGCGGACAGAGCACCTTCATGGTGGAAATGAACGAAGTGGCAAATATTCTGCGAAACGCGACAAGCAAGAGCCTTCTGATCCTGGATGAGATCGGAAGAGGAACCAGTACCTTTGATGGATTGAGTATTGCTTGGGCGGTTGTCGAGTATATCAGCAACAGCAAGCTTCTTGGGGCAAAGACCTTATTTGCAACCCACTATCATGAGCTTACCGAGCTGGAAGGCAAGATTAGCAATGTCAACAACTATTGTATTGCGGTCAAGGAAAAAGGTGATGATATCGTATTCCTGCGTAAGATCGTAAAGGGTGGAGCAGACAAGAGTTATGGTATCCAGGTCGCAAAGCTTGCAGGAGTGCCGGATCCGGTCATTAACCGCGCCAAAGAGATCGTAGAAGAGCTGGTGACAGCGGATATTACCGGAAAAGTAAAGGATATTGCGGTACAGGGAAGTGAGACGAAGAAAAAAACGCAGAAGAAGCTGGATGAGGTGGATCTGACACAGTTTTCTCTGTTTGATACCGTAAAAGATGATGATGTGTTAAATGAGTTAAAGGAACTGGATATCAGCCATATGACGCCAATGGATGCCATGAACAAACTGTATCAGCTGCAGAATAAGCTGCGGAACAGATGGTAGGCTGATCCATAAGAGAAAGGAAAGAAGAATCGAATGCCGCATATAGAATTGCTGGATCAGATTACAATTGATAAGATAGCAGCCGGGGAAGTGATTGAACGCCCGGCTTCTGTTGTGAAAGAGCTGGTGGAAAATGCGATTGACGCAGGATCTACAGCGGTGACTGTGGAGATTGAAGAGGGCGGGATTTCTCTGATACGAATTACGGATAATGGTTGTGGGATCGCGAAACAGGACGTGGAAAATGCATTTCTGCGCCATTCGACCAGCAAAATCCGCAGTGCAGAGGATCTGACACATTTGTCTTCTCTTGGGTTCCGCGGAGAAGCGTTGTCGAGTATTTCGGCAGTTGCAAGAGTGGAACTGATCACAAAGACAAGAGAAGACGTATTTGGGACAAAATATATCATAGAAGGCGGAAAAGGAAGAACGCCGGAGGAGACCGGAGCGCCGGATGGGACGACCTTTCTGGTGCGTCAGCTGTTTTTTAATACACCTGCCAGACGCAAATTTCTAAAGACGCCGATGACAGAGGCAAGCCATATCAGTGATCTGCTGACCAGACTTGCCCTTTCCCATCCGGATATTTCCTTCCGGTTTATCAACAATGGACAGGTAAAGCTGCATACTTCCGGGAACGGGAAGATGAAAGATGTCATTTACCACATTTACGGACGGGAAATTGCGAACAATCTGATCCCACTGGAATTTGAAAAAGATGGTGTAAGGCTGTCCGGATATCTGGGAAAGCCAGTGATTAACCGTGGAAATCGAAATTTTGAAAATTATTTTGTCAACGGGCGTTATGTAAGGAACAGTATTCTTGCAAAAGCGATTGAAGATGGATACAAAGATTTTACGATGCAGCATCGTTATCCGTTTGTTGCATTCCAGATTGAGATCAATCCGGAAAAAATTGATGTAAATGTGCATCCATCCAAGATGGAACTTAGGTTCAGTAACCAGCAGGGGATTTACAATCTGCTTTATGAAGCGATCAGTAAGGGACTGCATGAGCCGGAGTTGATTCCGGAAGTGGAAATGTCTGAGATCAAAGTACCGGGAATGTCTGAAAAAAGACAGGAAAAGAAAACTGTTATAAGAGATGCGGGGAATCCATATCGGACAGATGGCACTTCATCCAAGATGCGAAAGAGTTCCGTTCAGGAGGGGGCAGAGCGAGCGGAATCCTGGTCGCAGTCAGAGATGCCGTCAGCAGAACTTCAGATACAGATAAGTACAGAAAAGACAGTCTCAACCGGTGACGAAAAGCTGGATTATTTTATGCAGAAGATGAGAGAACGGGTTTATGCCAGTCATCTTGCAGAAGCAAAAGAAGATCAAGAGAAGAATATCGGTGCTAAAGAGTCAAAGATGGCTGCATTAGATGAAAATCCGGCTGTAGATATCCAGAATAAAGGAATAGAAAACAGAGCGTATTCTGATAAAAGCAAAGAAAAAACAGAGTGCGATCCGGAAAAAACAGAGTCAAATCTGTTTTTGAAGGATTTGAAAGCAAAAAAAGTAAAACAGTTAGATTTGTTTGAAGAGCAGATTTTAAAGAAAGAGGCAAGACAGGAATACCGGATCATCGGACAGGTCTTTGAAACCTACTGGCTGATCCAGTATCGTGACAGCCTCTATATTGTAGACCAGCATGCCGCACATGAAAGAGTCCTTTATGAAAGGACCCTTGCAGGAATGAAGAAGAGAGAGTATACTTCACAATACTTGAGCCCACCGATCATCCTGAGCCTTTCTATGCAGGAGATCGATGTGTTGGAGACATTTAAAGACCGCTTTACGGCAATCGGGTTTGAAATTGAGCCATTTGGTGGTGACGAGTACGCAGTTCGCGCAATTCCGGATAATCTGTTTGGAATCGCCAAAAAGGAACTGCTTCTTGAAATGTTGGATTCCCTGTCGGATGGGTTATCGACCAGTCTGGAACCAGAGCTGATTGATGAGAAGATTGCGTCCATGTCCTGCAAGGCGGCTGTCAAAGGAAATATGAAGCTGTCCTATGCAGAAATGGATGAACTGATCAATGAACTGTTGTCCCTGGATAATCCATATCATTGTCCGCATGGCAGACCAACGATCATTGCGATGACAAAGCGGGAACTGGAAAAGAAATTTAAGCGTATTGTGTAGGAGAAGAACATGACACAGATGACAGAGAAGAAAAAGCCACTGATCATATTGACAGGTCCGACTGCTGTCGGAAAGACGGCTGCGTCGATTGGTCTTGCAAAAGCAATTGGAGGAGAGATCATTTCGGCGGATTCGATGCAGGTATACCGGCACATGGATATTGGTTCCGCGAAGATTTTGCCGGAAGAGATGAAAGGTGTGAAACATTATCTGATCGATGTGCTTAATCCGGAAGAGGAATTTAATGTAGCTGTTTTTCAGAAGATGGCAAAAGATGCAATGGTAGAGATCTATAAGAGAGGACGTATTCCGATTGTTGTAGGTGGCACGGGATTTTATATCCAGGCGCTTTTGTATGACATTGATTTTGAAAAGGGAGAAGAAAACACTGCCTATCGAAAGAAGCTGGAAACGTATGCAAAGGAGCATGGTGCGCAGGCGCTCCATGACAGGCTCCGGGAAGCGGATCCAAAGTCGGCAGATGCAATTCATGCAAATAATGTAAAACGAGTGATTCGTGCTCTGGAATATTATCATGAGACAGGAACAAAGATTTCCGAACATAATGAAGCAGAACGGGAGAAGGATTCCCCGTATCGGTTTGCGTATTTTGTTCTGAATGATGTGCGTAGCCGTTTGTATGAGCGGATTGATCGTCGTGTGGATTTGATGGTGGAGCAGGGGCTTGTAGATGAGGTGACTGCTTTAAAGACCAGAGGATGCACAAGGGAAATGGTTTCAATGCAGGGACTTGGATATAAGGAAATTCTGGATTATCTGGATGGAAAGAATTCACTTGAAGAAGCGGTAACGATCCTGAAAAGGGATACCCGTCATTTTGCAAAACGCCAGTTGACCTGGTTCCGCAGAGAGCGGGATGTGAACTGGATCCAGAAAGAGGAATTCGGATACGATGAAGAGAAGATTTTGCAGGCAATGCTTGCGATACTGAAAGAAAAGGAGATTACAGACTAATGGATATCAGTCAGAAAATACAGAAATTATATGAACAGACCGGAATTTCACCGGAAGTTTATGACTTTGGAGAAAAAATTGAAAAATCACTGAAAGAACGTTTTGATAAGATCGATAAGATGGCAGAGTTGAACCAGTTGAAGGTCATTCATGCCATGCAGGAGGCAAGGGTGAATGCAGAATGCTTTAACTATGCATCTGGCTATGGATACAATGATTTCGGAAGAGATACGCTGGAAAAGGTGTATGCAAATGTCTTTCATACCGAAGATGCGCTGGTAAGACCACAGATTACCTGTGGAACCCATGCACTTGCTTTAACGCTTTCTGCAAATTTAAGACCTGGTGATGAACTGCTTTCCATCGCAGGAAAGCCTTATGACACACTGGAAGAGGTCATTGGAATCCGCCCATCCACAGGTTCCCTTGCAGAATATGGAGTAATCTATAACCAGGTGGACCTGCTGCCGGACGGAAGCTTTGACTTTGATTCGATTGAAAAAGCGATTGGCGAGAAAACAAAGCTGATCACGATTCAGCGTTCCAAAGGATATCAGACAAGACCGAGTTTTTCTGTGGATCAAATTGGGGAAGCAATTGCATTTGTCAAGAAGATCAAACCGGAAGTCATCTGTATGGTGGATAACTGCTATGGTGAATTCGTAGAAGAAAAGGAGCCAAGTGATGTGGGTGCGGATCTGGTTGTCGGTTCCCTGATCAAGAATCCGGGCGGCGGACTTGCCCCGATCGGTGGCTATGTGGCTGGAAGAAAGGATCTGATCGAGCAGTGTGCTTACCGCCTTACTTCTCCTGGACTTGGAAAAGAAGTGGGTGCTTCACTTGGTGTGATGCAGTCGTTTTATCAGGGACTTTTCCTTGCACCGACTGTTGTTGCAGGTGCATTAAAAGGTGCTATTTTTGCGGCGAATGTATATGAAAAGCTTGGTTACGCAGTTGTACCGGATGGAAAAGAGGAACGCCACGATATCATTCAGGCGGTAACACTTGGAAGTGCGGAAGGTGTAATCGCATTCTGTCAGGGAATCCAGGCGGCAGCACCGGTTGACAGTTATGTGACACCGGAACCGTGGGCAATGCCGGGATATGACAGTGATGTGATTATGGCGGCAGGGGCGTTTGTACAGGGATCGTCCATCGAACTGAGTGCAGATGGACCGATCAAAGAACCGTATGCAGTATATTTTCAGGGAGGTCTCACCTGGGCGCATGCAAAACTTGGTATTTTAATGTCTCTTCAGAAGTTATATGAAAAAGGAATTGTAAAGGAATTATAGAATGAAAAAAAGAGTCATCATCATCGGCGGCGGAGCAGCTGGCAGTATGGCTGCACTTACGGCGGCGCAGAACGGCGCAGATGTACTGCTTCTGGAACAGAATGAAATAATTGGCAGAAAAATACTGTCGACGGGTAATGGCAGATGTAACTTTACCAATCGTTTTCAGGATCCATCCTGCTATCGAAGCGACAATAGCGGATTTGCATGGAAATCAATCGGAAAATTTTCTGAGCCTGAGACAACGTCTTTTTTTAAAAATCTTGGAATTTATCCGAAGGATAAAAATGGCTATCTGTATCCCTGGTCCGAGCAAGCCTCGGCAGTGAGGGAAGCGCTGGAGTCTGCGCTGAAACTGGCAAAGATCCGGATTCATACCGGAGTTCGCGTATTTGGGATCATACCAAAGAAAAATGGTTTTCAGATCAGTTTTTCAAAAGATGGGAAAAAAGGAATGATTTCCGGTGAGGCTGTGATCCTTGCGGCCGGATCAAAGGCAGCTGCAAAGCTAGGGAGTGACGGAAGTGGATATGACCTGGCAAAAATGCTGGGACATAAGCTGGTTCCGGTTGTCCCGGCTCTGGTACAGCTCCGGTGCAGGGAAAAGCTGTATCGGCAAGTCGCAGGCGTGCGTACTCATGGAAAAGTAACGGTTTTTATCGATGGGACAGAAACGGCTTCTGATATCGGCGAGCTGCAGCTTACGGATTATGGTATTTCCGGGATCCCGGTTTTTCAGATCAGCCGTTATGCGGCGAGAGGTCTGTATGAAAAGAAAGAAGTTTTAGCAGAACTGGATTTTATGCCGGATTTTGGAGATGTAGAATTTTTGCAGATGTTAAAGGAACGGAAGATAAGGCTGGATGGTCTTGTGATGGAACAGTATTTTAATGGGCTATTCCACAAAAAGCTTGCCGGTGCGCTGCTTAAGAGAATTGGAATTTCGGGAACAATGCCGGTGCATGACCTTGGTGAAGAGAATCTGGAAAGACTTTGCCGGATCTGTAAGCATTTCCGGACTTATATTGATAAGACAAATCCGTTTGAACAGGCGCAGATCTGTGCGGGTGGTGTAGATACAAGCGAGATTGATCCGGACACGATGGAGTCGAAGCTTGTAAAAGGACTTTATTTTGCAGGAGAAATTCTGGATGTAGATGGAATCTGCGGAGGTTACAATCTGCAGTGGGCATGGACCAGTGGTTATCTGGCAGGGAAAGGAGCGGCAAATGCTTAGAATCAGTCAGCTGAAGCTTCCGGTTACGCATACGGAAGAGGATTTGAAGAAAAAGATTGTGCACACACTGATGTGCAGGACAGAAGCGGTACAGAGCTATGAGATTATCAAGCAGTCTCTGGATGCCAGAAAGAAGCCGGAGCTGTTCTATGTCTATACTGTGGATGTAAAAGCGGACAATGAAAAACAGCTTTTGAAGATGCTTACCCGAAAAAAGCGTGCAGGAAATGTGCAACTCCATGAAGCAATGCCATATGTTTTTCCGACAGGAGGCAACGAAAAATTGAAGTCACGTCCGGTAGTTGTCGGATGCGGTCCTGCCGGACTTTTCTGTGCGTATTTTCTTGCAGAATATGGGTATCAGCCGGTTCTTCTGGAACAGGGGGCACCGGTAGAAGAGCGACAGAAAGATGTTGAGGAGTTCTGGAAGACGGGGGTGCTGAAACCGGATTCTAATGTGCAGTTTGGAGAAGGCGGAGCAGGGACGTTTTCAGACGGAAAACTAAATACACTGATCAAGGATCCGGTGGGGCGCAATCGTAAGGTGCTGGAGATTTTCGTGGAAAACGGAGCACCAAAAGACATTCTTTATGTGAATAAACCACACATTGGAACGGATATTCTACGGACTGTGATCAGAAATATGCGGGAGAAAATCCTTGTGTGGGGTGGTGAAATCCATTTCCATACACAGATGACAGAGATCCTTTTTACAGAAAATACAAGGCGGATCAGAGGGATCATATATGAAGATCTTCTGAAAAAAGAAAAAGAAGAAATACAGACGGAGACGCTGGTTCTGGCACCGGGACACAGTGCGCGGGAGACCTTTGCGATGCTCTTCGGGAAAAAGGTTCCGATGGAGGCAAAATCCTTTGCGGTTGGTGTACGTGCAGAACACCCGCAGGAGCTGATCAATCATTCCCAGTATGGGGATGCAAAGGCATCTCTTCCGGCAGCAGCCTATAAGCTGACTGCAAAACTGCCGGATGGAAGAGGTGTATATTCGTTCTGTATGTGTCCGGGAGGCTATGTGGTTAATGCGTCTTCGGAGGAGGGATATCTTGCGGTCAACGGAATGAGCTATCATGCCCGTGACAGCCACAATGCTAACAGCGCAATCGTTGTGACGGTTACACCGGACGATTTTGAAAGCGACCATCCGCTCGCCGGAATTACATTCCAGAGAGAACTGGAAAAGGCAGCTTACAAAGCAGGAAAAGGAAAAATTCCGGTACAGAGATACGGGGATTTTTACCGGAGTGTGACCGGAAAAGAAAAGGAAAAGACCGAAGCAGAAGTCTGGTATCAGGGACATGAGCCATGTATGAAGGGTGCGTATGAAGAAACAAATCTGGCGGGGATTTTTCCGGCAAAGATCAGTAGCGCGCTGGTGGATGGGATGGAAGATTTTAACAAGAAAATTCGAGGTTTTTCGCATCCTCTTTCCATTCTTTCCGGAGTGGAGAGCAGAACCTCTTCGCCGGTACGGATCGTAAGAGATAATCATTCGCTGGAAAGCGTGATTGGAGGACTTTATCCTTGCGGAGAGGGCGCAGGATATGCCGGCGGGATTACGTCGGCGGCAGCAGACGGTATTAAAATCGCAGAGAAAATTCGACAAAAATATGCACCGTTTTTATAGAAAACAGCTGTGTTAAGAAAAAAATAATATTTAAAAAGTCTATACACGTTTTTTAAAATATGCTAAAATGATACCAGTTTGTGATTCAAAAGAGGAGGAGTACAGATGAGAGGAGCCGGAAGTAAGAATGCCTGGGCGTTATTTCTGCTGATTCTGGCAGGGATTGTTCTGGGTGGCTTTATCGGTGTGCTTGCAGAAGGGGTTCCAGCACTTAGCTGGCTTTCTTATGGACAGACTTTCGGGGTAGAGACACCGATTGTTTTGAACCTCGGACTTGTCGTTATTACGTTTGGTCTTACGATTAAGATCACGATCGCAAGCATTATTGGAGTGATTATCTCCATATTCATTTATCGTTTCTTATAGGATGTATAAAGCATCCCATATACAAGGGTGGAGAGTCTGGTGTGAATCAACAAATCCTGCAAAAGGATGAATCAAAAAAATACCATTCGAGAAATGTTATCAGAAGAGCGGCCATATGAAAAATGTGAACGCTTTGGGGCGGGCAGTTTAACAGATATTGAATTGCTCGCTGTTTTGTTAAGGACTGGAACAAAGGGAGAGAGTGCACTGGATCTTGCCAGGAAGCTTTTTTATCCCGGAGAAGGTACACAGCCACAAGCCAAAGCCCATCTTCAAAGCTGGACAAAAGAAGAACTGCTGAAAATCAGTGGAATCGGAAGAGTAAAGGCTATTCAGATCTTATGTCTTTGTGAACTTTCCAAGAGAATGTCCCAGCTTTCAGCCAGAGAAGATCTGGATTTTTCAAGACCGGATACAATTGCAGCATATTATATGGAAGATATGCGCTATTACAGGCAGGAGCATTTGAAACTGCTGATGCTGAATACGCGTTCCAGACTGATCGGAGAAAGCGAAATTTCGAGAGGGACAGTAAACATGTCCGTAATTTCCCCGAGAGAGCTTTTTATAGAGGCATTGCAAAAGAACGCAGTCTATATTATATTGTTGCACAATCATCCAAGTGGTGATCCGATGCCGAGCAGGGAAGATATTCTTGTGACACAGCGCATCCGGGAGGGCGGAAGCCTTCTTGGAATTGAACTTCTGGATCATATCATTATTGGTGATAACTGCTATGTATCACTCGCAGAGCAGAAGCTGCTTAAGGAAAAGTAGTATGGAAAGGAACTTTAGATTATGGCGCGAAATATTTACGGTCTTGATCTCGGAACTTATGAGATCAAGGTGTATGATAAAAAGCAGGACAGTACGTGGAAAGAGAAGAATGTAATTGCTATTGTGGACGGAAAAGAGATCTTGGCTGTCGGCGATGAAGCATATGCGATGTTCGAGAGAACACCGGGAAATATTGAAGTGGTGTTTCCGATGAAAGAAGGTGTAATCAGCAGATTTACGGATATGCAGTATCTTCTTCAGAATCTGCTGAAGAAAGAGCGCCGTTTTACAAGAGGATCAGAATATCTGATCGCAGTACCTACGGATGTCACAGAAGTTGAAAAACGGGCGTTTTTTGATCTGGTTGTTCATTCAACGGCGAAAGCAAAAGAAGTGAGTATTGTAGAACGCGGTGTTGCGCAGTGTATCGGAATGGGAATTGATGTCCGGAAGACAAAAGGGATGCTGATCGTTGATTTTGGTGCGGCTACAACCGAATTATCTGTAGTAGGTTCAGGTGGCATGGTACTTAATAAAATGCTTAAGATTGGTGGTATGACATTTGATGTGGCAGTTCAGAATATGGTCCGCCGGAATTATGATTTTCTGATCGGAAGACAGACAGCCGAGGCTCTCAGAAAACGTTTTGGAGTGCTTGGCGGAAACGGAAAAGCTTCCATGGTGGTTGCCGGACGTAATCTGGTTGTTGGTGTACCAAGATACCAGGAAATCCCAAGCAGTGCGGTACGGGCTGCGATGAAAGAATCTCTGGAAACCTGTACTTCGCAGATTGGTCAGTTGATTGAACGGACCCCACCGGAGGTAGCCCGTTCAATCAAAAAGAATGGAATCTGTCTGACGGGTGGTGTTTCCAGGCTACCGGGGCTTGACCGGTACATAGAAGCTGTGACTGGATATCCGGTGCATGTGGCTGCTAAGCCGGATCTGTGTGCAGTAGAAGGGCTGCGACGGATGATCAATTCAAAAGAACTTAAAAAAATTTCGTACTCAATGTTGGATGAAAATTATAGGTGGATAAGATAGATGAAAAGAAAGAATCAATTTTCGACATCAAATAAATACTGGTTGCTGATCCTTGCTATCATATGTATTGTATTGATGGGACTTTCCGGATTTGCAGAGTCCGGGAAAGGACCGCTTTCCTGGGCAGCAGGTTACACGATCGTGCCGATGCAGAAAGGAATCAACCGTGTCGGGATGTGGATCGGCGATGTTTCAGAGAATTTTGCAACACTTCAGGAAATAAAAAAAGAAAACAAAGAACTGAAATCCCGCCTGGAAGAGATGACGACTGAGAATAACCGGTTGCAGCAGAATTCAGCAACGCTGGAAAGATATAAAGAACTATATAAGATGGATCAGAATACAGCGGATTATCCGAAAGTTGCTGCAAATGTAATCGCCAGCGAGAATAGCAACTGGTTTTCGAAATTTACGATTGATAAGGGAAGCAATGATGGGATCAGGAAAGATATGAATGTCCTATCTGGAACCGGACTGGTTGGAATCGTCACAGAAGTCGGACCGAACTGGGCAACAGTAAGTTCGATTATCGATGATAAAAATGTAAGTGCCATGATCCTGACAACCTTTGACAAATGTATTGTAAGCGGAGATCTGCAGACGGTGCAGGACGGACTTTTAAAATTTGAACAGCTTGCCAATAATGAAAATGAAGTGGCGGTTGGAGAACAGGTTGTAACATCGAATATCAGCAGCAAATATCTGCAGGGACTTCTGGTTGGATATATTTCAGAGGTAAATGTAGATTCCAATAACCTGACAAGATCCGGATATATCATTCCTGCTACGGATTTTAAGGAATTACAGGAAGTTCTTGTTATTACAACAACAAAGCAGGATCTGATCGATGGAAAAGGTGAAAGTGGAAGCGATAACGGAGGCGAATAGACATGAAAAAGATTAAAAGGATCCTGATCTGTGCTGTGTTGATCACTGTCTGTTTTCTTCTGGAGACAACGGTGTTTCAAAAGCTGGCGTTTGCCTCGATTATTCCGAATCTCCTGATTATCGTGACGTCCTCATTTGGATTTATGAGGGGACAAAAAGAAGGGATGATCATCGGCTTTTTCTGTGGACTTTTAAAAGATATACTAGGTGGAAATCTGCTTGGATTTTATGCGCTGATCTATATGCTGATCGGATATGGCAACGGATTTTTCCAGAGAGTATTTTATGACGAAGACATTAAACTCCCGTTGGCACTTATTGCCGGCAGTGAGTTTCTATATGGTATGGTGATTTATGTCCTTTTATTCATGTTAAAAAGTGATTTCCATTTTTTGAATTATCTGAGACATGTGATCATGCCGGAACTGGTTTACACGATTCTGGTTACACTGGTTCTGTATCAGATCATTCTGCATATTAACCGAAGACTTGAAGAAGAAGAAAAAAGGAGTGCTAGCAGATTTGTTTGATTTATTGGATCGTCTGAAAAGATGGTTTATCGACTTGGTAAAATCTAGAGTGTTTGTGCTGATGCTTGTGTTTATTGTGCTTTCTGCAATTTTGATACAGCGTGTGTTTGCTTTACAGATCGTAAACGGACAGGCATATCTGGATGACTATAAGCTTCAGATCCAGAAAACAAAAGAGGTACAGGGAACCAGAGGTCGTATCCTGGACCGGAACGGAGTGGTTCTGGCAGATAACAAGCTCGCATATTCCGTCACGATTGAAGACAACGGTGACTATGATACGGTTAAAGAGAAAAATAAAATCATCAATGCAACAATTGAGAAAGTGATCAGTATTGTTGAATCGAATGGAGATTCTATTGTCAATGATTTCAAAATTATTCTCAATGATAATGGAGAATATGCTTATTCCATGACAAGCGAGGTGCAGCGTCTGCGGTTCCTTGCGGATGTGTTTGGAAAAGCAACCATTGATAAGCTCAGTAACAAGCAGAAGGCATACAGTGCGGCAGATCTGATGCATTATCTCTGTACAGATGAGACCTACGGTTATGGGCTGGACGAACAGAAACTGTCCAAAGAAGAAATCCTGAAGCTGGTAACAATCCGGTATTCCATGGGACTGAATCGCTATCAGAAGTATGTGGCTACAACGATTGCAAGTGATGTCAGTGAAAGTACAACAGCTGCTATTATGGAAAACCTGGATACTCTTCAGGGAGTTAATATTGAAGAGGATTCAATCCGTTATTACCCGGACAGCAAATATTTTGCGTCTATTCTTGGTTATACGGGCGTAATTTCACAAGATGAATATGATGCGTTGGATGAAAAGGAGTCGGACTCGTATTCTCTTACGGATGTGGTTGGAAAAGCAGGGTTGGAGCAGACACTGGATAAAACACTTCAAGGTGAAAAAGGTGAAATCAAACTTTATGTTAACAGTGTGGGAAAGGTCATTGAGTCCAAGCAGGGGAAAAAGGCAAAAGCAGGAAATGATGTCTATCTTTCTATTGATGCCAATCTGCAAAAGGCAGCTTATGATCTCCTGGAAGAAAAGCTTGCCGGAATCATCCTTTCCAATCTGACTACGTCTCTGACCTATGACCGTACACAGGCAGAAGAGGGAAGTGATGTGAAGATACCGATTGGTGATGTTTACAATGCATTTATTTCCAATGAGGTTCTGAATGTGGGACATTTTGAGGCTGCGGATGCCGGGGAGACTGAGAAAAGTGTGTATGCGTCATTTTCCTCCAAAAAGGAGGCAGTGCTTGCAGATGTGATGGCACAGCTGAGTGATTCAGGTGCGCCGGCATATAAAGACTGTGATGAGGATATGCAGGCATATCTCAGTTATATTATCAGTACTGTACTTACCCAGAATGCAGCAATCATTCAGAAAGATTCGATTGATACCAATGATTCTACATATATTGCGTGGGAAAATGATGAGAGCATCAGTCTCTATACTTATCTGAATTATGCGATCTCCAAGAACTGGATCGATACATCAAAACTGACTGATTATATGAACAGTGACAGTGAGTATTCGGATCAGAATGAAGTATATCAGGGGATTCTGGCGTATATCAGTGCAAATCTTCCTAAGGATTCCGGATTTGACAAACTGATCTACAAGTATATGATACGCAATGAAGAAATCACAGGAAGCCAGATTGGTATGATGCTTTATGAGCAGGGAATTCTGAATTATGATGCAGATGTTTATAATAAGCTTGCGGATGGTACAATGACCGCCTATGATTTCATGTATTCCAAGATTGAAGATCTGGAAATCACACCGGGACAGCTTGGACTGGAACCATCTACCGGATCGGTCGTAGTAACTGACACGAAGACCGGACAGCTTCTTGCCTGTGTATCCTACCCGGGATATGATAATAACCGGCTTGCAAATACCATGGATTCAGGCTATTATACAAAGCTTTTAAATGATCAGTCAGCACCGTTATATAATAATGCGACGCAGGAGAAGACGGCACCGGGATCTACTTACAAACCACTGGTTGCTGTTGCCGGACTGACAGAAGATGTCATTGATACCAGTACGTATATCAGCTGCGGCGGACTCTATGAAAAAATTTCACCGAGTCCACGATGCTGGATTTATCCGGGGTCGCATGGAAGTCTGAATGTGACGAGTGCGATCCAGCATTCCTGCAATATGTTCTTCTATGAAGTTGGATACCGTCTGGGACTTACAAACCAGATGCTCAGTAATGCAAAGAGCAGCGAGTCGGGATATTCTTCTGACCAGGGATGTGAGACGCTTCTGAAATATGCGACTATGTTTGGACTGAACCAGACAACAGGAATCGAAATTCCGGAATCGTCACCTCAGGTATCTGATCAGGACTCTGTACGTTCTGCAATCGGTCAGGGTACTAATAACTATACGACAACTCAGCTTGCAAGATATGTTACAGCAATTGCAAACAGAGGAACTGTTTATAATCTTTCCCTTCTGGATCATGTGGAAAATAAGGATGGTAAGGTAACAAAAACTTACGAACCGGATGTGCTGAACCAGATAGAGGGTGTTTCCGGAAATACATGGGATGCTGTTCAGTCGGGAATGCGGGCAGTTGTTACCAGCAACAGTACATATTCTTCGCTGGGAAATATTACAATGTCAGGTAAAACCGGTACGGCACAGCAGAGTACTACACATCCGGATCACGGTCTGTTTGTTGGCTATGCGCCAAGTGACGATCCGGAAGTCGCATTTGCGATCCGTATCAAAAATGGTTATGAATCTTTATATCCGTCAGAGATTGGAAGAGACCTGATGCGCTATTATTATGGAGAGACAAGCCGTGATGAGCTGATCACAGGGCATGCATCGGCAGCAGGTTCATCATCGACACATGGAGACTAGATTGAGGGGGATCACAGGTATGAAACAGAAAGTCATCATTAAAAGTAATAAATACGGTCTGATTGTTCATATGGATCCTGATGCAGAGTATACAGAGATTCTGAAGGAATTGAGAGAAAAATTTACCGAATCTGCCCGCTTTTTCAAAGATGCGACCATGGCGGTTACGTTTGAAGGGCGGATTCTTACAAAACCACAGGAAGAAGAGGTCATTGGTCTGATCACTGATGTCGCTCATATCCATATTGTCTGTATTTTTGATACTAATGAAAATACAGAAAGATTATACAAAAAAGTAGTAGAAGACTCTCTTAACAGTTTAACCAGAAAAGAAGGTCAGTTCTACAAAGGTACACTCAGACAAAGGCAGGTACTGGAGACAGAGCAGAGTATTATTATACTTGGCAATGTAGAGTTTGGTGCAACCGTAGTATCCAAGGGCAATATTGTTGTGCTGGGTGCGGTAAGGGGAACGGTACATGCCGGGGCAACAGGAGATCGGAATGCGTTTATTACGGCGTTGTCGATGAGACCGCATGTGATGAAGATTGCAGATATTGTATCAACACATACATATCTTCAGGACGAAACCGTAAGACCAAGTATCGCCCGTCTTGACGGCAAGCGCATTTATATCGATCCACTGGAGAATTTAGAGTGGTAGGAGGATCTGAAAAATGGGTGAAATTATTGTAGTGACATCGGGAAAAGGCGGTGTCGGAAAAACAACAACGACAGCAAATATAGGTGCCGGACTTTCAAGGCTCGGGAAAAAGGTACTGGTGATCGATACGGATCTGGGTCTTCGGAATCTGGATGTTGTCATGGGACTTGAAAACCGGATCGTATATAATCTGGTCGACGTGATCGAAGGTGGCTGCCGTTTGAAGCAGGCGATGATTAGTGATAAGCGTCATGAAAATCTGTATCTGCTGCCATCGGCACAGACAAAGGATAAGTCAGCGATCACACCGGAGCAGATGATCAAGCTTACAAATGAGCTTCGAGATGAATTTGATTACGTTTTACTGGATTGTCCGGCAGGAATTGAGCAGGGATTCCAGAATGCGATTGCCGGAGCTGACAGAGCATTTGTTGTGACAACGCCAGAAGTATCCTCCATTCGTGATGCTGACCGCATCATTGGGCTGCTGGAGCAGAATCACATGAAAAAACTGAATCTTATTATTAACCGTATCAGGATGGATATGGTGAAAAGAGGAGAGATGATGTCAGTAGAAGATGTGACAGAGATTCTTCCTATCGATCTGATCGGAGCAATTCCGGATGATGAACAGGTCGTGATCGGAACGAACCAGGGAGAGGCGGTTGTAGATATGGATTCGCTGGCAGGAAAAGCATATACCAATATCTGCCGGCGTATAACCGGTGAAGAAGTGCCATTTCTCGATCTGGATAAACAGGAAAGTTTGTTTTACAAACTTTCCCATATGTTTAAAAGAAATTAGGAGGATGTATCATGCATGTATTTGAAAGAGGTATGCACCACTCATCTGTCCGCATTGCAAAAGAACGTTTGAAAAGCCTTCTTGTTTCGGACCGGGTGCAGTGTCAGCCAGATACTTATGAACTTTTGTGCGGAGAATTATACCACACAATCGGAAAATACATGAAGATAACCGAAGATAATTTTAAAGTGGAAATAACACGTTCACAGATTAGAATCAACTTGACAGGAGAAAAATCGTGAGATTACCAAAAAAGACAAAACCTTATCATTTAAAAGATGTAAAATTCGGTCTGGTCATTTCTGTTATTGCTATATCGATTATCGGAGTTATGGTAATCGGAAGTGCAAAGCAGGCAGTACAGGGAAGACAGATCATAGGACTTGTCGCCGGAGTGATCCTGATGATCATTCTTTCGATGATAGACTATGTATGGCTTCTGAACTTTTACTGGATTTTATACGGGATCAATATCATTGCTCTGGTATGTGTAAAGCTGTTTGGAACCAATGTAAATGGTGCACAGCGGTGGATCGATATCGGAGTGACGAATTTTCAGCCATCAGAGCTCAGCAAAATACTGGTTGTCGTATTCTTTGCAAAATTTCTGATGAATCATGAGGATGATCTGAACAGTGCTGCAACCATCCTGAAAGCAGTAGGACTGATTGCACCAACACTGATCCTGATCGTTCTTCAGCCAGACCTTTCAACAACCTTATCCATAGCGCTTGTCTTTTGTGCTATGATGTATCTGGCGGGACTGAGTTATCGATTTATCGGAACCCTGATTGCGATTCTGGTTCCGGTTACGATTATTTTTATCAGTATTGTTGTACAGCCAAATCAGCCATTTCTGCACGATTATCAGCAAAAGCGTATTCTGGCATGGCTGGAACCGCAGAAATATGCAAGTGATGAAGCTTACCAGCAGAATAATGCAATTATGGCGATTGGTTCCGGACAGCTTACCGGTAAAGGACTGAATAATAATACAACCACATCCGTGAAGAATGGAAATTTTATTTCTGAGCCACAGACAGACTTTATTTTTGCAATTGTAGGTGAAGAATTAGGTTTTGTGGGTTGCTGTATCGTGATTGGTCTGTTATTATTGATTGTAGTACAATGCATATTGATAGGACTCAGGGCACAAGATCTGGCGGGGCGGATTATTTGCTGCGGTGTAGCCGCGCAGATAGGATTTCAGTCGTTTATCAATATCGGCGTGGCAACAGGGATCTTCCCAAATACAGGAATTCCCCTTCCGTTTGTTAGTTACGGACTGACTTCGCTTATCAGCTTGTATATGGGAATTGGCATTGTATTAAATATAGGGCTTCAGCCTAAAAAATATCAGTAAAAGGAGCTGAGAAAATGAATATCGGACTTATTGCGCATGACTCTAAGAAAACACTGATGCAGAATTTCTGTATTGCATATCGTGGGATTTTGAGTAAGCATGAGTTGTATGCGACCGGTACAACCGGCCGGCTGATCGAAGAAGTTACTAATCTTTCTATTCACAAATATCTTGCGGGACCGCTGGGCGGCAAACAACAGCTCGGTGCGCAGATTGCACAGAATGGAATTGATGCTCTGATCTTTCTTCGGGATCCACAGAATCCAAAGCCACATGAACCGGATGTAAATGATGTCATTCGTCTTTGTGACATGCACAACATCCCGATGGCTACCAATCTTGCAACGGCAGAAATCATTATACTTGCATTAGACAGAGGAGACTTGGATTGGCGTGAGATGTATAAGTAGAGCAAAAAGTGTCGCACTGGTATGTGTGGCATCGATAAGTCTGTTTACAGGTGGTTGCATCGGAGGAAAAGGAGCAACACCTGTGACAGCATATGAACTTAAAAATTATAATCAGGATTTATACCAGGGAAAGCTTTATGCAGAGGAGCTGTGTGTAGCACAAAATGATGTGGCGTTAGAGGGATATACAGAAGATACTGAATTGCACAGTGCTGCATTATTTGATCTTACAGGAGAACGTGTATTATATTCTTATAAAGCGCATGAACGACTGTATCCTGCCAGTACAACCAAGATCATGACGGCACTTCTCGCTATTGAGAATGCAAATTTGGATGACCAGGTGACGATCAGTGGAAACGCAGATGCATCCAGTTTTTCGGCGGATGCACAGGTGTGCGGCCTTGTGAAAGGAGAAGTCTGGACACTCAGGGATCTTTTGGGAGCTCTTCTTTTGTATTCTGGAAATGATGCAGCAACAGCAATCGCGGAATATGTAGGTGGATCAGAAGAAGCGTTTGTTAATATGATGAACCGCAGAGCCCAGGAATTGATGGCGAACGGGACTCATTTTATGAATCCGCACGGACTGCATGATGACAATCATTATACAACAGCGTATGACCTTTATCTGATATTTAATGAGTGCATAAAGCATGAAGATTTTGTAAATATCATACAGAGTGAAGCATATACCGCATATTATACAGATGTGGACGGTAACAGCCAGGAGGCGTTGTTTACACCGACCAATCTCTATGCGCAGGGAGAGGTGGATGTGCCGGAGAATGTTACGATCGTAGGCGGGAAGACCGGGACAACGGATGAAGCAGGATATTGTCTGATTCTGATGGAAAAAGATTCCAGTGACAATCCATACATATCGATTGTTATGGGAGCCTCAGAAAAACCGGTTCTGTATGAGGATATGACATCATTGATCGAGGCAATCCCGTCTGGTCAGCAGTAAATGTGGTGTGTGAATCTTATCGTATACACAAAAAGGGGCATCTCTTGTCTGGGAGCCCCTTTCTTTTTTTCAAGCATGTAGAAAATACACCGAGATGGTATCAGGTACATTACCTGGGCGTATTAAGATTCAGACATGGATCCGATTCTACCAAAAAGACTGATCAGGTAGAGTCCACACAGTCCGACGATCGTGTAGACGATACGTGAGAGCCATGACATGTTTCCAAAAAGCCAGGCAATAAGATCCAGACGGAATATACCGATCAGAAGCCAGTTCACAGCACCGATGATCACGACGGTGAGTGCTGTATTATCAAACCATTTCATGTAAATATCCTCCTTATACGATTCTATACGGTTAGTATGTGTTAAAATATTGTAATTATTCATAAATGAGAGGAAAAATATGTTATATTATAAATATTCGGATTACCTGAAAAACAAATATGGTGAAAAAGTATACAAGCTTCCGGTGAACCTTCCGGTCACATGTCCAAACCGTCTTGATGGAGATGGATGTGCATTCTGTGCCGGTGCAGGAACCGGATTTGAGGCAATGGCGGCTACAGTTTCTGTCACAGATCAGTTGACACGGACCAGACAGATGATCACGAGAAAATACCATGCCAACAAATATATTGCATATTTTCAGAATTATACCAATACCTTTCTTCCTCCGGACAGATTTCGCAGTTATCTGATGGAGGCTACTAGGATTCCGGGTGTCGTGGAGATATCTGTTTCCACAAGACCGGATTGTGTTTCGGCTGAGTATCTTGATATTATGAGAGATATCCGCGCGATGACCGGAATTCAGATGAATGTAGAACTTGGATTACAGACAGCAAATTATCATACACTGCAGATGATCGACAGGGGACATGGCCTTGCAGAATTTATCGATGCAGTACTGCGGATTAAAAGATATACTGGTATTTCAATCTGTACCCATGTGATTCTTAATCTTCCGGGAGATACGGCAGCGGATGCAAAAGAGACTGCAAGAATCCTCACTGCGCTTGGTGTGGATATTGTGAAACTGCATTCGCTTTATATTGCCAGAAATACACGGTTGTGCGATTGGTATGAAAATGGTAAAATAACGGTATGTTCAAAGGAAGAATATTTTGAAAGAGTGATTACGTTTCTTGAACAGATTCCGGAAACCGTGGCAGTAGAACGAATGTTTTCAAGAATTCCTGAGAAAGATGCGGTGTTCTGTAACTGGGGATGCAGCTGGTGGAGGCTGAGGGACGAACTGCTGCAGAAGATGGAAGAGGAAGGCAGGTATCAGGGCAGGTGCTGTGATTATCTGAATGGTGCGGCACTGTGTCTGTTAAAATCCGAATAGATTTGGAGGCTTGATTTTTGGCTGGGAAAAAGAAGAATACGGAGGTCGTCAGCCTCCAGAAATATAAACGAAAAGGACATTTAAATATTGGTACGATTCTGTTTGGAATTATTTTTTTGTATCTTGTTTTTACCGTTCTGATCTATTTTACAAAAGACAGAGTGAGTGTATATGAGGTACGGGAAGGAAGCATTTTAAAAGACAGGAATCTTACCGGAATGGTTCTCAGAAAAGAAACGGTGGTGAATGCTGAAAAAAGCGGATATGTCAATTATTTTGTAGACGATGCACAGAAGGTTGCACTTGGAACCAATATTTACACCATTACGTCTTCCAAGCTCGAGACACAGACGGATCAGGACAGCAATGAAGAAGTTTCCCTGAATGCAGATGAATGGAACAGTATTCTGCTGAAGGCACAGGGATTTAATGAATCCTATTCACCGGAGGAGTTTAAGACGGCATCAAATCTGAAAAGTGAAGTAACAGCGATCTTACAGAACAATACGACACAGAGCAGGGTTGCACAGCTGAATTCTATTCTGCAGTCCGGAAATGTAGATGCATTTCAAAGCCCGGATGACGGAATCGTGGAGCTTTCGGTAGATGGCTATGAAAATCTGACGACAGATAATATCACGGATGAGATGTTTGATAAGGCAAATTACAGTGTCACAGAGCTTTCAGGCAACCAGAAGATTGATGCAGGGCAGCCGGTATATCGCCTGGTCACAGATGAAGAGTGGACGGTAACGGTACGCCTGACCTCTGATCTGGCACAAACCTTCCAGAAAAAAATGAACGGGGAAGATTCCCTTTCTGTTGAGGTCAGATTCCTGAAGGATAATAAGGACCTGTGGGGAACTATGCGACTTACGGAAAAGAAAAATGATATTTATGCCAATATTACTTTTAAGGATTCCATGATCCGGTATGCAGATGAACGGTTCGTGAATATTGAACTGATCCTGGAAGACGAGTCCGGGCTTAAGATTCCGAAAACCTCGGTAACGGAGAAAGACTGTTATGCTGTTCCGATAGATTATATCACGAGCGGCGGGGCTTCTCAGAACGAAGGTGTCTACAGGCAGACGACCAAAAAAGGAAAGACGACAACGGAATTTATTCCGGTGACGATCATTAACGAGGATACGGAATCGGGTATTGCATATCTGGATACAGAGAATCTGAAAAAAGGAGATACTCTTTTGTTGCCGGAATCTTCCGATACGATGGATCTTTTGAAAACCGAAAGCATCAAAGGAGTTTATAATGTCAATAAAGGCTATGCTGTATTCAAGCAGGTTCAGATCCTGAGTGAGAGTGATGAATACTATATTATTGCAGAAGGAAACAGCTACAGTCTATCCAATTATGATCATATTGCCCTGAACGGAGATTCTGTTCGGGATAATCAGATAGTAAGTCAATAAGAAATGGAGTGAAAGAAATGATCACAGAAAACTTAAAAGATGTGGAAGCACGTGTATGCGCTGCATGCGAACGCTCCGGCAGAAAACGGGAGGATGTAACACTGATTGCTGTCAGCAAGACCAAACCGGTAGAAATGCTGGAAGAAGCGTATGCTTACGGTTGCCGTTATTTTGGTGAAAATAAAGTGCAGGAACTGGATGAAAAATATGACATAATGCCAAAGGATATTCACTGGCAGATGATTGGTCATCTGCAGCGCAACAAAGTAAAATATATCATCGATAAGGCAGAGCTGATCCATTCTGTTGATTCTATTCGTCTTGCGGAAACAATTGATAAAGAAGCAGCGAAAAAAGGTATTGTTGTAAATGTGCTTCTCGAAGTAAACATGGCAAAAGAAGATACAAAATTCGGTCTGATGCCAGAGGAAGTTATGGATTTTATTCATGAAATTGTCAGATTTCAACACATAAAAGTACAAGGATTGATGACAATTGCTCCGTTTGTAGAAAACCCGGAAGAAAATCGTATACATTTTGCAAACTTACGAAAATTATCTGTTGACATTGCAAAGGAAAAAGTTGATAATGTTAACATGAGTATTCTTTCAATGGGGATGACCAATGATTTTGAAGTTGCTATAGAAGAGGGAGCCACCATGGTTCGGATAGGGACAGCAATTTTTGGCGAGCGAAATTATGCTCATCAGATTTAGATACCACAGATAGGAGTGTATAAGAAAAATGGGAGTATTAGATAAGTTTTTAGACGTTATGAAATTAAACGGCGACGATGATGAGTATGATGATGATTTCTACGATGAAGATGACGATTTTGAAGATGAGTCATATGAAGAAGAGAAGCCAAAAAAGAATATTTTTGGAAAGAAAGATAAACCGGCTGCTTACGAAGAAGAAGAGGAAGATTATCAGCTTAAAAAATCAGGTCGTTCAAATAAAGTCACCCCGATGCGCCAGCCTTCTACACGCAGAAATGCTCCTGCAATGGAAGTTTGTGTAATCAAACCAAACGCAATGGATGATACACGTGAGATTACAGAGACTCTTCTCGCGGGAAGAACTGTTATTTTGAATCTGGAAGGTATGGATCTTGAGATCGCGCAGAGAATTATTGATTTCACATCAGGATCTGCTTTTGCAATTGATGGTAATCTTCAGAAAATTTCAAGTTATATTTTTCTGGTAACACCGGCAAATGTTGATATTTCCGGCGATATGCAGGATCTTCTGAATACTTCGTTCGATGTGCCGATCCAGAACCGTTACTAGAAGAAAGAAGACAGGGTATGGAAAAAGAAGAGACTTTACTTCGTAAACGTCTGATTGAGCTGTCTAACAATGCTTATCAGAGAGGAATCATTATGTATTCCGATTTCCTGAACCTGAATGAACTGAATATATTACATACTACGCCGAAGGATTCTTTCCCTGTTCCATACAGGACCTTTGGCGGGTATGATCCGTCAGAGCGTCAGATGGCAGCATTTCTACCTGATGCTTTTTATATGTATATGGATGAGGAAAGTATCCGCAGTACATATCCGATCCGCATTCTGAAGATCAGTCCGCTACAGCCGAAATTTGCTGAGGAATTATCACACAGAGATTATCTGGGCGCACTTCTGAACCTTGGGATCACACGGGCAAAGACGGGAGATATTCTGATTCACGATAAGGAAGCTTATGTTTTTGTACATCAGGAACTGACGGAGTTTCTTGTAAAAGAACTGACCAGGGTACGTCATACAACCGTTCGTGCCGTAGAAGTAGAAAATGCAGATTTTAAATGGGAGCCAAAGTACGAAGAGATTAAGGGGACTGTTGCGTCAGTACGCCTGGATTCCCTTCTTTCACTGGCTTTTTCTTCGTCCAGAAGTAAACTTACTGCATTGATTGAGGCTGGGCGTGTATATGTAAACGGAAAGCTGATTACCAGTAATGGATATCATGTAAAGGACAATGATATCATTTCCGTAAGACAGATGGGACGTTTTCAGTACGAAGGAGTTCTTTCCGAGACAAAAAAGGGACGTTATTATGTTACAATCCGAAAGTATATCTAATGGCATTAGCAGTAAAGGAGAGCATATGAAGAACAGACCAGGGTTAAAACAATATATTTTTGCAGCACTTGGAATCGTAATCCTGGTGCTTCTGGATCAGTATACAAAGCTTCTGGCAATTGCACATTTGAAGGATCAGTCTGCATTTGTGTTGTGGAATAATGTTTTTGAATTGCATTATCTTGAAAACAGAGGAGCTGCATTTGGGATTTTTCAGAACCAGCGATGGTTCTTTGTCATCATGACCGTTGTGATCCTTGTTATTGTGAGCTGGTTTTATGGCAGAACTCCGGTAGAAAAAAGATATCTGCCACTCAGAATCTGTATGATCGTTCTGACAGCTGGAGCAATCGGGAATTTTATTGACCGTCTGACCAGAGGATATGTGGTTGACTTTTTTTATTTTTCACTGATTGATTTTCCGATTTTCAATGTGGCGGATATTTATGTGACTGTGACGTTTATCGTTCTGGTTCTGCTGATCTTTTTTTATTATAAGGACGAAGATTTTTCTATTTATTCGCGCAGACAGGAGCAGAAACATGCAGATTAAAGAATTTCAGAGTGAAGAAAATGCAGGGGAGAGAATCGACAAATTTCTCACAGAGAAAGTGCCGGAGCTTTCCCGTTCTTATATTCAAAAACTGATAAAAGAAAAAAATGTAAAGGTAAATTCCACAGTAATCAAATCTAACTATAAGGTTGCAAAAGGAGATCAAATTCAGATTACGATACCGGATTTGACGGAACCGGATATCCTGCCGGAAAATATACCATTGGATATTCTCTATGAGGATGATGATATCCTGGTGGTTAATAAGCCGAAAGGTATGGTAGTGCACCCGGCAGCAGGTCATTATACCGGAACTCTGGTCAATGCGATCATGTATCATTGCAAAGACCGGCTTTCAGGAATCAACGGTGTAATGCGTCCGGGAATCGTACACCGGATCGATATGGATACTACCGGTTCTCTTCTGGTATGTAAAAATGATACCGCACACCAGATCCTTGCAGAGCAGTTAAAAGAGCACAGCATTAAGCGGATTTATCATGCGATTGTACACGGTAATATCAAAGAGGATTCCGGTACTGTGAATGCGCCGATCGGACGCCATCCGATTGACCGGAAGAAAATGAGTATCAATGAAAAAAATGGCAGAAATGCAGTGACACACTACCGGGTCCTGGAGCGGTTTGGCGATTATACTTATATTGCCTGTGAGCTTGAAACCGGTCGCACACATCAGATCCGTGTGCATATGGCAAGTATCCATCATCCGTTGCTTGGAGATTGTGTATATGGTCCGGCAAAATGTCCGTGGACACTACAGGGGCAGACACTTCATGCGAAAATTCTTGGAATTATCCATCCGAGAACCGGAAAATATATGGAATTTGATGCCCCACTTCCGGAATATTTTGAAAATTTATTGAAAAAACTACGCAAAATGTCATGAAAATCTATACATTTATTATGAATTGTTATATAATATGTATAGGATAATCATGGAATAATGACCTGCAAAGGAGCGTGACGTTTATGAGTAAAACACATACAATTATAACAATAGGTCGTCAGTTTGGAAGCGGAGGACGCGAAATTGGAAAACGTCTGGCAGATGAACTGGGAATTGAGTTTTATGATAAAGAATTGTTGTCACGGGCAGCAAAGGACAGTAAGATATGCAAAGAGCTTTTTGAGACACATGATGAAAAACCGACGAACAGTTTTCTCTATTCATTGGTAATGGATACATATTCTATGGGATTTGCATCCGGTTCTGTCAATGAAATGCCACTAAATCACAAGATTTTCCTTGCGCAGTTTGATGCGATCAAAAAGATTGCGGAGGAAGGACCGTGTGTACTGGTAGGAAGATGTGCGGATTATGCACTGGAAGAGCGGGATGATGTACTAAGTGTATTCATTCATGCAGATCTGGAAGACAGGATTAAAAATGTAGCAAAGCTGAATGAACTGACAGATAACAAAGCAAAAGATCTGATACATAAGACAGATAAACGCAGGGCAAGCTATTACAATTATTATACCAACAAAAAATGGGGCGATGCCGAAAGTTATGATATTTGTATAAACAGTTCCAAGTTTGGTGTTGACGGATGTGTGAAAGCTATCAAAGATTTTCTTGAATTAAAGGCAAGCTTGGAAGAGTAAGAACAGAGATTATAATGTTATAAGACGGGGGAAATAAAAATCCCCCGTTTTTTAGACCTGTAGCAAAATACTTATGTTCTGATAATTTCGGAACACAGGCATTATAGTGTCAAATAAAGAGAAGAAAGAGGAGACAAGAAAACATGAAATTTGTAATTCAGAGAGTAACACATGCCGAGGTTGCGGTAGAAGGAGAAGTGATCGGAAAGATTGGAAAAGGATTTATGGTGCTGATCGGAGTGGCACAGGATGATACCAGAGTGATTGCAGACAAAATGGTAAAGAAGTTGACAGGACTTCGCATTTTTGAAGATGAGAACGGAAAGACCAATCTTGCCCTGAAGGATGTGGATGGAGAACTTCTTCTGATTTCCCAGTTTACCTTATATGCAAACTGTAAAAAAGGATTCCGCCCAAGTTTTATTGAGGCAGGTGCACCGGATATGGCAAATGAACTGTATGAATATATTATTGAAGAATGTAAGAAAGTGATCCCGGTTGTGGAAAGAGGAAACTTTGGCGCGGATATGAAGGTATCTCTTTTAAATGACGGTCCATTTACGATCGTGCTGGATTCGGAGCAGATTTGTTAAATTATTATTTGGTTTCTAAAGATGTATCGTGTATAATAGAATACAGATGGAATACACAAGAAAGTGGGGAATGTAATAATGAGTTATGAAGCATTAAACAGCAGGATTATGGAGATGAAGGATGAAATTCTTGCTGGAATCCAACAGAACATGAGAATTGAAAGCGTGCGTGGTGAGGCACAGCCAGACGCACCATATGGTCCGGGACCGAAGGCTGCTCTGGAAGATGCCCTTGAACTTGGCCGCAAGCTTGGCTTCAAGGTTGGGCAGGCAGACAATCGTATAGGCTGGGTAGAATATGGAGAAGGAAAAGAGATGGTAGGCGTTCTTGGTCATGTAGACGTTGTACCGGCTGGCGATACCGGTTGGACTTATCCTGCCTATGGTGCCGAGATCCATGATGGAATTCTTTGGGGAAGAGGATGTCTGGATGATAAGGGACCGATCATTGGATCAATTTACGCATTGAAGGCGATCCGTGACCTGAATCTTCCAATTGACCGTAGAATCCGTGTTATTTTTGGATCTGATGAGGAATGTGGCTCTTCATGTGCAGCGTATTACGTAGAGAACGGATATGAGATGCCGACGATCGGATTTACTCCGGATGCAGATTTTCCGGTTATTTTCTGTGAAAAAGGAACGACCGGCATCAAAGGCGGTTCTAAGGTTTATGACAAAGGTCATATCGAAGTGGAATATTTTGGTGGTGGAATTGCTGACAATGTCGTGATTCCAACTTGTAAACTGATCGTAAAAGGAGACATTAAGGTAGCAGAGACAGAAGGAATCACTGTGACGCATGAAAACGGAAAAACAATCGTTGAAGCGGTGGGAAGAAGTGCACATGGAAGTACCCCGCATCTTGGTGTAAATGCAGCAATTCTTCTTTTGAATGCAGTGAAAGAGAATGAATTTGGTGGAGAATTCCAGCAACTGATGGAATTTCTTCTGAACGAGATCGGAGCGGAGACAAATGGAGAATCACTGGGAGTACATTATGTGGATGAAGAAACTGGTGAGACAACCGTAAACCTTGGTATTGTTTATTATGATGGAGAAGAGACCTATTTTACATTAGATGTCCGTTATCCAAAAAATGCAGATCCGAAAGTTGTTGATGATACACTGATCAATCATATCAACAGTTACACATTCGATGTGCTCCGGAAAAATAACCACAAAATTCTCTATGTACCAAAAGACTCTGAACTGGTGACAAAGCTCGTTCATGTATATGAAGAAGAGACTGGCGAGCACTTGGAACCACTTGCAATCGGTGGTGGAACTTACGCAAAGAAATTCCAGAACATGGTTGCATTCGGACCGGTATTTCCAGGTGAAGCAGACGTGATCCATCAGCCAGATGAACATGTGGAAGTAGAAAAGCTTCTCCGTGCACTGCAGATTACGGCAGCAGCGATGTACGAACTTGCAAAAAAATAGTAGAAAACAGTACGGACTGAATCATCTGGATATGTCATATATAGATACGAGCATCGAAGGGTGAGTTGTTCAATGGAAACAAAAGCCGGATAAGATGACAGGTTGAGAATATCTGTACATCTTATCCGGCTTTTTTGATGCATTTGAAAAAATATTTATGATAGTAAGAAAAAAGGGATATGGAGAAGAACATATATAAAAAACAGGTGATTACTTGCAAAAAGCACTTCTATCTGAGATGCTTCTGCAAGTAATCACCTGTTTTTTAAAAATTAACGGAAGAAGCGCATAACAGCAACAACTTTCCCTAAAATCGTAACATCTTCAAGGATAAATGGTTCCATTGCATCATTCTCCGGCTGAAGACGAATCACACCTTCTTCTCGGTAAAACGTCTTTACCGTTGCACCGTCATCAATCAGAGCAACAACCATGTCACCGTTCTCTGCAGTTGCCTGCTTTTCCACAATGACATAATCTCCATCCAGTATACCGGCATTTATCATACTTTCACCCTGAACTTTCAGCATAAAGAGTTCTTTATTTGATGAAATATATTCAGTAGGAACAGGATAGTAATCTTCAATATTCTCCTGTGCAAGAACCGGTTCTCCTGCAGCTACATGGCCTACGATCGGAATCTGAACCATCTCACGTCTTGTGAGATTAAATGAATCATCCAGAATCTCGATTGCACGTGGTTTGGTTGGGTCACGTCGTATGTATCCGTTCTTCTCAAGAGTCTCAAGATGAGAGTGTACAGAAGAAGTTGACTTCAGATTCACAGCATCACAGATCTCACGTACAGCCGGTGGAAAACCACGTTGCAGGATCTGGGACTTAATATATTCAAGTATCTCTTCCTGTTTCTTGCTAATATTACCTTTACTCATAAAAGACCTCCTAAATCTGTATCTATATCAATTTGAAGTATTATCTGAACTATTAAAATTATCATATCATACAGAAGAAAAAATAGCAAACAAATGTTTAGAAAATACGTTCGATTTGCATATTGACAAACGTATGTTCTTGCTGTATATTGATAATAGAACAGTTGTTCGGGAACATATTTTCTGGTATATAGGAGAACTGAAAAGATTACAGAAGAAAAGGGAGGAATTTATCATGCGATCAGAGAAAAGAAAAGATATGTATGCGGATCGATATCATGCAGGAGCAAAAGGACAGAAGCACTGTCATTATGCAAAGCACCGTAAGACGAATTCTATCAGACGGTTTGTGACAGGGATTGCGGCTCTGGTGATGGTTATGTCACTGAGTTTTGGATTTGGAAGCTTTTTCTCCAGTGCTCACGATAGCAAAGCTGAAGAACCTTCCGGAGAGAGATATTATAAAAGTGTCCAGCTTGAAAAAGGGGATTCACTCTGGAGCATTGCGCAAAGATACAGACGAACAGAAGATTCCATATATGAATATATGGATGAGCTGGCAGAAGCAAATCATTTAAGTTTAAAAGACAGGAATAATCTCCAGGAAGGAGACTATCTGGTTGTTTCGTATTATGGAGATGATTCTGTTTATTAAAGACCATCTGTGCTGTCAGGTAGCAGCGAATAATCTGCCTGACAGCACATTATATACACTCTATTTTTTATAAAAGTCTAAAAGACTAAGACATTCTTAAGGTCTCTAACCAAGATCCCATCGCTCACCCCGTCTTAGTCTTTTCGGACTTTTTAATTTTATACTAAGAAATTTTATATTTTTAAGGCTATACTTGATTTTACTAGTGACTTTAAAGGATTATCATGATAAAATCAAACAGGTGTATTTAATTTTAGAATAAAAGAGGAGATTTTGTTATGGATAATCATAAAAAAAGGAGTACATTTTCCGGTAAATTAGGATATGTACTGTCAGCAGCAGGAGCTTCTGTAGGTCTTGGAAATATCTGGAGGTTTCCTTATCTTGCGGCAAAATATGGCGGAGGAATTTTTCTGCTTATCTATATTCTGTTAGCTCTTACTTTCGGTTATACGATGATAATTGCTGAATCAGCAATTGGCCGTATGACAAGAAAAAGTCCGGTAGGTGCGTTCAAATCTTTCGGAAAGTCAAAATGGATTTCTTTTGGTGGATGGATTAATGCGATTATTCCGGTTCTGATTGTACCATATTATTCTGTAATTGGAGGATAGGTTATCAAGTACCTTTTGGAATATGTAAAAGGGAACAGCAGTAGTCTGGCTCAAGATGGATATTTTTCAGAGTTTATTTCAAATGGATTTTCTACAGAAATCTGTTTTATCATATTCTGTCTGATTACATTGATTATTATTTATGCAGGTGTTCGGAATGGAATTGAGCGTGTTTCAAAGTTTATGATGCCGATTTTGATCGTGCTTTCGCTGATCATTACCATTTACTCAGTAACACGACCAGGTGCAATGGAAGGCGTGAAGTATTTTCTGGTGCCAAATCTAAAGAATTTCTCATGGATGTCTGTGGTAGCTGCTATGGGACAGATGTTTTATTCCCTATCGATCGCTATGGGAATTTTGGTCACATTTGGTTCTTATATGAAGAAAGATATTTCGATTGAAGATTCTACAAGAAATGTAGAAGTATTTGATACAGCGATTGCAATTATGGCAGGACTTATGATCATCCCAGCCGTATTTGCGTTTTCAGGTGGAAATCCGGATACGTTACAGGCAGGGCCGGCACTGATGTTTATTACAATACCAAAGGTGTTTGAGAATATGGGATTGGGAACAGCAATTGGAATTCTGTTCTTTCTGCTTGTTCTTTTTGCTGCGCTGACAAGCTCAATCGCATTGACAGAGAGTGCAGTATCTACATTTGAAGATGAAATCGGCTGGAGTCGTAAAAAGTCTACTGTGCTTGTTGGTGTGATCATGATAGTATTAGGAAGTTTATCTTCACTTGGATATGGACCACTTGCATTTGTGAAAATTATTGGTATGCAGTTCCTGGATTTCTTTGATTTCCTGACTAATTCGGTAATGATGCCGATCGCGGCACTGATGACAAGTCTTTTGGTAGCTAGAGTTGTTGGGGTAAAGAAGATAGAAGAAGAGATTATTCATGGAGAAAGTGCATTCCGCAGAAAGAAGATTTTTGCTGTTATGATTAAATATCTGTGTCCAATCTTTGTTCTGATTATTTTGATCAGTTCTGTGGCGAATGCATTTGGATGGATTTCCATGTAGAATAATATGTGAAAAAAGGAGTGTAAAGAAATGGAACAGATGAAAGTTGGAATTATCGGTGCTGGGCGAATTGCAGCAAATATGGCGAAAACACTGGACGGTATGGACGATGCGGCTGCATATGCCATTGCTGCAAGAAATCTTGACAGAGCGCAGAAATTTGCCAAAGAATGGGGATTTGAAAAGGCATATGGCTCATACGAAGAACTGGTAAGTGATCCGGAAGTAGAGTTGATTTATATCGCGACACCACATCCGTTTCATATAGAACATGCCAAACTTTGTATCAATCATGGAAAACCGGTACTTTGTGAAAAACCATTTACTGTAAATGCTGTTGGAGCAAAAGAAGTATTTGCTCTCGCAAAGGAAAAAGAAGTCTTTATTACGGAGGCAATTTGGACAAGATACCTTCCATCCCGTAAAATAATCGATGATATTATTGCAAGTGGTGAAATCGGAGAAATAAAGGGGATTTCAGCAAATCTCGGATATGATATGCATACAAAAGAACGTCTGATCGATCCGAAGCTTGCCGGTGGAGCGCTATTAGATGTAGGTATTTACCCACTGAATTTTGCAAGCATGGTTTTAGGCGATGATGTTGAAGAAACGCTTTCTTCCTGCGTAAAATTTGACAGTGGAGTGGATGCACAGAATTCCATTATTTTGAAATACAAAAATGGATCGATGGCTTCTATACAAAGCAGTGCACTTACCGGTACAGAACAATATGGTATGATATATGGGACCAAGGGGTATCTGATTGCGGAAAATATTAATGATATTACGGCGGTAAAAGTATATACACCGGATCGGGAATTTGTAAGGGAAATTACAATGCCAGAACAGATCACTGGGTTTGAATATGAAGTACGCGCTTCTATGAAGGCTATCCGTGAAGGAAAACTTGAATGTACGGAAATGCCGCATGAAGAAAGTATTCGCATCATGGAACAGATGGATGGACTTAGAAAAGACTGGGGGGTTGAATATCCATTTGAAAAAGGAAACAGACCGTGCTAGTAATTATAATCAGCTGTCCCTGGCAAAAAGTTGTCTTGGGACAGCAGTATTTTGAATAACAAATCTATACGACAAATACCGATTTTTCCAAAAGATATAGACAAATCTTCCGAAACCATGCTATAATCATACCTATATCGGGGAAATTTATGGAATTTAGGAGGTTCTTAGGATCATGCCATCTGATACAAAAACATACCAGGAAGAAACTTATATTGATAATACTATTCGTCTTCGTGGTGTTTTAAACACCATGCCTGACTTTGCACGTGATTATTTTCGTGCCATTGAACCAACCACATCACCAAAGACACGAATATCGTATGCATATGACATCCGTTTGTTCTTTCAGTTTTTAATTGAAGAAAATCCTGTTTATAAACATCACTCAATTAAGGACTTTCAGGTACAGGATCTGGAAGCTATTCAGCCGGTTGATATTGAGGAATATCTGGAATATCTGAAGGTCTATGATACTACAGATGTTCATACCAAAGAAACCAAACAGGTCACAAACTCTGAACGCGGCTTATTCCGCAAAATGTCTGCATTACGCAGCTTTTATAATTATTTCTTTAAAAGACAGATAATTCAGAAAAATCCGACCTTATTTGTAGATATGCCGAAGTTACATGACAAGGCGATCATACGTTTGGATACCGATGAGGTTGCAAAGCTTTTGGATTATGTGGAATCCTGTGGTTCCAAATTAACCGGTCAGGCACTCTCCTATTATAATAAGACGAAAGAACGTGATATTGCGATCATTACTCTTCTACTTGGAACAGGTATTCGAGTATCGGAGTTAGTTGGACTGGACCTGTCAGATGTGGATTTCAACAATAATGGGGTCATGGTGACACGAAAAGGTGGAAGCCAGATGGTTGTTTATTTTGGTGAAGAGGTGGAAAAAGCACTTCGCAATTATCTGGAGACATACCGTAAAGCGGTAACGCCCCTTGCTGGCTATGAAAATGCTCTGTTTTTATCAACCCAAAGACGCCGGATCGGTGTGCAGGCGGTTGAAAATATGGTTAAAAAGTATGCCAGTCAGATTACAAATAAAAGAATCACGCCACATAAGCTCAGAAGTACCTATGGTACTGCCCTTTATAAGGAAACGGGGGATATTTACCTGGTAGCGGATGTTCTGGGGCACAAAGATGTCAATACAACGAAAAAGCACTACGCTGCAATCGATGAAGACAGACGACGTAGTGCTGCAAATGTGGTAAAATTGCGGGAACCGTAAATTGTCAAAGCTCGGTAAAACTTATTGTTTCTTTACTCTTAATGTCCTTAAATAGATCTTCTGTTCCGGCGTGATCCGGTAGCTTTCAATTGCTTTCTGAATCGTCTTATTATGTGTCCAGGTGTCCAGCCTTTTCTCTTCCAGATAAGGAATGATCTGGTCATACTGCTTTGCAAGAGCGGTAGCAAAATACCAGGCACGCATCATGTTTACATAATATTCGTCCGATTTAACTTCGGCTACCTTTTTGGGATATTCCGGTTTAAACTGTTCATCCAGATAATACCGCATCAGCATTCCAATTCCAAAACGGACGATATACGGGTGATCCGATGCTATCCAGCGGCAGACTTCCTGGATAAATATGTCCAGATGTTTTTTTACTGTCCGGAGCGCGATCATATCACAGGTCGCCCAGTTATCTATATACGGGAGAAAACGGTCCAGTGCGGCAATACAGGATGGGTACGCTTTAATCTGTTCAATCAGTAGTCCATGAAGGTTGTTTTCTTCATAATATTTATGTGGAAGCACTTCAAGAAATGCAGAAACATTGTCTGTTTTACCGAACTTTTTTGCGTATGCGCGCAAAGAAGGAGTCCGCACACCGATGACGGTTTCCTTATTGACTGTCGGCATCAGTTTTGCCTGAAAATCCCGATAAGCAAGATCCTGTATTGCAAAGAGATCTGCTTGTACATTTTCTATTACTTCTCTACTGCTCATTTGTCATTTCCTCCTGAAATATTGTAGATTTATAATTCGGTATAACGAAATTTGCTACAGCTTGACAGCGGTTTAAGCATTTATAAGATCGTGCCTGTCTCATAGAGCGCATTCTTCCGCTCCATACGCTTTAATTCTGGCAATACGGTAAGTAACATGGTGATGAAGCATAATCCTCCACCAATGACGTTAGAAACCGGCTCAGCGAGAAATACGCCATCTGTTCCCATATGCAGGGCATACGGCATCAGATATGTCAGAGGCACGACGATAAATACCTTCCGAAGTAGTGAGAAAAAGATTGCATGCTTCTTCTTATTCAGGGATTTAAAGACCGTCTGGCCAATGTATTGCATATCCATGCAGATAAACGCTGCAAAATACTGCTTCAGGGCAGGAACTGCATCTTTCATCAATGTAGCATCCGAACTGAAAATTCCGATCAGGGTTTTCGGCGCGATGATGATGATACTCCACATCACAGCTGTGTATCCGAGAATCATAAGTGCCATCATGGCACCGGCTTTTCTTACACGGCATGGGCGTCTTGCACCATAATTGTAACTCAGGATTGGCGAAGTCCCTTCGTTGATTGCATAAATCGGAGTTTCTACAAGCTGTCTGACACTGGATACGATGGTCATAACAGAAATGTAGATATCTCCGCCTGTGACGGAAAGTACATTGTTGCAGACAATCGTTACCAGACTGTTTGTCAACTGCATGATAAATCCGGCAGTTCCCAGGCTTACAATGTTTTTTGCATAAGCTGTACAGCTGGCAAGTTCCTCTTTTTTGAGGAGCCTCACTTTCAGTTCTGCTTTCTTTGTAAGAAAGAAAAATACAAATGCAGCAGAAAGTGTCTGAGAAATGACCGTTGCAATTGCGGCACCGCGCACGCCAAGTCCGAACACAAAAATAAACAACGGGTCAAGCAGCAGGTTCGTTACTGCCCCTATGGTAACTGAAAGCATGCCGATGGTTGAATATCCCTGTGCATTGATAAACGGGTTCATACCGGTTGCAATCATAGAAGGCAGAGTTCCAATTAGGTAAAGCATCAGGTACGGATATGCATAGATCAGAGCGTCTTTTGAGGCCCCAAACAGTACCAGGATCGGGCGGGCAAATAAAAAGCCAATTACCATGAGTACAATGGCACAGATACAGACCATGGAAAAAGAAATATTCATAATTTTTTTCGCTTCCTGTGGCTCATTTTTGCCGCGCTCAATCGAAAATAATGGTGCACCGCCGCTTCCGAATAGATTGCTGAATGCGGTAATGATGACAATTACCGGGAAACAAAGACCGACTGCACCAAGTGCTGCAGTTCCGATGTGCGGGATACGTGCAATATAAATCCGGTCTACAATGTTATAAAGTAAACTTAAAATCTGGGCAACCAGCATCGGGAGCGATGCTCCAAGGATATTACTGGTTATCGTTCCATTTTCAAAATCGACTCGTTTCATTTGTAAATTCATTCCTTTTTATTTTTCTTGCTTTTTAATTCTAACATGATGTAATATATATGTAAATTATTGTTTTTATATGATAATTCAATAAAAATCATATGGATAATATATTTTCATTTTTAAATAATCAGGAGATGAAGATGCTGGAGGAAGAATTACAGGTATCACTCTTTTTGCGAGGCACAAAGAAAATTGCGCTTACAGATGCCGGAAAGACGCTTTATGAGCAGACCGGTAATCTTCGGATGCTTTTATCATTTGATAAGTATTTTTTAATAGGATAAATAGAATTACCAGCTTGATTTCTGCTCATCTATAACTTCCAAAGTCTCCGGATTTACCAGATAGAAATCAACCAGTTCTGTCTCATATCCACCATCCGGATATACCTTTTCCAGAACCAATTCTTCGAAAGTATTATTATTTTCATCTGTCTTAGAACCGTTATCATACAGACAGTAATTGACATTTACTGTTGTGCCATCCTTCTCTTCTGTTGTCTCAGAGAGGATCGCGTAATTTTCGCCCTTTGCATTTGCCGTGTAAGTGAAATTCATATCCGGAAGGGGATTCTGTTGCTGGATATATTGATACACAGCACGCATTTCGTCCTGAAGCGGTGAAGCCTTCTGGGATTCCTGTGCCGGAGAATTTTCGGTAGAATCAGTGGTACTACTATCTTGTGTTTCAGAATCATTCGGGTCGGAATCTGGTACAGAGGATTCTGTTAAAGTATCTGTATTCGGTAAAAACAAACCCGTTTTTTGCATATAAATCAGGTTATCAGTTCGGTATTGTGTAGCGATGCCATAATCAGGCTGTACGGAAAGATAAATATAATGCTGATCTTGACCGGTTACGGTTTCCGTTCCTTCTACGCCAAAGCTCACAATTAAAAAGCTGTAACCAATCAGAGAAAGTAAGAAAAGAGTCAGTGCGGCATAAGAAACGGCAATTATTCGTCTGGCTGCTTTCCTATTAAGAAGGCTTTTTTGCTTTTTATACAGACAGATCATGCCCCAGATCAGCAGGCAGGACAAGGTGACGGAAACGAAGATGACGGATATTTCAGCAAAATAATAGCGGATTGCATATCCTGCGCTTTTATTGATACCATACCATGCACCGTAGAAAAAGGTACTGTATGCCAGAACGATTGTAATCAGACAAGTACGCAGGATATGCTCTTTTCTTGTCGGAGTAAATTTTTTTAATGCAGAAATAAGTCTGTCCATTTCTTCTGCTTCAATCCAGGTGGTAAGTTCTGCTTCAGATGGATATTCACCGTTTGTGTCAGGAATTCCTGTATAACGGGTTAAAAACTGATTTTTTGTATCAGTATCTCCCACTTCTGCTGCCAGTAAGATCTGCATATAATACAACTGTTTTAACTGGACCGGTGTGCATTTTTCAACAGAAATCTGTGTAATTGTCTGTGTAGCATGATCGTATTTCCCAAGCTGGATTTCAAGGCTTGCAATCAGGAGCAGCATGCGGTTATTCGTAGCAAGATCGCGGACAGATTGTATATGATACATATAAAGCGCATACTCATAATGTTCGTCCAGTGGCATTCTACTCGATATCTTTCTGCTCCATCCGGCTTCTACAAACTGAAGTCCGAAAGCAAGTTCGATAACGGCAAGAAGCTGGCAAAGGAAAGCCGTAAGTCCCCAGACATTGGTAGTGAGTTTCTGATAGGTCAGAAAAAAGATTGCAGCGGCAGCCAGGATGACGATCAACCATCTCAGCATGAACACGCGGCGGGCTTTCTTTTTTACGGTTGGATTCCATGGATATGTTTTTAATTCTGAATCTAGCACGGGCAAATCTCCTTTCCGTTGTCTAATTATCGATTTCCAAAAATATAATCTTAGTATTTAAGCGCCTCCTTTATGACGAAATAAAAGGGGCGCTTAAATCACTTTTCATATTTACTATTTTACTTCTACCAGTTCGATCTGGAAGTTCAGTTCTTTTCCAGCCATCTCATGGTTGGCATCAAATGTGATGTTGGTTTCTGTCTTTTCGGTTACGGTTACCGGGAATGGCTGTCCGTACTGGTTGGTCAGATATGCACGTGCACCGACTTCCAGATCTTCTGATCCAGGAAGTTGTGCGATTTCCAGCGTGAAAATGGCGCGTGGATCCGGCATGCCGTAAGCTTCTTCAGGCATCAGATGGATGTTGATGGTCTGTCCTACTTCCATTGTTGCAACGGCTTTATCGTAACCATGGATCATCTGTCCGGCTCCGCATACAAATTCCAATGGCTCTCCGCGGTCATAGGAAGAATCAAACTGGGTACCATCATCAAAGGTACCTCTGTAATGGGTACGGCAGGTCTTTCCGACATTCGGACCTTCAAAATCCGGCACATGTGCGCCACCACATCCGCTGCATCCACTGCAGTGTCCGCCACAGGAATGTTCTTCTTCAGCAGAAGCTTCTTCTGTTGCTGTTTCTTCATGCTGTCCACAGCAGGAATGACCTTCTTCGTGGTGATGGTCACAATTTGTACCTGCAGATTCCAGTTCTCCTGCAAGATAGGCATTCACTGCCGCATCTACTTCTCCTGCTGCACCGGATATAACTTTGATACCGGCTTCTTTCAGCGCTTCTTGTGCACCTTCTCCGATACCGCCACAGATCAGAACATTTGCACTCTGCTCAGAAAGGAATCCTGCAAGCGCACTGTGTCCGGCGCCACCAGCATGAACAATCTGCATGGAAGTGATCTTTCCGTCTTCTACCTCATACATTTTAAAAGTTTCTGTCTTTCCGAAGTGCTGGAAAATAGATCCGCCTTCGTATGTTACTGCTATTTTCATTTGTAAAATCCTCCTTGAGATACCTTTACTCAATAGTATAACATATGGATTGCGAAACGCATAGAAAAAGTATACAATAATGAAAGAAATAATGAGACAAAACGAAAGAAAAAAGGGACTGGAAAATGAGTAGTATTTATTTGAGCAACACAATATTTATGATGATAATACTGACGATCATCTTTTTAAGGATCCGGTATTATATTACATGGAGCCCGAGTAAAAAATATACGATGATCTTTATTGGCATGGTAGAGCTTTATGTGTTAATGGATGCATTGTTTATGAAAGAACTCTTAGGTAAGTCAGGAAACTTTTTGCAGTTTAAGCTGGTTGTGTTTTTCTTTTATCTGGTTTATGTAATCATGCCATATGTGTGGCATTTGTTTATGCAGAGTTATATGGGGATTAACCGTTCAAAGAAGCAAAGATTTGCGGAAATGATTCCGTTCATTCTCCTGATTCTGATGGTGCTTCTTTCAGTTCCGACGGGAATTGTCTGGAGATTTTCACGGAACCGGACCTATATACGCGGTACATTTTTCGGAGTGTTTGCCGTACTCAATCTGTTTTATTACGTTTATACATTTGCACAGACATTCTTCATTTTATTCATGAACAATACAAAGGGTGTCAGATATCTCATAAAATCGGCACTGTTTTCAGCAGTTCCACTGATCGGAATTCTGGTAAATACCTATATCATTCCACTTTATGGGGCGTATCCGTTCCAACCGTACTGCCTGGTAATCGGAGCACTGCTCTCCTACCTGTTCATGGTGGAGCACCAGCAAAATCAGATGGAGTTTGAACACCGGAAAAGACTGTCCAATGCATTGGAACTGGAAAAAGAATCGACACGGAAAGCGAAAGTAGCCGGTGAGGTAAAGAATGCTTTCCTTGCAAATATGTCCCATGATATCCGTACCCCGATGAATGCGATCATTGGATTTTCTGATATTATTGCAGAACATCCGGATGATGAAGAAATTGTAAAAAATGCAATTTCCAAAATTCAGGCATCTGGTGAGATTCTTCTGAAGATCATCAATGATGTGTTGGATCTGTCTAAAATCGAAAGTGGAAAGGCAGAAATTGTGGAGATGGTAACTGACCTGAAGCAAATGGAAGAAAATCTGAAAATGATGCTCGAATACAGCATCCAAAAGGGAATGATTGATTTCAAAGTTGAGGATCAAATAGAAAATCCACTGGTATGGTGTGATGCGACAAAACTGCAGCAGGTTCTGGTAAATGTACTGAATAATGCAGTTAAATTTACCCCAGCGGGAGGAACGATCACATTTAGCTGCGTCCAGAGAATGATCGCACCTGGATTTGCCGAATACAAATTCACGATAAAGGATACCGGAATCGGTATGACTGAAGAATTTCAGAAACATGCGTTTGAGGCATTTGAAAGAGAGCGAACTTCTACCGAGAGCAAGACTGAAGGAACAGGGCTTGGACTTGCGATTGTGAAGAAACTGGTAGATCTGATGCATGGTGATGTGATAATCCAAAGTAATTCCGGTCAGGGAACCAAAATACAGATTTCACTTCCCCTTCGGATTGCAACGGAAAATCAGCTTCATCAATCAGATAAAGCAAAGGAATACAAAATAGGTCTTGACGGAATGCATGTACTTTTGGTGGAAGATAATGAATTAAATGCAGAAATTGCCATGGAAGTTTTGAAAAATAAAGGGATTCTTGTGAACTGGGTTCCGGATGGATGCGCCTGTGTGGAAGAAATTCAAGATAAGGAAGCAGGCACATATCAGTTTATCCTGATGGATGTACAGATGCCACGGATGAATGGATACGAAGCGACACAGAAAATCCGTCAGCTTGCAGATGTGAAGAAGGCACAGATTCCAATCATTGCCATGACTGCAAATGCATTTGAGGAAGACCGGAAACATGCGCTGGATGCCGGGATGGATGGGTTTATTATGAAACCGTTCCGGGTGGATGAGATGATGAAGGTGATCGGGGAAGTGATGGAATAAATGAATGTGGAAAGAGCAGGGAAAGAACTTTGGAAAGTTCATCCCCTGCTCTTTGTGTGTTTCATCAATCTACGCGGCTATGTTGTCCACGTTTTTGATAATCTTTATCAATTCGCTTCTTCCAACTAGAATCAAGCGCTGCATTGCACCTAACAGCAGAAATTGCGTCATTTAACACCTCGTAATTCAATGTAGTTCCTTCGCAGTCACATTGATAATTGGCAGCTTTATCTGCGTTAATTCCAAAATGATTGGCTGTTTCAATCGCATCAATATTTGCGCCAAGAAAGAGAAATTCCCATCCATATTTTTCTTTTTGTCGTTCGATCATCTGCTTTACTTTATCAATGCGATAAATGTGGCTTGCATTTTCCATACCATCTGTCATGATGATAAAAATGGTATTCTCTGGTACATCTTCCGTGCGCGCATATTTGTGGACATTTCCAATGTGATGGATAGCACCGCCGATCGCATCCAGGAGAGCCGTACAGCCGTACACAGAATAATCGTCTTCTGTCATAGAGGGAATCTTCTGCACCTCTACTCTGTCATAAAGGACTTTACTGTTATTGTTAAAAAGCACGGTAGAAATCAGCGCCTGCCCTGCCTCTCTTTTTTGCTTTTCAATCATAGAATTGAAGCCGCCTATGGTGTCCTTTTCCAGTCCGCTCATGGATCCGCTGCGATCTAAAATAAATACAACTTCTGTCAGATTTTTTCTCATACTAAATTTCCTCCTAAGTAATGGCTTATTTTGTTTGTAACTATAGGATACTGCCATTTTTTGGGGAAATGGTCGCATGAAAAGCGACACTTTTTTATGGATCAGAAAATTTCTACAGAATCATATCAGGCGAACAACGCTGTGTGCAAAATTATTTTCTTCTTAGCCTCCAATCAGGCTTTGGTCAAAGGCAAATAGTGCTTCATTGATTTCGTAAATATTATAATTTTGCTTTAAGATAAAATATTCAACGATTACGTCAAATTTGCTGGAATGAGACAGGGCAAATCCTGCTTTCATCAGCATATCCTGAATTTCCGGAAGCGGAAGCTCGAGTGCCAGCGCAAATGCAAGAACGGTCGGTTTGGATGGTTTGTAGTACTTGTCATTTTTAATCTTGGAAAATAATTTCCGGTCAATATTGGCTTTCTTATAACACTGAGAATCGGTCATTCCACTTTCATCAATCTTCCGAAGCAGCATTTCAGAAAAGCTTTCATCCATTTGCTGCAAGGCATCTTCCAAAGTTGCAGCCTTACTTATCGGTACATTTGATGGATCTGGTAAAGATATGCTTTCACAGAGATCCATTTCCCGGAACTGCTTCTGGCGCCTCATTGCTTCGGATGTTTTGTTAATGTGTGTTTCTACATAATGATCATCGATATAAGATGCAATATCAGAAAACAGTTTGCTGCTGATCCGATAAGCTGCTTTATCAAAAATGACGATGTATACCGTCATATCATTTTCCATAAGAAATGCGCTGATCGCGTCGATTGCAACCTTCAGCGCCTGAGCTTTCGGATAGCCGTAAATTCCGGAAGAAATCAGTGGAAATGCTATGGTTTCACAATGTTTTTCTTTTGCAAGTGCTAAGGAATTTTCATAGCAGGAAGTAAGCAGCTCCCGCTCATGAAACTGTCCGCCTCTCCATATAGGACCTACTGCGTGAATGACATAATTGCAAGGCAGATCATAGGCGTTTGTAATCTTTGCATCTCCGGTCTGACAGCCGCCTAATGTGCGGCATTCCTCTAAAAGCTTGGGCCCTGCTGCACGGTGAATGCAGCCATCCACTCCACCGCCGCCGAGCAGGGAGGAATTTGCGGCATTGACGATGGCGTCTACGGACATTTTGGTGATATCATTTCTGACGATTTGTAATGGCATAATTAAGCATGCTCCTCTAAATATTTTTCAATTTTTCCAATCAGCGCCTGATCTGCCGGAAGCCAGTCTACGCTGTAAAGAGTCTCTTTGGTGAGCCATTTGGCAGCTTCATGCTCTTTTAGGATCAGATCGCCGGATTTTACATTACAGATAAAACAATCCATTGATAGGTGGAATTTTGGATAGTCATATTCTACGGTGTCAAGTAGCTGAATGACTTCGATTTCCGTATCTAATTCCTCTTTAATTTCCCTTATGATGGCATGTTCTGGCGTTTCGTCTGGTTCGATCTTTCCACCGGGGAATTCCCAGCCGTCAGAAAATATATCAACAGAAATGATATAGTCTAATGCATTTTTGATGTCATCTCCCGTAAGGCGTTCAATTGCGTCTTCACGCACTGATTCTGAGTCGCTTCCGCTGAGAACAATTGTCCGCCACCCCTTTTCGTTGAATTTGACGGATAATTCTTTTGCTTCATCAATTCGGCTACAGAAAATAAGTCCTTTGACACGCTCTCCACTGTATCCGGAAAACTCAGCCTGCTTCATAACATTTAAGACTCTGGTATCTGAAGTTAAATACCGGAAATTCTCCATCTTCTCTTCCGATGATTTTCCACAGTCATTGATAATTTCCAGATCTTTAATTCCAAAATAGTGAAAAGGACAGAGTAAATCTTCTTCCATTGCATTTTGCAAACGGATTTCATAAGCAATCTGATGATTGAAAATCTCATAAATATTTCTTCCTTCCAGATTGTCATCTCGTTTGTCCGGTGTGGCAGTCATTCCAAGCCAGAGACGAGGGATAAAATAGTCCATGATGCGTTTGTAACTGGCAGCAGAACTGTGGTGAGCTTCGCCAGAGTATGTCAACATAGGTCTAAAGGGTTTTTCGGACATTTTTCCGGATGGCATATTCTATAACTCTATGCCCACCTTGATTCTATAATTTTCTTCAGATATGTTATCACCTCATTGCAAGTTTCCTCGTTGATTTCTGCGCTTTTTTTAAGACAAAGCTTTGCATGAACAAGATTTCTTTTATCTCTAATTTTATGAGCCTCTTCTGCTTCCTCCATCCATTCAGGCTTCTTAATATCCCTTATCTCATCTATATAATCAGCTAGATCTGCTCTAGTCTTATCCATATAAATGTAACAGCCGTTTTTATCTGTCTCATAGCACTTATTGATTTTGTCATATTTCCTTTTGCGCAGTGTTTCTTCGAAATAATTAATTCCTCTAATTTCTGAAAGCCAGTCAATCAATAATGCTTCCATAATTGATCCTGCAAGTATCAGTGTAGATTTATATGCCCTATTACTAAAACATATATTCAACTCATTAACATCCTCTTCTATTTGTTTTTTAACCAAAGTTTCACTGTTCAGTTTTATCTTTTCCATCAGCTCTACCGCAAGCGCCTGTTCGAGTGTTTCTACATCACTTTCTTCCTCAGGTATAACGTAGAATCTTTTGTCAGGAGCAGAAATTTTATGAAATTCCTCCTTATAAAACTGTTCCTCTTTCTCTGGCACAATAACGGGGAATTCTTCTAATGAACCTCCAAGGCTTGTAGATGAATAATCTTCTAATGGCACTCTATATGTATTTGTTATTCTCCTTGCCGTTCGACTATTAAGATATAAATATAGATATTCAGGACATACACTTCTTGCACGAATGACCTTAGTTCCCATTGGTGCATAAAGATCAAAGTCGCTTTCTTTATCCACCAAAAAAAATTGATGACCTAATTCAACAATATCTCCCTTATGCAGTTTTTGCGTAGATATAAAATGATCGATGCACTGCAATTCTGGTATATATGGATATGTAGGAGCTTTGTTTGGATCCAATGATTTTACTCTGGTAACATCATTACCTCCATTAACTGCCGTAGCCCAAACCACATCAGCAAGTTCTTTTAAGGGTACAATTTGAGCAGTTCTAAGTAATTCTCTAATCTCATTATTACTCTTACGATAAAATCTGGGATAAGGTTTAGAATTATCAAACTCTGAATATTTGATCAAGTTAAACTCATAGCTATGTTTTTCACCCGCTGGCATTTCATCGTTCTTTATCCATTTTTCAATCAACGCTATATATCTTTTATATCCATCCGTATATTTATCCGGTATACGAAGTGATCCATTGAAACTCTCATTATCCCTGTATGGATGCGCAAAATCATAAATCACAGCGGTCTTTACGAATTCAGGTTTTCTTTTTGAAATATGCCAATACATATACGGTTCGTTGAACGACCCCAAATAGCAATTGGACAATTCAAACAACTCAAGCATATGATATTTCTGGAACAGCCTTCCGATACTCCACCTGTCTATTACATCCTGATTTGGGACTAAGAGATAATATTCGTCTTTGTCCTCGTCAATATATTTATCGAATGTCTTGCCCAAATGAGACCAGGCGATATATTTTGATCCATCTGAAATCATTTTAAAAATATCCATCATTTTATTCTTCCTCATAATTCTTCAAAGTCTCTGAATGAAATTTCATCATTCTTTCTTTAAGTGATTCTGGATATATAATCTTTGCGGCTTTCCCCTCAAATCTCTTGAAATATAAAAACAATTGGTCCATTGAACATCTGAAATAATAGTAATTACAGCCTTCATGCTCCTCAATCCGTTCGTACTGTGGCCTTCCATAGTAGATACGATTGAAGGACTTCACCCCAGCTGCCGTTAGCTTGACGCAGGCTTCTTCATCACTGTTTATCATGTACTGTGGTCCATAATGAAGCATAAGTTTCATATGTTGCTTTACGGAATTATCAATTGCCCCCATGCTTTTACCATAATTTATTTTGTCTATTCTGTTTAGTCTATAAGTTCGCGCCTCCTGTACTCCCTTATCTTGATTGTATTCAGCACATAACAAATAATTAAACATTTCCTCCGGACCAGTCACAACTTTATAAGGAATAACCTCATGTATGTTTTTTTCATTCCATATTGTTCTAAACGTAATACTCCGTCTCGCACTACAAGCCATTTGTAGTGACTCATAGTTATCTTTGAAAATGATCTGTTCCCTTTTGCTGAACGGATTTTCACAGTAGCTCATAAACATTCTGCAAAAGTACTGTGATATATAATCTGATCCCTCAAGGTCCAGGAGAATCTGTTGAATCAAAGCCTCTGTATCCTTTGTTGGTTTCAAAGATAGCTTTGCAGGATTTTTTCCTTTCCGTAAAGGAACCGTTGGGAGAACAACATTTTTAAGGATACTATCGGCAATACGTTCCTTATCTCTGATACTCACCTTGTCAGTATCTATAGCTGATAATATTGCATCATAGGCAGCCTTTGCCTCTGTCACATAGTCGTTATAATAACCAATAATAAGCATTCCTAAAAATCTGTTCTTATTGATGGTTCTTCCATCTTTCTTATACACCTCGAACATCGTAGCATCACTTTCTATCATTGCTCCGATGTTTTCAGGCACGTATATATTTATTTTTTCCAAAGTTTTTCTCCCATAGCCCCTTTTAGGGGGCGTGTAATAATAGATTAATCACATGATATCACATATTTTCTCGCAAATAAAGGGGCTGAAAAAATATTACTTTTGCTTCTATCTATTAGAGAATGTTCGTACTAAAATAAGATCATGAAAACTACAAATCACAGCAAATCAAAAGGAGGACTCTAATATGGAAAACAAACTCATCCAAGCTGCAGACAGCATCCCTACACTTATCAAAAACACGCACCTCAATGTCACCCTGCAAGGTTGGCCTGCAGCCGTCACAGCCATTGCCCTTTTTGAATCAGGCGTGATAATTTACGCCTTGAAAGTCACACATCCAAATAGGGCTTATGCCATGAAGGATAGCTATGACGCAGTTAAGGCGGCTTAATAAAAAACTGACCAGCTACTGCTCAACAAGCAATAGTCGGTCTTTCCTACTCATTTTTCTATGAATTTTATTACTTCATCCGGAAGTTCCCACTGAATCTCAATATGCTTCGAATCATATATCAGAATTCTATCAATGAACACATCCGCTATCTCCTTGGTCAGTTTCTGCTCCCCAGAATACTTCTTCATCGTGGCAACTGCTTCACGCACGCCATCATCGGCAGCCGCTTCACTCTCATGAAGCTTTGCTGTAACCTCAGTTATCTGCTGATTCAAACTTTCCGTCTTCCGGGACAGTTCCTGCCGTACTCTCAGGTAATCATCCTTTTCCAATTCTCCGGCCATAAACCTGTCAACGTTAGCAAACCGCTCCCGTATCTTCTATTTTTCGTTTGATTTCATCCAGCTGTCCACTTATCTTTTCAGCTCTCTGCTTATACAAATCACGCCCCATACGACCATCTTTGTAATCATCATAGAGTTTCATCTTTTCCGAGGTCAACTGTCGGCTCTGTTTTTGCAATTCTGCAGTATTGATCTCTTTATATTCACATTGCCTTTTGGAAGATACCCAGCAGCATATTTCTGACGTTGATGCTTCTGCTAAAGCGGCTGATCAGCGGATTGAAAACCTTGAATCTAAACAGGCTGCTACTGTCCGGGAGAAACAAGAATTACTGAAAAAGCAAAAGACTTTAAATATCATTCGTCAAAATTTCACTGCTCTGCTTAGTGAACAAAGTTCACAGATTTACCCTTCTCAACGAGATAATGTACAACTATAAAATGTTTTTCTTTAGTCGACTGATATGTAAGAAGAACACTGACTGCAAAATCAGTGTCCTTCTTTCTTCCTTTACATATATTTCATAATAGTCGGCAATAATACATTCATATCTATTGGTTTTGCAACATGATCATTCATGCCACTTGCAAAAGCCATCTTCTTATCTTCTTCAAAAGCATTTGCTGTCATTGCAACAATTGGAATCTGCGATTTGTTACCGTCTTTCAGTTCTCGAATTCTCCTGGATGCTTCATATCCGTTCATAATCGGCATCTGAATATCCATCAGAATCAGACTGTAGTAATTTTGCTTTGCTTTGTTAAACATATCAATACATGCAACGCCGTTCTCCGCTCTTTCTATTATGATTCCCTCTTCCGTCAAAAGTTCCGTTGCAATTTCTACGTTCAAGTCATTATCTTCTACCAGAAGAACCCTTTTTCCTTCCAGTTTTTTGATATTCAACTGACCGTCTGCATGTTTCGGATTCCTTTTTTCCTCATTTGCTATTTTTAATGGAAGCGTGATTGTAAAAGTAGAACCTGCTCTCGGTTTGCTCTGAACTGTGATCTTGCCATTCATTAAATCCACCAGTTTCTTCACGATTCCCATGCCAAGTCCGCTACCTTCTATTCCGCTGTCTGACGAAGATCGTTCCTGTGAAAATGATTCAAAAATATGTTTTTGGAATTCTTCTGACATTCCGATTCCATTGTCTGCTATGATAAGCTCTAATACACTCCAACCTTCTTTTTCGCCGGGATATTGGTTCAATGTACAGCTTATGTTACCGCCTTCCCCCGTGTATTTCACAGCATTACTCAAAATGTTAATCGTAATTTCAGATGATCTTGCATCATCCATATACAGGTATGGATATCGAATGTTCTTATTGACTTTCAGTGTTTGATGTTTTTCTTCTATCGGTTTCCTAAACATATCAATACATAAATCAAAGTTTTTAGAAACATCTGTTATTGTTTCATCCAGCGTTGCGTGGTTGTTTTCGATTCGTGCTAATTCAAGAATGTTATCAATCAAATGCAGCATTTTCTTTCCGCACAATAATATTTTTTCAAAGTAATCCTCTAATATAGTTGGCTCCTTTAAATGTTTCTCTCCCAATTCTGCATATCCAATGATTGCATTCATAGGGGTACGAATATCATGAGACATATTAAACAGAAATGTTGATTTTGCTTTATTAGCTGAATCGGCCAGTCTTGCAGCTTCCTGCAACAGTTTTTGCTGTTTCTGCTCATTTTCTTTTTGCTTCTTATATACAGAATATCCACAGGTACATAATATTAACAAAATACACGCTGTAATGCATCCCAGTACAATACTTAACTTATTCGTCTTCTCAACCATTCCATACGCTTTCTGCATATCCATTTCTATGCAGAAAGCACCTATCACTTCATTAGATTCATCTTCCGCTGTCACAGGATAACAGGCTGTAAAAATAGGTCCCCATGTTGTATCAACAATATCCTGAGAATATACTGTTTTTCCAGAAAGTGCTTTTTCTATATAAGGAACCATCTCCTTTTCAATCGGATCTCCTGGATGTCTGACGTCACCAGCCGATGGATCCAGTCCGTCTACAACGTAAATCAATCTACCGTCTTCATTTCTGGTTGCTGTGTAAATATATCTCGTAGAATTCAGCGTTCTGATTTCATTCATATATGTCGATATATTCTTGAATAGTTCTGTATTCTCATCAGCTTTACTTTTTATTTCATTAAAATCTTTTCGTCCCAGTCTGTGATTTACCAGCTTATGAACCGCATCTGCACTGGAAATATCTCGTTCAATTTCTGTTTTCAGAGCAGTTTGGGTATATGCTTGTTGTAAAATAAAAGTATATGCAACAACAAACAAAATCACCATTGCCAGAAGGAATACCAACCGTCCCTCAAAAATTTTCCAATGATTTACCGGATTTTGATCTTTTCTTTTTTGTTTTATATAGTTATTTTTCATCATCGTATTTCACATGTCTTTTCCCTAATTTTAGTTTAATAAAAAAACGCCTCAACTCTTCACGTATTTTGCAAACATGGGTTACATTTCCAGACTCATCCCTTTTTTTTACAGTAAAAAGCATCCTGTGCCAACTGCCATCACACATACGGTATTCTGTGGAAATGCATTCTTCCGCCTTCTATCTTGCTGAAAGTCTAGAGACATCCAGAAATGGACGGATCAGCGAGCGGTATTCAGATGCAACATTGTATCACAAAACCCTCTCTATGTTTCCTAGCTGCTTTTCCCATGTATCCAGGAAGTCAATTACAGCCAGTTTTCCAGAACATCATTCAGCTTATTCATATCCAGCGGTTTCGCGATATGTCCATTCATGCCTGTATTTTTGGCCAGCTGTACATCTTCTGCAAAAGCATTGGCAGTCATGGCAACAATAGGCAGTTTTCCCTTTTCACCCGGAAGGCTCCTGATTGCTGCAGTTGCCTCATAACCATTCATGACAGGCATTTGGATATCCATAAAAACAAGATCATACAAGCCTTTCGGAGAAGCTTCCACTTTCTCAACTGCGATTTTTCCATTTTCTGCCGTTTCCACTTTTGCACCTGTCATCTGCAGAATTTCACCAGCAATTTCTCTGTTCAACTCATTATCCTCAACCAGCAGAATCCTTTTTCCTGTATAATCTGCTTCTGACAGTTTCTCCAGATAATTTCTCGCTGTATTTTCTTTTCTGCCTGAAGTAAACTGCCGCAGTGTAGCCGTCAGCCGGGAACGGAACAGCGGTTTTGCAATAAAAGCATCTATGCCCGCCGCCTTTGCTTCTTCTTCAATCTCGCTGAATTCATAAGATGTCAGTACAATGATGGTGATTTCTTTACCTATCCGCTTCCGGATCTGTCTGGCAGTTTCTATACCATCCATCTCCGGCATCTTCCAGTCTAAAATAACAGCAAAGTAATCATCTTTCAACTCATGTCGTGCATAACAGCGCTCAACCGCTTCCCTGCCAGAGAGAACCCATTCACCCATAATACCGATTTCCTTCAGTGTGGCAACTGTACTTTCACAGCATGTCTTATCATCATCCACTACCAGAACCGGCAGATTCATCAGATTTTTGTCCTGTTCTTTTTCTTGTTCCTGAAGCTCCAGATAAATTGTTACTGTGATTTTAGTTCCCTTATGTAAGGTACTGTCCACTTTAATAGTGCCATTCATCAGGTTCACAATATTTCTGCTGATTGCCATTCCAAGACCGGTTCCCTGAACTCTGGTTGTCCGTTGGTCATCTGCACGGCTGAAAGGATCAAACATGATTTTCTGGAATTCCGGTGACATACCGATTCCATTATCCTCAATCGTAAATTCATAGCATCCAAGTTCTGAAAATCCATTGGGTTTTTCCTCTATCGAAAAAGTAATATTTCCACCATCCGGTGTATACTTGATCGCATTACTCATCAGATTCACAAATACCTGCTGAATCCTCAAGCTGTCACCACAGACAGCCTCATGTTCAATATGATTGATGTGTATATCAAAATTATGTTTATGTTCATCAAGCACCGGTTTCGTAAGTGTAATAAGATTATCTACCAGCTCTGACAGATTGAAATCTTCCTGTGCCAGTGTCATTTTTCCACTTTCAATACGTGCCATATCCAATACTTCATTGATCAGCCCCAGCAGATGGCGGCTTGATTCTGTGATCTTGCTGAGGCATTCAATGACTCTGTCCTGGCTCTCAATATTTGCTCCTGCGATTGCCGTCAGACCTACAATCGCATTCATTGGTGTCCGGATATCATGGGACATATTGGAAAGGAATTCCGTTTTCGCACGATTTGCATTTTCTGCGGACCGGTAAGCTTCTTTCAGTGCCTGACGGGATTCAATCTCTGCTTTCTTTTCCTGTGTCACATCCATGGATGCCAGCAATACCTTTTCCAGCTTTCCATTCTTCCATTCCAAGGGAATATAAGAAGCGATTTTATAAGTCTTTTCATCCAGGCTGCAATACTCAAACTTATAAATATCATTTTCACTTTTCAGTTTTTTCCGAATATTATCCGGGGTTATCAGGATATCTATAGCTTCCAATGGTTCCAGTGTCTTATATTTTTCAAGAACCTGCATCTGAAAATCATGATAAAATCCCAGAGGTTTATATATCATCTGTCCATTCAGATTGTAGAATTCATATCTGTCATTTTCCAGATCACAGACAACAAAGCGGTCAACCAGACGCACAATACTCTGAATCAGCTGCTCCATGGAAGCATTATCCGCTGCCATCTGCAGATGCCGTGCGCTCTCTACCTTTGCCTCTGTGATATCACGCAGAAAGATCATGGCATATTCTGAATCCTCGATCTCGCCACGTATGACCACATTGCGGACCCATCGTTCTTTTCCATTCAGAGTGATACGGCACTCTAAAGCCAATTCGGTTTCCAGACCCTTCAGCCTTTCTGCAATATAACCACGGTCGTAAAAAGAGGATACCGCCTTCTTATCTGTCTCCACAACATAGGAATCCACAAAATGCCGGATCAATTCATCCCACGTATGACTCTGTTCAAAGACGGTCATCAGGGACGGTTCAACTTTAAAGGTATCAAAAGTATTCGTTTCCAGATTCACATAATACTCGCACAAATCTGCTTTCGTAAAAGCCCGGTGGAAAGCAGCAGATTTTTGTGCCTGCATGATTTCTTTTTTCTCCCCATCAATGTTAATAAAAATCCCGGCAATCCTGCTGGCAGAACCATCCAGACGGCGTATACTTCTGCCGATGCCCGAAACCACTGGTATTGATTATCCTTCATTCTCATACGATACTCTACCTGGTATTTTATCTGGTTCGTCTTATCCTTAATTGCCGCCTGAAGCTGCACCATTACTCTTTCTTTATCCTGTGGATGCAGAAGATCTGACCAGGATTCCAGTTTATTCGGAAAGTCCAGAGTGTCATGATAGCCAAGCATTTTTCGGAATTCATGACTCCAGTTTACATTCACAATCTCACTGTTTTCGTCACAGTCAAAATACCAGAAGCCGGAACAGATAGCCTCATTGAGCAGTGTCAAATTTACATGATCCCAGTTGACCTGTACGGACATAACCCAGATCTGTCTGCCCGCCTCATCTGTCGCATCCTCTTTACAAAGCCGTACATTTTTCACTGTACCGTCTGCTGCAAGGATCTGTGCTTCTCCTGTTCCGTGAAGCTGCAAAAAACGGTCTCGCTCCAGTCTATCTTCCTCGTCATAAAAGAAATTTCTCAATGAGCCTTTTGTCTGTTCCATGAAAGTATCGAATGTATATCCCGTACTATGCAACAGCAGATTATTCACAGACAAAATAGACAGGTTTTGGTCATAAGATCCTGTCATTATACCTACCCCGCCATTATTTTCCAGTGTTTTCTGTACGACCTGTGACATGACCTGTGTCTGCCCCGTTACAGTCTCACCTAAGGAATATATTTTGTCTTCATAATTTTTCATTTTATAAAAATCCTTTCTCCGTCTTATGCCTTCTTCATCTTGCTTTTATCTGTATACAGAAAACCTGTCCCTGCCAGTTTTGTTACCCATTTTTGCATGCAAAAAGGACACTTGCCAAAATCTGCCAGTGTCCCTACTATATTTCTCTAAAATGACACATCTATATAGTATAAAAGGTATCGGAATCTCTTCTGTTCAAACATCTTTTCCATATATTATGATGATATGGAAACAGTGGCAACCGGCTGACATGGTCAAGCTTTCTGACTTTAGTCCCTTCTGGCTTTGCGCTCCTGCCTTTCAACAGGTTTGCCTTTAAAATAATCTCTTTTTTTAGAAATAAAAATACCATAAAAATTTTTACACGTCAATAATGTTGGATAGAAAATCTGTGTATTTTGCGTATGCCAGCCTGCATTGTCATCTTTTAGCCCTCCTGTCAATTGTATTCCACTAATTCATGAACCCTGCTAATCATTATGAACATACCTTAAAATCGTTTTTATAACTTCCTCAATCACAATCGGCTTTGACAAATGTGCATTCATTCCTGCTTCCATACACTTTTCTGCATCTTCCCTAAACGCATTTGCAGTCATAGCAATGATAGGGATTGTTTTTGCATCCTGCCGTTCCAGGGATCTTATTGTTTTTGTGGCAGTAAGCCCATCCATCACCGGCATCATGACATCCATTAAAATAACATCGTATGTTCCTGATTCGCAGGCTTCAAAGTGCTGAACAGCTTCTAACCCATTTTTCACTGTTTCTACTTCAGCTCCATTTTCCATCAGCATAAATTCTGCTATTTCCGCATTCAGCTCATTATCTTCAGCCAATAATATCCGGACACCTGATAGATCTGCATTGAAATCTTCTTTTTCTTCCGGTCGTGCATTCGTATCAATTTCAAATGGAAGTATTACACTAAAACAGCTCCCTTCACCCAGCTTACTTTCAACTGTTATGGTTCCGCCCATCTTTTCTACAAGTTGTTTCACAATAGGCATTCCCAGACCTGTCCCATTATAATCAGAACGTGGGGAATTATCTGCCTGTACAAATGGAGTAAACAATTCATTTTTTATAAATTCTTCTGACATTCCAATTCCATTATCTTTTATTTTAAATTCACATGTCATGTGATCTTCTGATCTTTCAATCGTTCTCATACTCATGTAAATAGAACCATTCACCTTATTGTACTTCATACTGTTTGTAAACAGATTCATCAATACTTTTTTCAGATGAACTGCATTGCTCCAAACATATATACCACTGTAATCATCATGTTCTCCCATAACATGAAGTCCTTTTTCTTCTGCCTGAAAAGATAGTGACTCCGTGATTTCCTGACATACCTGATCCAGATTGATGGATTCATCACTAAAAACCACGGTATCCGATTCTAACTTTGCCATATCCAAAACATCATTTACCAATGATAATAGCAGTTTCGAAGACTCATTTATTTTATTCAGGCAATCTTTTGCCCGCTCACCATCATTTCCGCTTTTTTCAAGAATTGTAAGCATGCCCATAATGCCATTGATCGGTGTCCTGATGTCATGAGACATGTTATTTAAAAAGGAAGTCTTAGCCTTATTGGCACTCTGTGCTTCTACAAGTGCATTTTGTAATTCCTGCCGTTTTTCTTCAAGCTCCTGATTCAGCTTCAATGCCTGCTCAGCAGACTTCTTGGATTTTTCTTCCGCACGTTTTGATTTTTTCAAAGAATCAAGAATTATACACAGAACAACAAAAATAGAGATTCCAACTATGAGTGAGACAGCCAGTAAATTGTCCTGAATAAAATCCTTCGCTGTAACTTTTCGTGAAGAAGCATTATACGAAACTACTGCACCTGAAAATTGAGTTGTAGGCATAGATGTCAGTGTTTTATTCAGAATGGACAAAAGAACCGGTTCTCCCTGCTGAATAGCAAATGGAACATCAGCTTCTTTTGTCAGGAAAACACTATGAAGCTTATTATTTTTCAAATAGTCTGAAACAGTACCTGAATTGCTTACAATACAATCCGTCTCCCCTTTCTGCATTGCTTTTACTGCTGCATCTGATGTTTCATATTCCACAACCTTCCATTGCGGATAATTGTATGAAAGATATGCTTTCAATGCAAAATCATCTTTTTCAACGGCAACTGTATTCTCTTTATTTTCATCAAAAGAATCCTTTGCCGTAATTGCTGCCATATTGAGAGTCAACAGCGTATCCGACAAAGCAAATCCATTTGTTTCTGCAAAGTATGGATTCTGGTTTGCATGAAAAATCAGGTCTATTTTTCCATCCTGCAATGCCTGAAACAGTTCACTTCTTGTCTCATATCCATTTAATTCAAATTCCAGAGTCTGACCTTGCAGACAATTTTCTGCAAGATCCACATAATCTGTAATAATACCTGTCAGTTTACCTGTTGATGGATCTACACTGCTGATACCTCCATCCTGATTCAGATACCCTATCCGGATTGCACCATGCTGCCCGATCCACTCACTTTCTTCTTTTGAAAGAAACGAGCTGCTCTGTGCAGAAAGATAACGCCTGTAGAGATCATCTGTGTAAAATGGGTTGTCATCCTTGATTCTGCGCATAGCACTATCCAGTGCTTCTTTGATATCCGGACGTTCTGGATTTATAGCGAAATAGATTTCTGTCTCTCCAATACTTGTAAGCGGTGAAATATCCGATTCTTCCCAACGGGATTCTTCTACCGAAACGAAGCAGTCAATTTCATGTTTCGACAGTTTGTCCATAACTTCTGCGGTATTAGAAACATTGACATGCTGCGTATGCAGACCATACTTTAACTCCCATTCGTTAAGCACATCCTCCGTTATATTATCTTTAAACACACCAATATTTTTTCCCTCAAAAGAATCCAAATTTCCTGCTGTAAGATCCATATTGGATGCATCCGTATAGATGTAATATTTCTCTTCCCCCATAGGCATATCGGAAAAAAGCATTTTTTCAGCACGTTCGTCTGTATAGGAAATACCACCAAGAATGTCAATCTCTCCATTTTCCAACTGTGTAAAGCAGTTTTTCCAATCACTTGTTATGTATTTATATGTCCAACCTGCATAACCTGCAATATCTTGAAGATACTCATAACCATATCCGCTTCTTTCTCCCTTTTCATTGACTACATTATAAGTTTCCTCAAAAGATCCTACCCGGATAACATTGTCAGAGTTTTCTTTGGCAAATATAGGAACGGATAAAACAATAAAACATATAATTGTGCAAAATATAATGTAACAAAATTTGAAATTCATTATATTCTGTACTAATTTGCACTTCTTCATCTTTCTCCCACCCTCCAGGCTACAGTCGCTTGCTTGCTTCCAGATTTTAATTTTACATTCATTAATGTTCAATACCCCCACAACATTTTTATAAATATCTTTGCGATAGCCTCTTCTGTACTTTTACTATAATTATACTCTACAGCCAACTTGTGTCAATTTACTAACAGAGTAATTACATTATCCTTTTACTTATTTCGATATATCCAAAAATAATATCACCAATCAAGAGAGATATCCGACAATTCCTATATATCCATCTTTCTTTAAAGAAGACCATAAGGTATGCAGTTTCAGATCATACATCTGCCTTTTATTTTCCACCTTTGCCATTAACTGCAATGAGATTTCTGTATTCTGTATTGATGTTTGGTCCAGTAACGCTCTGATATGTTGAATATCTTCACTGCTTACTTCGAACAGTTTGAATATATCAAACTTCGGATCATCTCTCTGACACAGTATCTGCCGGTTTCCGTTAATTATAATCAGCCGACCTGAAATTGCATTATACTCAATGGAAATTTTGCCACTGTCCATTTTAAAAAACTCTATCTTTTCCTGCATGAGCTTAATGACATGCTGCGAATAATTTTTACGGGGTAAAGACTTTTCCTTTAGTATTTCGTCAGAGAGCCTCTGTGCTTCATAATACTGTTTATTATCATTCGTTTCATTCGTATACATCTTGGAAAACTGAAGGCTTAGTTCTTTCAGGCACTTAAGAAGAACCGGATTGAACTGCCCGCATTGCCCGTCCAGAATCATCTTGATTGCGGTATCATGCTCAAATGCTTTCTTATAACATCGTTCACTGGTAAGAGCATCATAAACATCCACAATAGACACCACCTGTGCAGAAATTGGTATTTCTTCACCTTTCAGACCATCCGGGTAACCCTTTCCATCCCATCTTTCATGATGCCATCTGCAGATTTCCCATGCGGTATGTACCAGTGGATGATCTTGTAAAAAATGCATATCCCAGATCATGGATGCTCCAATCTCACTATGAGTTTTCATAATTTTAAATTCTTCATCGGTTAGTCTTCCGGGTTTATTCAGTATTTCTTCCGGAATGCGTATTTTACCAATATCATGAAGCGAAGAAGCGGTTGTGATTATAGCAATATCGGTCTCCGTCAGATGATAAGCATCCGTTGTTTTTAACAGTTGTCTCAGCATCATTTTCGTCGCAGTACGGATATGTAAAATATGTTCACTGCTCTCACTGTTGCGTGACCCTAATACATTGCTCAGAATCCTGAGCATAATATCATTGTTTTCTTCTTTTTCATAAACCTGATCAACAACCACATTGATCAGACGCTTTTGGTTCGCATAAAGTTCTAGGGTATTCTGGACTCTTTTCTTTACAATAACAGAATCAAAAGGTCGTGTAATATAATCTGTAATTCCCATTTCATATGCTTTACGCATAACATCAACAGATTCTTCAGCAGAGATCATAATAACTGGAGTTTCATCAATACACTGGCTTCTTTTCATTATTTCCAAGACTTCAAAACCATTCATCTGTGGCATATTGATATCTAAAAGCATCAGATCAATTCCAATATTTTCTCCTATCATCTGGATTACCTGATTTCCATTTTCAGCTTCCAGATAATCATAGGTTTCTCCAAGAAATTCTTTCAATATATCCCTGTTAAACTTTGCATCATCAGCAATCAGTATTTTTTGTCTTTTATTCATATTTTCTATTTCCTTTATTCTTGTGGTCTTTAGAAATCCTATAAATTAAAAAAGGCACTCCCTATCGATAGTTTTTTAATCACTTTCCTTAAGAATGCTAATTATATTTCTTGCATAACTGTTTATCTTTATACATATTAGCATCTGCATCATCCAATAACATCTGCATTGTACACGACATATTATCGGAGGATAATGCCCATCCGCATGCATAGTCGATTGGTATTTGATTTTCATAACTATTTAATCTATCTTTTTCTCTGTACAAACCTTTTAATATTTCCTTAATTTCCGCCTCATTTGTATGATAAATGACTGCTATAAACTCATCTCCGCCATATCTTCCAACAAAATCCTTTTCTGGAATAACACTTCGCAAAAACTTTGAGAAATTCAATATTAACTGATCTCCTGCGGAATGTCCCATTGTATCATTTACAGTTTTTAGATTATTTAAATCAAACATTATGCATGCTGTAGAACCTGTAATTATATCTTTTTTATTAAGAAGCTCATTACAGGCATTTTTATTTGGCAGCCCAGTATGGGCATCTACGAATGCTTTCTGTTCCAGCAATCTGTTTTGCATTGCCATCTGCATTGCCTTTAGAGTCTGCATAATAACCAATATCACCAGAATCAACATATCAAGTGCCGACAAAAGCTCTATAGTACGAATCTTTATAGCGATCTTTTCTGAATAGCTTTCTGCGGCAGAGACAGTTTCATCTGCCATCGTAAAATATATTTCACTCATATTAACAATGTCTGTATTTTCGTATCCCTTGTTTCTTACTGCTTCAATTTCTGTTTTCAATTTATCCCAGTAATCACTCTGGATTTTCAATTTCCCCTGATATTCTTCGTCATTGAGTTTTACCAGATTATAATGTCCATCCTGATATCTCAATCCAAGAAGAATGTCATCCAAATATTTAATTAATTCATCATTTTGGTTTCCTGTAATTTCTAATTTTACTTCGCGCTGTGTAGCTCCACGTACCAGACCTGCATAATTTATTACGCGTGCTGTCCCCTGCAGCCTGCTAATCTGAATCATCATAAAAATAATAAGAACCACTAATATCAATATAAGGAAACTCTGTATAATACCTATTATATTTTTATTTTTCTTGCTTGTCTTCATTTCACCATTTATCCCGAATCTCAAATAATATTCATTTTAATAACTATGCTATTCATTTACTTTCTCCCTATATTAGGGACAAATATCTTTGATAGTATTTTTCATCTTTTCAATATTCAGAGGTTTTGCCAAATTTGTAATATCAATTCCTCTCACGATATCAGCCTTCATATGATCTGCATACGTTACTGTGTTTAATTCGGCTCTTGACCTTGTCAAATCCCTTTGACTGCTACCTGCACGAATGCCTATATTCACCAGAACAACCAAACCGAAAAAGAGCATTGTCATTGCAGACAATGCATCTTTAACGTGGCAACTGGCTACCATTTTACAGGCCCTATAGCTTTGCGTCGCAGACTTTGATCTGTTTTGCCGTTTTTCTTATTATAGCTTTTAAACATATGAAAAAAACTGAGTTTATTATACTCTAATGCTCGACTATGTACAAGAAAAACATTACCGTTTTTACGCCTAAAAGCAAAAAAAGAGTTTCCTGTTCATGATTTTTAACCGGAGGTATTTTTTGCTGCTTTTTAATTTCTGCGATTATTTTTTAAATTCCACAGCATGCTTCCTCTTCCAGATCGGAAAAAGATTCCTCTGACAGACATAATTCTCCCGCTCTTTGATCCCGATCGTATGGAAAAATATCTTCCACATCCCAGTGTATTCATCTTCGTACTCTTCTGTTTTCCGAAGTGCCTCAAACTCTCCGTCCGTCAGATAACGAAGATAATTTTCTCCGTCTTTTGGATGGACACAGACGGTCTTTCGGTTATCGTCAACGATCATCCAGTATTCCGATGGCATACGGTCTGCGAAATGTCTTCCAACCAGCATGATCACATCACTTTTGGGTTCCAGATGGCTGACATAGACACGCCCGTCGAGACTTTGAAACCGGGCGAATTCACGGAAATGATGGCTTTCATTTCCGACACTACGGTACAGTTCTATTATCCGCATTACATGTGGATTGGTATAATTTTCGAGTACACCCGCTCCCATGGCAAATCCAACTCGTAAAAAATTATAGATTGTCTGCAGTGCGTCTTCTTCTGCTGAAAGGGATGCGTAATACACATACAGATATGCTCTGGAAGAAATATCTCTGCGGATAGACCGGGTGACTTTTTCTGCTTTGAAGCTGTCCCCATCTACATGGATATATTCGTCCAATAATGTTGTCTGGAAAATCGGTTCTTTTTTCAACTGTATCTGATCATGACCGATTAGCAAAGCATCTGCCCATGCATCATAGATGCATGTCATGATGTCTTCTAACCGGTCCTTGCAAGTATATATCTTCATAAATTTCCTGCTTTCTCATATTGCTATAAGTATTTTCTGCCCTAATGATGTAACTATCCAATTCCGAAATCAGCAAGTGTCATCTGTGAAAATCCTTCATTTGCATGAGCCATTTCCCAGGATTCCTTCCGGTCTACGCTGACCAGCTGTCTTGTGATATAAGTCTCTTCAAGTGGTGTGTGATACATCTGTTTTCCGCCACAGGTGATGAAATAGTGCGCTCTTTTCAGCACAACTCCCATTTTCTTCAGACTTGTGAAATCCATTCTGCCATATCTTCGTGCATTTACAATACGGCTGGCTGATTTCGGTCCGACTCCGGGTACGCGGAGGAGTTCTGCATAGCTTGCCGTTTCTACTTCAACGGGAAATAATTCCAGATGGCGTAATGCCCAATCACACTTCGGATCCAGAAGTTCGTTAAAATTCGGTTTCTCTATGGTTAAAAGTTCATCTGCCTGAAATCCGTAAAACCGGAGCAGCCAGTCTGCCTGATAAAGCCTGTGTTCACGCAAAAGCGGCGGTGGAGTTCCAATCTCAGGCAGAACAGGATCTTCATTCAGCGGGATATATGCCGAATAAAAGACACGTTTCAGATCAAATCCCTGATAAAGCTGCTGTGTGGTCTGTAATAAGGTATAATCGCTTTCACCTGTCGCTCCGATGATCATCTGGGTGCTTTGTCCTGCCGGTGCAAAGCTGCGTTTTAATCTGTACATATCATGTGGTGCAAGTTGATATGCCTGATTCCAGGTGAAGGAAGAATCCAATAGAGCAGGATTTGACTGTGCAGTAATTGAGGATACATCTGCTGCTTTTTGCAGCGCTGCCCTGCTATCCAGTTTCCTTTGGAACTGTTGTTTGGAAGTATCAGAAAAAATTCCGTTATGCAGGAACTGATTTCCACGACTTCTTTCCATATATGATGATTTTCCGATTGCCATGCGATGTGCGGCAATGGTATTCTGCACCTTTCCCATCGGACTTAGGATTGTCTGCATAGTCTTGTTCGGTGCCAGCTTACGAAGTCCCTCAGAAGTTGGCAGTTCCAGATTCACGCTGACACGGTCTGCCAGATAACCGGCAGCTGCAAGTAATTCATCCGAAGCCCCCGGAATCGTCTTCACATGAATGTATCCATTAAAATGATATTTGGTGCGGAGAAGTAATAATGTCTCGCATATCTTTTCCATCGTATAGGTTGGATTTTTCAAAATACCGGAACTTAGGAAAAGTCCTTCTATATAATTCCGTTTATAAAATTCGACTGTAAGATTACAGATCTCTTCCGGAGTAAATGTAGCTCTTTTTACATCATTGCTCGCACGGTTAATGCAGTATTTGCAATCGTAGACACAATGATTGGTCATTAAGATCTTAAGTAAAGAAATACATCTTCCGTCTGCCGCAAAGCTGTGACAAATTCCACATGAAACGGCATTACCGAGTTCTCCTTTCTGTCCCCGGCGGCTTGAGCCGCTTGATGTACATGCGACATCATACTTTGCAGCATCAGCAAGAATATGTAATTTTTCCTGTATTGTATAATGCTCATTTGTCATTTCTATATTCATATTTCTATTATACAAACATACGTTCGGCTATGCAAGTGTTTTTTACAGTTAAAACAGAGGCAATCAAGAATTGACCTGAATATACAGACAGGTTATGTACAGCTTCATTTGTCATATATACCCTGTCTTAGTAAACATATTTTCTTTTATTTAAGAAATACTTTTGATCCATGCTTCATGCAACTCATCAACGGATGACATTATATAATCCGGTTGATGTTCGTATGCTTTTGCTTCTTCTTTTGTTGCCTCACCGGATAATACAAGTACCCGTCTCAACACCGGCATGATCTTATGCTTCTGCTTCTTTTTTGATCTGCACTGCCATGTCTGGATAATTGGTGATAATCGCAGTTACTCCTGCATCGATCAACCATTTCATATCCGCTTTTTCATTGACTGTCCAGACACGGACATTCAGATTGCTGCCCAGATATTCTTTCAGGAAATCTGCCATTTTTACATGATATACTGCCGGATGCAGTCCGTCTACTTTTGTATTCTTCGCATACTCTGCAACATTCAGGATCACATCACTGTACAGATAAGCGGTTTCTGCTTCCGGCACAATTTTCTTCATCTGCTGGATGCTGTAATGGTTAAAGGAAGAATAAATCACCCGCTCTTCCATTCCGGCTTTTTTTACAAGATCCGCAACCTTCTGCTCGATTTCCGGATACCAGTAAATTCCTGTTTTCAGCTCAATATTGACCTGGATACCGGATGCTTTTACCGCATCCAGTACTTCTTCCAGGGTTGGGATCTTTGCTGCGGAATACTCCGGGAATTTGTTTTTCAGTACTGTAAGCTTTTTTAACTCTTTTAAGGTATAATCCTTGACCCATCCCTTTTTTTCTGTAACTCTGTCGATGGTTTCATCATGGATCACAACCGGGATTCCATCCTTTGTAAGCTGTACGTCAAGCTCGATTCCGTCAGCACCCTGTGTGATTGCCAGTGCAAATGCTTCCAACGTGTTTTCCGGTGCATATCCGCTTGCACCTCTGTGTGCAAATATTTTTGTTTTGCTCAATGTTTACTACCTCGATTCTTTTTAATTATTTACAGTATTGTAGTCAGTGATCGCTTTGTTGATCGAATCTGACATTTTCTGTACTGTTCATCGTGTGCTTTTGTGGTAACCGGGAAATATCCTGTCTGTGCATTCCAGTATGCCTGTGATTCCGGAGAGATCAGGAATTTTACGAATTCCCATGTTGCACAGAGTTTCTTTGGATCTTCAGTCCGCAAACTGTCCCACTAAAATTTCGTTATAAAATTATAGATATAAATATTATGCTCTCTTCCGTTCTTCCAGTGTTCTGGATATTTCTTTTGTCTTTTCATCTGTTAATATGTAATGTTTTCGGAACACAAGTAATCCGATCAGCAATACAAGAATCGGAATGATCGTCATACACATCCGAAGTCCCAGCCTGGAAGCCGGTGCGATTACCGTCAGTACTTCTGCCGTTTCATCCTTCTTGATCTGGAAGATCTGAATAACGATCGAAGCCGCAAGTGCAGCCACGCCAGATGCCAGCTTTACCACAAAGGTCTGCATCGAAAAAATTACCGATTCGTCACGCCGGTTATTTTTCAATTCCCCGTAATCTACCGTATTTGCAAGAAAAATCGTCACAATGACATTCAGCATACCCATCGCTGACATAATAAGGAATGCCGGAACCAGAAGCAGATAGACACTGGTACTTTCGGAGAATGCAATCACAAGAAGGAGCAGATATCCTGCAAATGCCATAGAAAAGCTGACATAAAAAAGATTTATCGTATTCATAAATTTCCGGAACAGCGGAAACAAAATCATCATCGCAAGAATCTGGAATGCACCGCCAAAGGTATTAAAAAGCGTATAATTGCTCTGCCATGCTTCCGGACTGAAATCATATTTGAAAAAGTAAATGACCAGATTCGATGTAATATATAGTGCGGTATTGATCATAACAATTGCCACAACCATGGTCAGTGCCTGGTCATTGCGAAACAATGCCCGGAACATTTCTTTTACCGTTGCTGTTTCCATATTTACCGAAGATTTTTCTTTAATAGAAAGGCAGGTAATCGTGATAAAAATGAAAAACAAAACTGCGATAATCAGCGCAAAATAGCGGTATCCAAGCCGTTCAATTTCCGATGCACCTTCCCCGCCTGCCAGCTTGCCAAGCGTGGATACAGAAAGCACAGTAATGATCGTGACGATGGCAGAACCAACGCCGGCACAGGAACGTGCCATTGCAGAAAGATTTTCGCGCTCTTTTCCACTTTCGGTAAAAGCAGGAATCATGGACCAGTATGGAATGTCCATCATCGTATAAGTTACGCCCCAGAGTATGTAGGTTACAGCCGCATAAGCAACCAGTCCTCTGCCTGAAAGAGAGGGCGGTGCAGCAAACATCAGATACAAGACAATGGCATTTGTCAGTGTACCGATAAAGAGCCACGGTCGGAACTTGCCCCATCTGGTTTTCGTCTTTGCTACGATGATTCCCATGATTGGATCATTAAATGCATCAAAAATTCGGGCGATAAACAGGATCACCCCCATTGCCACAGCACTGACACCCATGATGTCCTGGTAATAATAAAGGACATAGGACGCTGACAGCATATAGACCATATCTTTCCCTACAGCCCCGATTCCGTAGGCAAACTTTTCTTTTCCTTTTAGTTTCTGTACTTCTCCCATAACAAATTCCCCCTTGTCAGATTGTAATGCCATCGATCAGAATGGATACGACTTCATCTAATGCCTCATGATAAGAAATTCCATTCTGGACCAGCACGTCTCTCTGAAAAAACTGTTCTAATGTGGCTTCCATCATGGTTTTTAAAATTGGAATCTGGATATTTCGAATTTTTCCTTCTGTGATGCCCTGTTCCAGTAATGAAATCGTACTCTCCCACCCGGTTTCCAGACGGGATTTTACTTTTTCATAAACTTCGGGATACCTCTCCTTTAGCTGATAAAGCTGTCTGAGATCAAGCTCCCGATACCCTTCCGGTAACACACCAAGAATTGCTCTGATTTTACCAACCGTATCCAGACTCAGATCTTGAAGAACTTTTTGTTCACTTTCTTTGATCGAGGAAAAACAATAATCAACCATCTCCAGAACCAATGAATTTTTGTCAGGGAAAACAGTATAGATTGTTTTTTTGCTGATTCCCAGAAGAGATGCAAGATCATCCATTGTAAATTTTAACCCTTTTTTCTGAAATGCCTTGATGGTTGCTTCGAGAATATCGCCTTTTAAATTTTGATTCGGCACAAGATCATCTCCTTTTGGAAACTATTTCTCTTGTAATAGTTTCCTTGATTGTAGCATCTTTGCGCACAAAAAAACAAGCAACTAAATTCACAAAAATAGTTTCTTGTTTTTGGTAACTTTTTAATATTGAATGACATCTCTTTTTCTGCGGATACATTTTGATTTAAAACTCTCTTGGTTGCAATTTTTTTTACTATAAAAACAGCTGCGGAATTGCTTCCACAGCTGTTGCGTGCTTGAAACCGTACCTCTACACTGTGAACTGACACAGGTTTTTTACAGGGGGATTTAAAAATTTAAATTGTATACTTTTCCAAAATGTTTCTATGAACAAGAACACATAACCTGATAACAAATAACCAATAAACGATGACATTGAACCATAACCAACCGTCTATAAGCTTTGTTGAAGATATACCCTGTACGGAAATTCCTACTTAGATATCCACATCAAACAATACTGTCTGATTGTAGCGATCCAGTGCAATCTGCATTTCCATAATTGTATTGGAAATACGGTCGTATTCCTGACGGATTACTTCCAGATCATAGTTGATATATTTATATTCCGGTACCGATCCGGATGAACTGAAGGAATTACTATACACACGCATTTTCGGAAGCCGCTTGCGCATATCGTCAAGAACAGCTTTTCTTTTGTTAAGCTGCGCCATTCGGATCAGAATGCTGTCAATGCTCATCTCCTGATTGCCGACCTGCACTTTTGCGGTGGCATTTGTCAGGTTCAATGTATGTTTGATAGTAACAATCTTCCTGTCAATCTCGTCAATTGTATTTGCAATGGTCATATAATCATATTCCGGAATGACCGGCTCCTCATTGACCGCTGCCACATAGGTATTGGATGCTGCCTCCTTGTTTACCCAGAATGCTTTATCTTCCTCAAGGCTTCTCAACATCTTGTTTGCATAAGCTGATGTAATTTTCTTCATGATTTTTGCCTCCCATACTGTTCTCTTGCTTACAATATAAATGATGTAACCGGATTGCTCCATTGCTATGCAATTCCCGCAATTCTCGAACACCATATAAATAATATCTGTTCCTCAACTTCTGATTTAATTATAATTATATGATAGCAGTTTGTCATTCAACCAACAGTTTAAAACTCCACAGAAAGAACAAAGAATGTGCGAAGCACATTCTAGCGCCTGTGGCGGTCGCTTGCGACATCTTCATTATACGCCGCAGTGCGCATCCTGCCGGAGGCTTTTATTACATAGAAAATGAAATTTTCTATGTAATGAGAAATATCCCCGTCAATGACGAGGATATCTTCAATCGTAGTATGTAATAATTTACTTAAAATAATAAAATTGTCTATACTGGGTAACGATTTGCCGGAAAGCCATTTATAAATGGCCTGCGGATTTTCAAATCCAAAAGCTCCCTGGATTTCCCGAATTGTATATCCTTGTTCCAAGAGTAGCTTTCTTATGCGTTCTCCAGTCTTTTTCGGCTGGATTGACAAATACATGGGTTCCATACTTTGTGCCTCCATGATTCAGAATCAAGTTCCCTGATAACTTATATATTATAACACAGAAAGCATCGGATCACCAGTATCAGTCTCCAAAACATCAGAAAATTATCCTTTCGCAAACATGATTTTTCTGTTTTTCGTAAAAATCGTTATCCTCTGTTTTAA
>NZ_JAQDVB010000002.1:0-214606 GCF_027674365.1 Coprococcus sp. AM11-30B | reverse complement strand
TGTATAAGATTTTCAATGTTCTTCAATTTAGCCTTGACTTTTTATTTGCAGGCTTAATTCCAGAGTGGTTCCAGTAACACCTCGATCGTACCGCCGCAGACCATGCCTTCTTCCTCCGCATCATCTCCGGTCATATCCACATATTCTGTCTTTAGTCCTGTATTATTTTCATGCATCATGACTCTCGCTTTTCTTAAAACCTCTGCCTCCATACAGCCGCCTCCGATGGTTCCAACACAGCTGCCGTCTTCCAGGATCAGCATCTTGGATCCCACATTTCTTGGTGCAGAACCCTTTCTTGTAATGATCGTTGCAAGCATCTTCTTTCCCGGATGAACGATATCCAGGATTGCTTCCAGCAAGTCTTCCGGATAACCGCAGACTCTCTTGTTCTGATTCTTTATTTCGATGATTTCCGCCATGATCGCCACACCGATCTCCTCTGGTGTCTCAGCACCGATGTTCAGACCAATCGGACTTTTTATCTCGCCGATTACTTCCTGGCTGCATCCTTTTTCAATCATATTCTGCTTTACCATCGCACTTCTTCGCCGGCTTCCGATCATTCCGATATAAGCATGTTCCTTCCCAACGATCTTCTCCAGACAAACCTGATCATATCTGTGACCTCTGGTCAGTACAACAAAATACGTATCCTTGTCTCCTTCGATCTGATCCAGGGCATCTTCAAACGGCTGGCAGATCACTTCCGTTGCACCCGCATTTCTGGCATGATCGGCAAACTGCGGACGATCTTCAAGAACCGTGACCTTCCATCCAAGCATAATACCGATTTTGATCACCGGCACCGATACGTGACCACCGCCACAAATAACCAGATGCTCCTGCCCTCCAATTATATCACAAAACACCTGCTGCTCTCTGATTTCATAAAGTCCACATTTTTTCAAGTCACCTGCTTCTGAAAAATGTGCGGAAAAGAAACCGTTTTCTTTACTTTCCCAGATTATTTTTTTCTCTGCCAAGATTGCTTTTTCTCCGGCTGCGGATCCTTTTGCCACTGTCAAAAGAACGTAATCCCCAAGCTTTGGTAAATCTTTTAATATCTCAAATACATTTTCCATCAAATCTCATCTACCCTACTACATATTTATTCAGTCTGTCAAATGCTTCTTTTAATACGGTTCCATCCTGAAACGGATCGGAATCTTCCGGCATTTCATCTCTCGCATGACATTTTCTTTTATCCCCATCACATTTTCTCTGCCATGCAATACTTTTATTGTAACAAATTTTTCCGCCAAATGAAATAAGAAGGTGCAGCTCTTTTTGTCTGCACCTTCCCTCTTCCTTTATTTTGTGATCTGATTTTAAAAATACTTTGCATTCAGCTTTTTGACTGTCCATGCAAACCATACCAGTACTGCAAGTACCAGCACTAACATCACCCAGAATAATTTTCCTGTACTCTGCACGTAAGTATTATACAGATCTTCTGCGCCGTACAGGATCAGCACTACCGCAAGCACAAGAAGCTTCGGTCCTGCTGCTGCCCTGTATGCTTCCTTATCTTTACACTTCTTTATATTCGTATCTTTTGGTACAAGAATTGATGTATTGATGATTCCTTTGAATTTAAGCTGAAACCATGCATACAGGCTATACAATCCTGCCCCAATACCAATGATACCGAAAATTCCTTCCATTCCGTTCATTCTTTTGCCTTCTCCTGTCTATTTTACGCCAAGAATATTCTTAACGGTCTGCTCCATCTGATCCACATCACATTCCGTATTGTGACGGATCTCGGCATTCATGATCTCTTTGATGGCATTCGGAAGCTCTGTACCGGATACTTTCTGAAGCTCCTCGATCAGTTTGAAATCATCCTGTCCTTTATACTTCGGATCGATCGCTGACATAACGCTTCCTGCAAATTTGTATGGACTTGCTGTGGATGCGATTACTGTCTTTCTGTCATCTTTACTGTCTTCTCTGTAAGCTTTATACACCGTTGCAGCTACCGCCGTATGGGTATCCATTACATAACCGGTATCTTCATATACATCATGGATTGTCTTTGCGACCTGCTCTTCTGTCGCATATCCTGCCGCAAAATCAGCCAGGTTTGCTTTCATCTCACCTGTAATCGCGTAACTTCCCTTTGTCTTCAGCTCAGTCATAAGATCCGTATCTTTTCTTGCATCTTCTCCTGAGATCTTGTAGATCAGACGCTCTAAGTTGCTGGAGATCAGAATATCCATGGACGGAGATGTTGTAAGAACAAATTCACGGTTACGGTCATAAGTTCCTGTCTGGAAGAAGTCATAGAGAACTTTGTTCTCATTGGATGCACAGATCAGCTTTGCAATCGGGATTCCCATATTCTTTGCGTAGTATGCAGCCAGAATATTCCCAAAGTTACCGGTCGGTACAACTACATTGATCTCTTCATCTTCCGCAATCTCTTCATTCTGAAGAAGCTTCGCATAAGCATATACATAATATACAACCTGCGGAACCAGACGTCCGATATTGATGGAGTTGGCAGATGAGAACTGGTAGCCTGCTTCATTTAACTCTTTTTCCAGCTCTTTGTTCTCGAACATTGCTTTCACACCGCTCTGTGCATTATCAAAATTGCCGTGGATTGCAACAACCGAAGTGTTGTCCCCTTTCTGTGTCACCATCTGAAGTTCCTGTACCCGGCTTACCCCATTCTTCGGATAGAATACAATAATCTTTGTTCCTTCTACATCTGCAAATCCTGCAAGTGCAGCTTTTCCTGTATCCCCGGATGTTGCAGTCAGAATGACGATCTCATTCTTCACCTGATTCTTCTTTGCAGAAGTAGTCAGAAGGTGCGGAAGAATGGAAAGTGCCATATCTTTGAATGCGATCGTTGCTCCGTGGAACAGTTCCAGATAATAAGCATCCTCCACCTTCGCAAGCGGTGCAATCTCTTCGGTATCAAACTTACTGTCGTAAGCCTTTGCGATACAGCTCTTCAGCTCTTCTTCTGTAAAGTCTGTCAGGAATTCCTTCATAACTGTATATGCGATTTCCTGATAGGTCATCTCTTTGAGCTCACCAAGCGACACCGGAAGCTTCGGAATCGAAACCGGTACAAATAATCCGCCGTCATCTGCCAGCCCTTTTAAGATTGCCTGGGAAGCTGTTACTGTCTTTTCTGCATCTCTTGTACTCTTATAAAGTAAATTCATGGTTCTCCACCCTTCTTATTCTTTCTGATTCACTTCAGCAATCTGCTAAAGTATTTTCCTATTTAGCGATTATAGCATAAGAACCTTTCAAGTGCAATGCCATCCTTATCTGCGTTTCCACTTTCGTCCACACATCCGGCTCAGAAGAAAACACAGGAGCAGTGCCCCGGTCAGAATAACGCCGATCAGAAATACCAGAATCTTTACATAAGATCCATCTCCGGTTGCAACCGTCTTTGCTTTCTCAGTTTCCTTTGGCTTTTCCGGACTTTCCGGTTTTTCCTCTTCTGCCGGCTTTTCCTTTTTATAGGTTACACTCTGTCCTTCGTCCTCCAGATCTGCGTGCGCTGCAACCAGCTTTTCCTCCAGATACACTTCCTCAAATACAACAACCTGTTCTCCTTTAAGCTTCGTTGCATCAAACGTAAATTCCATCTGAATTTCTCCGAAATCTATATCCGGGATCAGCTTTTTCTCTGCGGTCACTTCTTTTCCATCCTGAAGAACCGGCTTTTTGGTCTCCTTATCCATTAATGTGCCTTTAACTACATATTCTTTTCCAATCTCCAGATTTTTCCATTTTACCTGATCTATGACCGTTACCTGTTCTGTCCGTTTCCCGTTATGCGTTCCCGTTTCCCGGTCAGATGCTCTTGTCCCGATCTCCGGTACGGGATGTTCATCATTTGTCAGTGTCCCCAGATCAATTACTCGCATTTCCTTTGTTACTTCCACCTCAAACGCAGGAATCAGCATCCGGTCTTCATTATTTTTACAAGACAGTTCTTCCACCAGATACGTTCCGTAAGGAAGCGCTCCTCTTGTATTATCCGGAGTTCCTTCCCCAAACCAGATCCCATCTTCACTTGTCTTCCCCTCATTCGTGTTGACGGTATGTGGATTCCAGTACGCACCGGTCGAAGCCTCCCCGTTTTTGTCCGTCAGGATCACATGGCTCTCCCCAGTTGCCTGCGATGTGATCCGAAATGGGATATCCGCCAGTCTTTTCAAGGTTTTATCTGCCGCTTTCACCAGCTTTAAGTCCCCACGGATGAGCTTTTCCTTTATTTCCACTGGATTCCATATTTTCAGGGCTTTATAGCTTCCATTTTGCTCCGTTCCAGTCCTGATACAATGTGTAACGGTGTCCACCAGATACCCTTCCGGCGCATGCATCTCCCATACCGTAATCGTTCCAAGCGGAAGCTCGTTATTTTCAAAAAACGGATCCCCGCTGATCAGGTGCGCCTCATCCATCCGGACCACACCATCCGCATCCGACTTCAGCTTCCAACTCCTGAGCGGCACCTTCACACCGATCTCATTTTGATTGTCAAAAATGCTATCAAAAAATGCCACATGAAATTCTGCTCCCGCAAGAGAAAGTCCTGCCTGCGCCTGCCCTTTCCCTGTTTCCGCATCCTGCTTCCGGAGCAGGATTTCCACCTTTGTCTTTTCCGGTTCATCCTGACACTCATAGGTCACGGTCTGTCCGGCATTCACCGTGATCTGCCGCAGCTTTGTGTCCAGTACATAACCTTTCGGTGCTTTAGTCTCTTTGATGTCATAGGAACCCTCCGGCAGATTTTCTGCCTTCCCGTATCCTTTCTTGTCTGTCCGGATTACGCAGACTGCCTCGGATGTCCCACTTTTACAGACGGTATACTCTGCCCCTTCCAGTGAGTAGAGCTGATTATCAGCCGTAATCTCTGACCTTGCAGAGCTCTTCATGATCTCCAGGCTTCCGTTATGGGTTGTCTTAAAAAGATATATCGTTGATCTGGATTTTGCCACAAGCTGTGAAATCTGATTGCCACTCGACGGAATAGATGCCGAATGCCAGAACCGGTTATCGTTGCTATTATCTCCCCAGAAAAATCCGATATGGCAGTCTGCATCTTCTTCCTCCCAGGAAACCGGCTCAAAATAGATCACATCTCCTTTTTGCGCTTTTCCGCCCGCAAGCAGCTCCTCAATGGTGTTGTAATGATAGGATTCCACGGCATTGTCTGTCATCCAATGAAACCAGTTGCTCGCATTGACCTTGCCGCCACGGAGACTTCCTTTGTCAATTCCTGACAGATCCGCTCCACATTTTTCCAGAACATAAGCGACAAACCCGGTACAGTTCATTGCCCCATTTCCACCGTAGGCTCCGTTCGGACGCATGCAGTTCTCTGCTGTCAGAGGATATCCGCTGTAAGGCGTTCCCAGATAATAACCGTCCTTTTCGTGGTTTTTTAACTCCTCAAGCACTTTTCCCGGCTCTGCTCCTAATTTTTCATCAAGTTTTACAATCGTTTCTTTCTTTGCGATTCTCTCTGCTGAGTTTGCAGATACGACAGGCATACTGCTGCCCGACAATGATACTACCGCCAGAATCACACTTAGTATTCCGGCAAAATGATTCTTTATATATTTCATAAAAGTTTCTCCTTCTGCCTTTTCAGGTCAGAAAAGAGAATATAAAAGACGAGTACCCTTACTATAAAGGAAGAGTACCCGCTTGTCAATAGTATTTTATTGTTGATCTGCCTCCAGAACGATCACACTTCTCGGTCCCACAAGAATTCTTTCCTCCGAAATCCGTACCGGATTCTGATAAATTTCCTGCTTTTTATCTCCAGTATTTGCCGCCACATGCCAACTATATCCGCCCGGAAGTTGTGGAAGTTCTACCCAGACACCTTCCCAGTATGGATTCATCAGAAGATACACACAGTCTTCTTTTGCCATTTTATTATCATATCCGGCAAACATGACTGCCGCCGTCCGGATCTCCGGTCTGGAAAAATCCAGTTTCCACGGCACTTCACCGTGAAAGCTGATCTCCGGAAATCCAAGACTGCTCGCCCCTGCATCTCCTGTGATCGACGGATGCCGTTTCCGAAATGCCGTCATATAAGCACAAAAATCAAATACATCCTGAAACTTTTCTTTTCTTGTCCAGTCCAGCCAGGAAATCTCGTTATCCTGACAGTAGGCATTATTATTCCCGAACTGAGTATTGCCAAACTCATCACCTGCAAGGAACATCGGTGTCCCTCTGCTGCAAAGCAGGACCGCAAAAGCATTTTTCATCATCCGGTGGCGCAGTTCAACAACCATAACCTGATCGGTGTCCCCCTCTGCCCCACAGTTCCAGCTCCGGTTATCGTCACTTCCATCAAGATTTCCCCATCCATTAGCCTCATTATGCTTCTGGTTATACGAATAAAGATCATACAGGGTAAATCCATCATGGCAGGTCAGGAAATTCACAGAAGCATGTTTTCCGCGGATTCTGGTATCATAGATGTCCGGAGAACCGGCAATTCTCTGAAGCGCTGCTCCTGCTGCCCAAAGTCCCCCTTTTAAATATTCCCGCACGTCATCCCGGTATCTTCCGTTCCATTCTGACCATCTGCGGAATGCCGGAAAACTTCCGACCTGATAAAGTCCGCCGGCATCCCACGCCTCCGCGATCAGCTTTGTGTCTGCAAGCAGCGAATCATAGGCAAGATTCTTTACGAGTGGTGGATTTTCCATCGGTGACCCATCCTCATTTCTTCCCAGGATCGAGGCAAGATCAAACCGGAAGCCGTCCACCCGGTACTCTGCCACCCAGTATCGCAGACAATCCTGGATCATTTTGATCACCACCGGATGATTACAATTCACAGTATTTCCACAGCCACTGAAATTATAATATTTTCCATCGGGTGTCAACATATAATAAATCTGATTGTCAAATCCTTTAAACGAAATAAACGGTCCGCATTCATTTCCTTCTGCCGTATGGTTAAACACCACATCCAGGATTACTTCAATCTGGTTATCATGCAGTTCTCGGATCAGTTCTTTTAATTCTACTCCTTCCCGGTTGTATTCCGTTGATGCTGCATAGCTCGTATTCGGCGCAAAAAAGCTGACTGTATTATACCCCCAGTAATCAATCAGTTTCTTTCCATCAACCTCACGGCTCCCCTGCAGTTCATCAAATTCAAAGATCGGCATTAGCTCCACCGCATTAATCCCCAGTGTTTTCAGATAAGGAATTTTTTCTTTGATTCCGGCAAAGGTTCCAGGATGACGGACACTTTTGTCCATCTTCGTGAATCCCCTGACATGCATCTCATAGATGATCAGTTTTTCCATCGGGATCTTATCTGGCTTTTCACTGCCCCAGAAGAAATTATTCCGGACTACTCTGGCACGATATCCCCCTGTATTTAGTGCTTTTCCCCATACACTCTGCCCGGTAACTGCCTTTGCATACGGATCCAGTAAAATATGCTTTTTATCAAACAGCAGACCTTCCTTTGGTTTCCACGGTCCGTCCAGCCTGTACGCATATTCAAATTCTTCAATATCCAGTCCGAATACCATCATGGAAAATACATCCCCGATCCGGCAGTTTTCCGGAAATGGGATCACCGCATAAGGTTCCGGTTCCTTTCTGTGAAACAGAAGAAGTGCACATGTCACTGCCCCTTTTGAATGCACTGTAAAATTAACTGCCGACTGAAATGCAGTCGCACCCTCATCACGATACAGTCCGGGACAGATTTCAAATCCATTTACATTTTCTGTCGGAACCCATCTTGGCATCATTTCTTCCAGCATTTTACCAGCTCCTTCCATGTCATGTTTTCAGTATAGCACATTTTTCCGTTTACACATCTTTCCTTTCTGTATATAATATAAAGGATTACATATTTTTTTGCAGCAGACTCAAGGAGGTTTTTTATGACTGCACAGCATCTATATTATTTATTTCAGTGCTTCTTTATATATGCCTTTTTAGGCTGGTGTACAGAAGTTGCGTTTGCCGCTTTTAAAGAACATCGTTTTGTCAACCGTGGATTCTTAAATGGCCCGATCTGTCCGGTATACGGTTTCGGCGTGGTTGCAGTCATTCATTTTCTGACACCGCTTCGTTCCAACCTGCTCCTGCTATATCTCGGAAGTGCTATTCTTGTTACTGCAATCGAATGGCTGACCGGGTTCATTCTCGAAAAGGTTTTCCATAACAAATGGTGGGATTATTCTAATATGCCGCTCAATCTGAATGGATATGTGTGCCTTTTGTTTTCTCTGATCTGGGGAGTGTTCTGTGTTTTCATCGTAGATGTATTCCATCCACTGATTGACACACTGCTCTCACACATTCCTTTCCTTGTCGGTATCATTCTTGTATGTATTCTGGTGATTGCCGGACTTGCCGATCTCTATGTAACAGCATCCGGTATCCTGAAGCTCAACAAACGTCTTGAAAAAATGCAGGCCATTGCAGACGAACTTCATCAGATTTCCGACAAGCTTGGTGAATCAATCTACAAGCGCACCATTACAGCTATGGAAAAACAGGAAGAGTTCAAAGATACTGTATCTGAGAAGCAGGAAGAATTTAAATCTGCTATTTCCGAAAAACAGGAAGCAATTTCAGACACCCTTGCCGATGTTTCTGACGAAGTAAAAGAACGGATTACTCTTCTTCGCAGAAGCTACCTGGAAAATGTCAAAGCAACTTCTCATATGCAGAAGCGTATCATGAAAGCTTTCCCGAAAATGCAGAGCCGCAACTACAAAGAATCCTTTGAAGATCTTAGAAACAAACTGAAGGAAATGTCTCTCAAAAAATAACAGGCTGTAAAAAATCCATCTGGTTTTCTTTTAAAAAAAGAAATCAGATGGATTTTTTATCTTTAAAATTATGATGTGAGTGTCAAAAGTAAATTTTGCCACTCACTAATGTTTCCTCTTGATCTTGTCCAGATACGGAATCTCGATTGGATCGATTGCATCAAGTGGCTGTTCTTTATTGATCTTCTTTTTGCGTGTGTGCTTTTTCAGAAGTGCACCACCCCGGTTATAAAACCAGAAAGAAAAGATCAGAAGTTTATTGAATTTTCCAATTTTGTCTTTTGTCGTCTTCGTGTAATACTCCCCACCGGACTGGATCTCTCCTTTTTCCCTGATCTGCCGGATCAGATCCAGCTCTGTCTCAATCCGTACCGGAAATTCCGTATACCCCATGCCGACGCAGTCCAGCTTATGCGCATCACTTCCTCCGGTCCCCGGTTTTCCATATTTTTCAGCAAGATACTTCGCCCCTTCATTGGACTGTGGTGGCTCACATGCATTGAAAGTCTCTATAAAATCAAATTTTTCAATCAACTCCGGAGATTTCTGCCATCTTTTCGTATTCGTAAAACTCAGATACTTTTCCCCACACGGATGTGCCGGTCCACAGATTCCTCCATTGTGATGCACAAAATCAATCAGCAGCGAAAGCGGAAGCCCTCTCAGCTCCAGAAGGCGCATCTTTACTCCCTGTGGCATAATGATCAGAATGTGCCCCGCATCCAGTGTATCATACTCTATTCCTTTCAATACGACAAAATCTTTGTATTTTCTCCCTTTGATCGTATTCTTCCAGTGCCGATATCCATTATAGGTGTCATGATCTGTAACCAGCATTCCGCCAATGCCTTTAGACTGCAGCTTTTTAATAAATTCTTCAATCGGCACTTTGCTGTCAATTGATCCTTCTCTTACATGACAATGCATATCTATCTTCATATTTTCATCTCCAGATCTTATATCGTTGATACTATTTTTATTATACCTCTTTTTTTATAACGCTGCAAGAAATACCGGTTTCTTCCAGCCATTCCTGATCAGATACAAAAGAGGATGTATCACATTCTGATACATCCTCTCATCCATCTTATCTATTCTTCATCCTCGTCATCATCATCCAGATCGATCAGCATGGTTCTTGCCATCTCTATTTCTTCTTCTTTTGATGTTTCTTTCTTGATCGCATTTGCTCTTCGAACCTGCTTCTTGTTGATCTCACTTGACTTCATGATAAACTGGATCACGATTCCGATAAATGTAATCACAATCGAAATGATCCACATGAAAATCACATTTTTCAGACCTGCCAGATCATAGATCATCATTCCTGCTCCAAAACCGCCTGCTAATGCCGTCGCAATAATCACAAACGGTTCAAACCAGATCATCGCAAGGATTGCGAAAATCAGTCCGACTGCTCCGCAGACTGCCAGCATGATCCAGTTTCCCGCATTTGTAATCGCAAGTACTGTGCCAGCCATTCCCAGAAAGCATACCCAGAAAGCTCCGAATTTCTTAAATACACTGTTCAGTATTGCAAAAACCAAACCCGCAACACCGGCTGCGATCAGTACCGGAACAACTTCCAGTCCCATAAGATATGTCACGGCAAATCCAAGCAATGCCCCTGCAACGAATCCAATCACTGCATTCCAGACACGGATCAGCTTCAAACCTAAAATTCCAATGAAAACTGATATAACAATTGATACCGCCGAAACAATCACGGCTTCTTTTCCTGCTATAAATACCGCACTGTTTCCCATGATATCCTTCAATACTATACCTATTGATTCCATCCTAATCTCTCCTCCTGTCGTACTTTCCTGTTGTTAAGTCAGACGCTTATTTTGATGAAGAGTCTGAAGATGTATCTGTATCTTCGGTCGTGCTCTTAACCGTTACGCCCTGATCAGCAAAACTGATCGTATTCCATACTTTTTTATGTACTTTAATATCCGTCTTCTTTTTCCATTTCTTACAAATTGACTGATACTGGTCACTCTTTCTCTGTGATACAATGGACTCTTTCTTGGTATCCGTTGCATCACGGTCAAGAAGGCTGACTACTTTTGCAACATAATAGCCATTGTCTGCTTCGATCACGTCTGTTACTTCGCCTTCTTTTAACTTATCAGCAGCTTTGATCAGATCTTCGTTTGGCGATGTCGTATCCGAGTCAAATGTCAGATCGGTGGCTGATGCACCTACTGCTGTTGCAAATACAGAAAAATCTTCTGCCGAAGCCGCATCTTTCTGGAAATCTTCTGCTTTCTTTTTCACTTCTGCTTTTTCGTCATCTGACATATCTGTCGACTTTCCATCACTGCCCGTTGTCTTTGTAGAGAACAGCACATACTGCATTTTCTTCTGTGCTGCTTCCTCATCGGATACATTCGTATCTACATCCGCAGTCATGGCAGTTTCCATCTTCTTCTGAAGTGTCAGAAGTTCCAGTACTTTCTTTACCGTCTTTTCATCGCCCGATACTGCATCTTTTGCAGCACTGTCATTGCTGTCAGTAAATTTCTTCGCAGCATCCTCGATGCTTTTTTCCTCATCATCACTTAGCGAAACTTTATAATCATCCTTGTGCTCATCCAGAATATACATTTCTTCCAGAGAATCCATGATTGAATCCTTATAATTCTCTTCGTAAGTCTTTCCGTCTGTAACTTCTTTTCCCCAAAAATCATCTCCCAGATAACTGCTATATGTTGTTTCAAACTGCGCCTGCTGATATCTTGCAAAAAAGTTCGCCACATCTGCAGTCACTTTCTCATCTCCGACTTCTACCACTGTATCCTGTCCGTTAAACTTGCTTCCACATCCGTTTAAAGATGCAATGCAGGCAACTGCCAGTATACAGGCAACCACTCTTTTTTTCATTTATAAAATTTCCTCCTTGATCTTCTCTCCATTGTAACACTTCTTCACTATGCACTCGTATAGTATATCTTTTTTTTACCTTACTGGCAATCTTTTTCATAAAAAATACACATTATTCTTCAACAAGTCCCTGTATATCTTCGACAATTTTTCCTGCATTTTCAAGAATCTGCTCTGCTTTTTCTTTTTTATTTTTCCGAAGTTTACAATAAATAAAATATGGATTTTCTGCATCTGTCTTAAATGTCAGTTCTCCCTTATATTTTGCCAACAGTTCCGGAATCTTTGCTACATTTACCCTTGCCTTCTCATACATGGTAAATTTGTATTCATCGCCTTTTTGCTCTACCGAAATTACATAAGCCGCATGTGCTTTCGCCTTCAGCTGCGCGATCATCAGAAGCTGCTGCACCTTGCGTGGTGGATCGCCGAAACGGTCAATCAGTTCTTCTAGCATATCTTCCTGTTCTTCTTCTGTCTCAATTGCTGCGATCCGTTTATAGATATCCAGCTTCTGATACTCATTCGGAATATAAGATGTCGGAATATAAGCATCAATATTCAGATCCACGGTTGTCGCATAGGTTTCTTCCGGGATCTCTCCCTTCAGGTGACGGACTGCCTCACTTAACATCTTACAGTAAAGATCGTATCCCACTGCATCCATATGTCCATGCTGTTCCTCCCCAAGCAGGTTTCCTGCCCCACGGATTTCCAGATCCCGCATGGCGATTTTTACACCAGAGCCAAGATCTGTAAACTCACGAATTGCCGAAAGACGTTTTTCTGCAACCTCCCGGAGCATTTTGTCTCTTCTGTACAAAAGAAATGCATATGCCATACGGTTCGATCTTCCAACTCTTCCACGTAGCTGATAAAGCTGGGAGAGTCCCATCCGATCTGCATCATGGATGATCATGGTATTGGCATTGGAAATGTCAAGACCGGTCTCGATGATCGTCGTCGATACCAGAACATCAATTTCTCCATTGATGAAATCGTACATAATATCTTCTAACTTGTGTTCCCGCATCTGCCCGTGTGCATATGCCACATTTGCATCCGGCACAAGTTTCTGGATCTTCGCTGCCATTTCAGCTATATCCTGGACACGGTTATAGACATAGTACACCTGTCCCTGGCGGGAAATTTCTCTTTCGATTGCCTCCCGGACCATCTCATCATTCTCCTCCATCACATAGGTCTGGATCGGCATCCGGTCAACTGGTGCTTCTTCCAGCACACTCATGTCACGGATCCCGATCAGACTCATATGAAGCGTTCGGGGAATCGGTGTTGCCGTAAGTGTCAGAACATCAATATTTTCCTTCAGCTTTTTGATCTTTTCTTTATGCTGTACTCCAAAACGCTGTTCCTCATCAATGATCAGAAGTCCCAGATCTTTAAATGCCACATCCTTACTCAATACCCGGTGGGTTCCGATGATGATATCAACCTGTCCCTTTTTCAAATCTTCGATCGTTTTTTTCTGTTGTGCAGGTGTGCGGAAACGGCATAACAGATCCACCCTTACCGGAAATTCTTTCATCCGTTGCACAAAAGTGTTGTAATGCTGCTGTGCAAGAATCGTAGTAGGGACCAGATAGACAACCTGCTTGTTCTCCTGCACTGCCTTGAATGCTGCCCGGATTGCAATCTCTGTCTTTCCAAATCCCACATCCCCACAGATCAGACGGTCCATGATCTTTGGACTTTCCATATCCCGTTTTGTTGCCTCGATTGCAAGCTGTTGATCCTCCGTTTCCTCAAACGGAAACATTTCTTCAAATTCTTTCTGCCAGACCGTGTCCTTTTCATAGACAAATCCTTCTTTGGACTGCCGTACTGCATAGAGTTCCACCAGATCTTTGGCAATCTGCCAGACTGCTGTCTTTACCTTGCTCTTCGTGCGATGCCATTCCTGTCCTCCAAGTTTGTTAAGTTTCGGCTTTTTAGCATCTGCACTGGCATACTTCTGGATCTGGTCAAGCTGTGTGGTAAGAATATAAAGATTTCCACCATCAGCATACGAAATCTTCATATAATCCTTTGTCACCTTATCAACTTCTATCTTTTCAATTCCCCGGTAGATTCCAAGTCCATGATTCTCATGCACTACATAGTCTCCCGGTTTCAGATCCGAAAAGCTGCTTATTTTCTGTCCATCATAACTTTTTCGTTTCTTTTTCTTCTTTGTCTTTCCAAAAATATCTGACTCAGATATGACAATAAACTTAATCATCGGGTACTCGTATCCGACTTCTATATGCCCGTAGCATACCATGATCTCCCCTGGATTCACTTCTCGTTCCTGATCCTCACTGTAAAAACTGCTCAGATCATAATCACGTAGATCCTCTGCCAGACGTTTTGCCCTTGTTCTGGACCCAGAAATCAGAACCGCCCGGTATCCGTTCCTTTTCAGTCTTTTGAGATCCTGTGTCAGCATCTCAAAGCTGCTGTTATACGGGTTAACGCTTTTTGCCTGGATCCCAAACCGCTTTTTCACAAAAAATGGCTTACATTTCATTTCCAGAGCACACATCCCGATCATACAGAATTTGTTCAGAAATTTTATAATTTCATCAGTCGTAAAAAATTCCGGAGCTTCTTCCATTTCCCCGGTCCTTTCCATTTCTTCTGCACGGTTCTCTCTCGCTTTTTCCACTTCATTTTCTGCCAGACGCCCTTTTTCCAGAAGCCTTGCTGGTTCATCCAGGAACACCAGTGTGTCCTTCGGATCAAAGTAGTTGATAAAAGAAACTTTCCGGTCACTTCCCAGTCTGTCATCTGCCGGATAAATAACGATCTGTTCCAGATTCTCTACAGATCTCTGGCTGTCCACGTCAAAAGTCCGTATTGAATCCACTTCATCTCCCCAGAATTCAATACGGATCGGCAATTCCTCGGTAAGTGGGTAAATATCAATGATCCCACCACGAACTGCAAACTGCCCCGGACCATCCACCTGGGCTTCCCTGTCATATCCAAGTTTTATGATCTTCTCCTTCAGCGATTCAAATTCCAGCGCCTCCCCATTGGAAATGGTCAGAATGTCCCCTTTTATTTCTGCTTCCGATGGCAGTTCATCCATGAATCCGTCAATCGTTGTAATGACCGTAACCTGACTTTTTACCTCCATCATCATCTGCAAGGTTTCCATCCGCTGTTTGACCAGCTGTTTTCCGTGGATATCTGCCTGATAAAAAAGGAGATCCTTTGCCGGATAATAGCTGGTATTTTCATTTAAAAAACGATATTCTTCGTATAATTTTTTTGCTTTATCTTCACTGGAAAGAACGATCAATGTATGCCCATAATCTTTTCCAAGCGCATACATCAAATGCGTTTTCTGTGATGTCACACACCCGGAAAGAAGCAGCATGCCCGGTTCCCGTCCACGCTCTTCACAGATTTCTTCAATCTCTGCCAGTTCAGATAAAGGAGCCGTAAGTGCATGCATCGCTTTTTGCCTCCTCTTATTCTTTCTTTTTCTGGTTATATTCGTTCATTGCCTGATCGATTGCTCCCTGCAAGATCAGAGCAGAAGCTTCACAGGCAAGATCATATCCTTCTTCCATAAGTACACGGTCCTCTTTGGAAAATTTTCCAAGAACATAATCAGCAAGATCATATCCTTTCGGTTTTTCTCCCACACCTACCTTGATCCGTGGAAATACACTACTTCCTAAATTGGCAATGATATTTTTGATTCCGTTATGTCCACCGGCACTTCCTTTTCTGCGGATCCTGAGTTGTCCGACTTCCAGACTGATATCATCATAAATTACAAGAAGTTCTTCTTCCGGATCGATCTTGTAATATTCCACCAGACTACGGATACTCTCTCCACTCAGGTTCATATAAGTCTGCGGCTTCACAAGAAGCACTTTCTGTCCCTCGATCACTCCTTTTCCGATGAGGGCACGGTGTTTTTTAGTATCGACTGCTATCTGGTATTTCTCCGCCAGGCGGTCCACCACATCAAATCCAACATTATGTCTTGTCCCCTGATACTTTTCATCCGGGTTTCCAAGTCCTGCAATTATAAACATTCTATTCACCTCTGCTTTTTCTCTTTCCTGATTCTACTAAATCCTTTCTCTTTTGTCACGCATTTCTCATGCATAAACTATTTTTTCTTTTCATATAGTTTATTAAGCGGCATAACCTGCCGAAATTCCATACTGCCTAAGGAGGTTCTTTATGAATTCCAAAACAAAAATCATCGTACTTCACATGAAAGAAATTATCTATACTGTTATTTTTGCCACTTTAGGTATTCTCATCCTCTGCCTTTTATTCTTTATGTTCTCCGGAGACCGGCATTCCTCTGTATCCGACAAAAAATATACTCCCGGCGTTTATACCTCTTCTTTTACACTCGGAAATGAAGATCTGGAACTGGAAGTTTCTGTCTCTGACACCTCTATCAATTCCATCCGCATTTCCAATCTAAGTGAGACGGTAACTGCCATGTATCCTCTTCTTCAGCCATCTCTTGAGAATCTGGCTGACCAGATCTGTAAATCCCAGTCCCTTGATCATCTTACGCTTTCAAGTGACAGTCCCTATACTTCTCAGCTTCTTCTCAACACCATCCGTGATGCGCTCAAAAAAGCTGCGGCAACCAACTGATGCCGCAGCTCTTTTCCTTTTATTAACCTTCCACGATCAGATACTGTCCGTTCGGAAGTGCGAATACTTCTGAAGCCTCTTCCAGCTCTTCATCACTCATACCACTGATGTCCGCTCCGCTTTCATCCAGATAATCTCTCACATCCTTGATAGAATCTACAACAACCGCCATACAGTCTTCCAAAAACGCTTCTGCCTCTTCCAGTGTCTCTGCAACCGGCTCATCAAAAAGCTGTGACTGCATATTCAGGAATGTCTGCAGACATTCTTCATCATACTCATACATACAGGCAACCCTCCCTTATCTTTCTCACAGAAAAATTTTCTCATCTGAACTATAAATAGTTAAGCAATTCTTCAGCATGTGCAATTGTTGCATCTGCTCCTGTCTCCACAAGAAGTTCTTTGGTCCGGAATCCCCATTCTGCTCCGACTGTAAACATACCGGCAGCCTTCCCTGTCTTCATATCTACATCCGAGTCTCCTATGTATATTCCTTCTTCCGGCGATACCCCTAATTTATCAAGTATCCACAGAAGTCCTTCCGGATCCGGTTTCTTCGGAAATTCACCCGACTGCCCCTGAATATGGTCAAAATATCCTTTTCCAAATGTACTTTCCACTACATCGATCGCCTGCAAATGTGGTTTGTTGGAAAATACTGCAATCTTTATTCCCTTCTTCTTCAGTGAATCTAACATCTGAACAACACCATCATAAGGACGTACATGGTACATACAATTTTCTCCAAAGATTCTGCTGTACACTTCCATACCTTCTTCAATCCTCTTAAGCTCTGTGTCTCCGGACGCACTAAGTGCACGTTCCATAAGGCATCTGGCTCCATCCCCAACGAAGCTTCGGCACTGGTCTTTGGTAATCGTCTCAAGTCCCATTTCTTCTAACGTCTTATTCGTTGAATAAGTCAGCGAATCCAGCGTATTTGTCAAAGTTCCATCCAAGTCAAAAATACACGCTTTATACATTGCTATTCTCCTGTTCTTCTGTTCTATGATTATAATAGTATGAACCTTGACAAATTTCAACTGGAAATCTCTATTTTTCTATTCACTTCGCAGATATTGTCGCATAGCCCTGAGTGCATTCTTTTCCAGGCGGCTTACCTGTGCCTGTGAGATTCCGATTTCTTCTGCTACCTCCATCTGCGTTTTTCCTTCAAAAAAACGAAGTCTGATAATATGCTTCTCCCTTTTTCCGAGTCGGTCCATTGCCGCCTGAAGAGACAGCTTCTCCACCCATCTGTCTTCTTTGTTCCTTTTGTCACTGATCTGGTCCATCACATACATAGCATCTCCATTGTCATTATATACCGGCTCATTTAAGCTGACCGGCATCTGGATCGCATCCAGCGCATAGACGATCTCTTCCTTTGCGATCCCGATTTCCTCTGCAATTTCCTGAACAGTAGGTTCTTTCTGGTTTACTTTGACATAATTTTCTTTCGCGTAAATGGCTTTATATGCCGTATCACGAAGTGACCTGCTAACACGGATCGAATTATTGTCCCGGATGAACCGCCGGATTTCTCCAATGATCATCGGTACCGCATAAGTTGAAAATTTTACTTCCAGCTCCGGATTGAAATTATTGATTGCCTTGATCAGTCCGATGCACCCGATCTGAAACAGATCATCCGGATTTTCACTGCTTCCCGAAAAGCGTTTGATCACACTGAGTACCAGACGCAGATTTCCTTTGATATACTGTTCTTTTGCCTCCTCATCCCCCGCTTTGATCTTCTCAAAAAGCACCTCTTTTTCCCTGTCGCTAAGCAGGGGAAGCTTTGCTGTATTTACACCACAGATTTCTACTTTATTAAGTACCATCTCAATAAACCTCCAAATCTTTACTGGTATAAATTTTTCTCAAAACTGTTTTTATTTATTCGATTCCCACTAAAATATTAAAAATATCGCTCCTTGACTTTTCCCATACTCTTCTGAAAGAATATACATCTTAGTAATATTGTCTGATTTTCTATCATTTTTCTTTAAATTATAGTATAATATACTAAAATAATTTTTACGCAAAGGGGTTGAGTATATGAAACTTACTTTTATCGGTGCCGCCCATGAAGTAACTGGAAGCTGCCATTATCTTGAAGCATGTGGAAAACATATTCTAATAGACTGTGGACTGGAACAGGGACCTGATCTGTATGAGAATCAGGAAATCCCGATCAATCCTTCCATGATCGACTATATCCTCTTAACGCATGCACACATTGACCATTCCGGCAAGATTCCTCTGCTTGTAAAAAATGGTTTTAAAGGAGAAATCATCTGTACATTCGCCACCTCTGATCTGTGCAGCATTATGCTCCGTGACAGTGCACATATCCAGGAATCCGAAGCAGAATGGCGGAACCGAAAGGCACTTCGTTCCGGTGCTCCGCTTTACGAACCACTTTATACTGTACAGGACGCCATGAATGCAGTCGCACTTCTTGCGCCGATCGATTATAACCAGACGATCCAGCTCTGTGAAGGAATCGAACTCCGCTTCACAGATGTCGGTCATCTGCTTGGTTCTTCCTGCATTGAAGTCTGGATCACAGAAGACGGTGTAAGCAAAAAAATCGTATTTTCCGGAGATGTCGGAAATATTGACCAGCCGATCATCAAAGATCCGCAGCATGTGGATGCAGCCGATTATCTTGTCATCGAATCCACCTACGGAAACCGGGTCCATTCTACTGTAAAACCGGATTATATTAAGGATCTTACCAGAGTCCTGCGCGAAACCTTTGCCAAAGGTGGAAATGTAGTCATTCCATCTTTCGCAGTAGGAAGAACCCAGGAGCTTTTATACTTTATCCGTGAGATCAAAGAAAATAATCTTTTGCCGGAATATCAGAATTTTGAGGTTTATGTAGACAGTCCTCTGGCGATCGAAGCAACCAACGTTTTCCAGAAAAATGTACAGTCCTGCTTTGATGAGGATGCAATGGCTCTGATAAGTAAAGGAATCAACCCTCTTCTTTTCCAGGGACTGAAAACCACGATCACCAGTGAAGAATCTAAAATGATCAACTTCAATGACAAACCAAAAGTAATCATCTCTGCTTCCGGAATGTGTGAAGCCGGCCGTATCCGCCATCATCTGAAACACAACCTCTGGAGAAAAGAATGCACGATCCTCTTCGTAGGCTATCAGGCAGTTGGCACTCTTGGTCGCAAGCTTGTCGAAAGCAAACCGGAATCAGTCCGGCTCTTTGGCGAAAATGTAGAGGTTAATGCCCGTATTGAAGTCCTTGCAGGGATCAGCGGACATGCCGATATGAATGGTCTTCTGAACTGGATTGATGGATTCAAAGAGAAACCATCCCACATCTTTGTTGTACATGGAGAGGATTCGGTTACAGATTCTTTCGCTGCTACCATCACAGACCGTTTCGGCATTCCGGCATTTGCACCATACTCCGGAGGCTGTGTTGATCTCGCAACCGATACCATCCTTTCTGAAGGTATCAGGCTTCCGAAAAAAGCAGTTGAAAAGCCGGCCAAAGCACGTGCTCTTACTGCATTCAACCGCGTGGTTGCGGCAGCCAAACACCTCATGGATGTTGTGCTTAAAAATGAAGGTCTTGCAAACAAAGATCTTGCAAAATTCGAGTCACAGATCCAGAATCTTGCCGACAAATGGGATCGTGACGACAGATAAATACCGATCTTATCTTTCCAGAGACCGGCTTCCGACATGGAACGCCGGTCTTTTTCTGTCTTTTTCGACAATTCTTTAAAAAAATCCAGCATTTCAGCATGTCGAATAAAATTATTCTGTTTTTCCCATCTTCTGACAAAATCTGAAACACATCTTTTCTATAATAAAGCATGCTTAAGTACCAAATCTATTTAGCAGCTAAAGAGAAAGAAGGATAAGACTATGCAGTATGAAGTATATCTGGATGTATTGTTTCTGGAAAATATGATGATGGATTTTCTGATTCTTCTGGCAGTAAAAAAAGTATTTCCATGTTCTGCCACTTATGGAAGTCTTCTTGCCGGTTCCTTTACCAGTTCACTACTGACCTGTGCCATTTTATTTTTTCCATGCCCGGTATGGACCCGCTATATCCTGCTGTTTTTCCTGGTAAATTCCTGTATGACAGTGATCGGATTGAAAATCCGGACATTTCCCGTTTTTTTCAAAGCATGGATTCTGCTCTATCTTGCAAGCTTTCTTCTTGGAGGTATCATGAGTTGGCTCCGTCTTTATTTTGGAAAATTTTTCCGGATCATATCTTTTCTTTTCACCCTTGGCATCTGTGGTTTTTTTCTTTTATATCATGGACTTTTGTTTCTAAAGAAACTATGGAAATCACAAGATCATAGTTTTGATGTGATTTTAACTGTAAATGGAAAAGATTTTCATCTGAAAGCCTTTCTGGACAGTGGTAATCATCTTTCTGATCCACTGACCGGAAAGCCGGTTCATATTATCAGCAAAGACGCCTGTCAGAAGATTTCTTCCCAAATCTCACCTGGAAGACTCCGGTACATCCCGTACCGGACTATACAGAAGACGACCAGTATTCTTCCTGTTTTTTCTGTCAAGAAGATGAGAATAACAGGAGAATCTGAATTTTTGATCCATTCTCCACTGATCGGTATTTCCGAACAGAAGAATTTTGGAAACGGAAAATATGAAATGCTATTGCATCCTGAAGATTGTTAGGAGGATTATAATGATGATAAAAGTTGCTGTTTCAGATTGTTTTAAATTGAAAATGATTCCCTCTTTCCGCAGTGTTTTCTTCCCGGAAAAGCAGGAAATCCATTACATAGGAGGGACAGATATCCTGCCGCTCCCACTTAGCAGTGAAGAAGAAGGTCATGCCATTTCCCTTCTCGGAGGCGGGCAGGATGAAGAAGGAAAAAAGCTTCTTATTGAACATAACCTGCGTCTGGTTGTATATATAGCGAAAAAATTTGACAATACCGGTGTAGGCGTAGAAGACCTGATCTCCATCGGCACGATTGGACTGATCAAAGCAATCAATACCTTCAATCCAGAGAAAAATATCAAACTTGCCACCTATGCCTCCCGTTGTATTGAAAATGAGATCCTCATGTATCTGCGCCGGAATAACAAGACCAAACTGGAGGTCTCCATCGATGAACCGCTCAATGTTGACTGGGATGGAAATGAACTTCTTCTCTCCGATATTCTTGGAACTGAAGAAGATACCATTTATCGTGATATGGAAACCGAAGCAGAACACAAACTTCTTGGGAAAGCCATCGGACGGCTTTCAAACAGGGAAAGGGTAATCGTGCAGATGCGATTCGGACTCGGAACCCCCGACGGGGAAGAAAAAACGCAGAAAGAAGTGGCCGATCTTCTTGGAATCTCCCAGTCTTACATATCAAGACTTGAAAAGAAAATTATGCAGAGACTGCGACGCGAAATGGTACGCTATGAACAGTAAATTATGAAAAACAGGGAAACAGTAATTTCTTACTGCTTCCCTGTTATTTCATTCTTATTTCTTGAAGAAATCCGGAATCTTGATAGACTGCTCTTTCACCTTGCTCTGTGGAGTTCTTGCACTCTGAAGCGGTGGTACCTGTGTAGTCTGCTGCTGTACCGGTCTGCCTCCGTATACCGGTCTTTCTACATTGCTGTATTCTCCCGGATTAAACTGTGGACGTGAAATATTGCTTGCTCCCATTCCAGATCCACCGTTCATCATAGCTGCTTTATGTTCCAGTCTTGACTGAAGCTTGCTCTGTGTTCCACCTACATTGTGAAGACCTGTTGCGATAACTGTGATAGTTGCTTCATCTGACTTGGAATCATCATACATTGCACCGAAGATGATGTTTGCATCTTCACCTGCAAGATCCTGTACATATTCTGCTGCATCACTCGCATCCATAAGTGTGATGTCACCTGAAATGTTGATGATAACGTGAGATGCACCTGCGATGGTTGTCTCAAGCAGAGGGCTGGCAACTGCCTGCTTAACTGCTTCAAGAGCCTTGTCATCACCTTTGCCCTGTCCGATACCAATATGAGCAATTCCTTTATCTGTCATAACTGTCTGTACATCGGCAAAGTCAAGGTTGATCAGTGAAGGTACATTGATCAGGTCTGTAATACCCTGGATACCCTGCTGAAGAACTTCATCAGCTTTCTTAAGTGCTTCCGGCATAGTTGTTCTTCTGTCTACAATTTCAAGAAGCTTATCATTCGGAATAACGATAAGTGTATCTACATTTTCTTTTAATTTTTCGATTCCGGCAAGAGCGTTGTTCATTCTTGTCTTGGATTCGAATTTGAAAGGCTTGGTTACAACGCCAACAGTAAGTGCTCCCTGCTCTTTGGCAATACGCGCAACAACAGGAGTTGCTCCTGTTCCTGTTCCGCCACCCATACCACAGGTAACAAATACCATATCAGCTCCCTTGAGTGCTGACTGGATCTCTTCGGCACTTTCCTCAGCTGCTTTTTCACCGATCTCCGGTTTAGCCCCTGCACCAAGACCCTTTGTAAGCTTGTCTCCGATCTGCATAAGAGTCGGAGCTTTACATAACTGAAGAGCCTGTTTGTCTGTATTGATTGCAATAAATTCAACACCTGCAATCTGTTCATCGATCATGCGGTTGACTGCATTGTTTCCGCCGCCACCTACACCGACTACAATTATTTTAGCTGCTGCTTCTGATTCATTTGTTTTAATTTCTAACAAGAGTTTCTCCTCCTTCGTCACCTTATTATATTATACACCCTAAATGTCAATATGCGCTTAGTTATACATAAGACTATAATATATTTTTTTCCGAAAAATATCAATAGAATTTTGTATATTTTCCTATTTTTTTATTCACTTGACACAGATTATGTCCCAAGGTCCGGAATCACATCTTTTTCGAAGGTAATTGTAATATTATCTGTGTTAAAATCTTCCAGATGCAGGGTTCCTCCCTGATCTCCCAGCTTCTCAAGGATCGGCGATATCTGCATGATCCGTTCTTCCAGATTCGTGTGCCCGACATTGACGCATTTGTTTCCAAAAAAAAGATACAGATCTGAACCGGAACAAACAATCTTATCCGGCGCGAGATCACATTTTTTCAGTGTCATCGTCATATCCAGAAGGTTTCCAAATGCTTTTTTGTTCGCCTTGCTGACCGGAAGTGCTTTGTAAAGCTGTACTTTCTTTACTTCCAGCCCTTCAATGCACGGGATCCCATCCCACAGTTCCTTTGTCTTTGCAAGTACGATACCATCCTTGTCAAAATAAATACATTCATCACCTGACACGATATAACCGGCCACACGCTTCTCTTTGATCGTCACCTTCACAGTCCACGGATTCTTCATCGTCACATTTGCCTCTTCCATTGCCGGAAGCAGCTCGTGATTCATCAGGTGGTTCCTGATCATCACATACAGAGAATTGGAAGACCAATTATCATCCTGCACCCAGTCTGCAATCTCCTGTCTGCTAAGATACTGATTTCCTGATACTTCGATTTTCCGCACTTGAAAGAGTAAAAGAAACGTAATCATAGCTATGCAAACCAAAATAATGACCAGAATGGCTTTCATGGCAGTCTGCTTTATGATTCTCTTTTTCCTTTCTTTCTGTATCATCCCATCAGGCATCTTCCTCCTTCCGTCATTTGTATATCTCCTGTTTAGTCTACCACTTGTGACACACTTAGCACAAGTCCCATTTCAATTAAAAGAAACATCACCGATGTTCCTCCATAACTGATAAAAGGAAGTGTAATCCCCGTATTCGGAATTGTGTTCGTCACAACTGCAATATTTAAAATAACCTGAATCATCATATGTGCCATCGCTCCGGTCGCGATCAGCGCACCAAAAAGATCCCTGCTTCCGGATGCGATCAGGAAAAAGCGCCAGATCAGAAGCAGAAACAGAAAAACGATAATCCCAGCACCTGCGAGTCCAAGCTCTTCACAAATAATTGAAAAGATCATATCATTCTGTGCCTCAGGTACAAATCCCAGCTTCTGCACACTGTTTCCGATCCCGACTCCGAATACTCCTCCGGATCCAATCGCGTAAAGCCCCTGCAGAGTCTGATAACCCTTTTCATATTTTTCCGGATTTCTCCAGATAGCAAGCCGTTCCAGCCGATAGCTTTCAAGGGCAAGAAAAATCCCCATAAAGCAGGCGCCTGCGATTCCCATCAAGGCAAATTGCGCATACTTCGGGCTTGCCACAAAGATCAGGATCACACCGATTCCCAGAATAATGATCGCCGTGCTTAAATTACTCGCTCCCACAATTCCCACGATTGGAAGGATCCAGAACATGATCCTGCAAAGTGTCCACATTTTTCCGATTGTTTTTACGTTCTTCGTCACAAGATCCGCCAGAAAAAGAATCAGTGCAACTTTCGCAAATTCTGATGGCTGAAAAGAAAACGGGCCCAAAGCTAACCATCTTTTGGACCCGTTAATTTCTCTGCCAAACAACATGACCGCAACCGAAAGTGCAACTGCTGCCAGATAACCAAATACTGCCAGTCTCTGCCAGATGTGGTAATCCATCCCTGCCACGAACAGCATCAGTACAATTCCAAGCACCGTCGCAAACGCCTGCTTTTTCAGATAGTAAAAGGAATCATGAAATTTCACCTGCCCGTTATATGCACTGGTACTGTATAAGATCACCAGTCCGATCACAACCAGGAGAACAACAATCAACAGAAGCGTGTAATCCATACGCCCCTTTTTCCCTTTTTCCTCCACTTTGTTTCACGCCCTTTGATACAGATTATATGAAATTATTTTATTTCTTTTATAATGCATTCACGTATTTTTTGAATTCTTCCCCACGCACTTCATAGTTCGGGAACATTCCCCAGCTTGCACATGCCGGTGACAGCAGAACTGCATCTCCGGGTCTTGCAAGCTCCACACAGGTATCGAGTGCTTCTTCGAAAGTATCTTTTAAAATACAGTCATGAAATCCGCACTCTGCTGCTTCTTTCTGAATCTGCTCTTTTGTAGCACCGATCAGTACCAGATAGCGGACTTTTCCATCAAAGCTCTGGATCCATTCATGGAAATCGGACTGTTTATCATATCCACCACCGATCAGGATCGTCGGGCGGTTCATTGCCTGGATTCCCTTGATCGCCGCATCCGGATTCGTTCCTTTAGAGTCATTGTAATAGACAACCCCGTTCTTCTCTGCCACATATTCAATACGATGCTCAACCCCCTTAAATGCAAGTACAGACTTACGGATCACATCCAGATCTACACCGTAAGCTGCTGCCATTGCAACCGCTGCCATAACATTCTCATAATTGTGGACGCCAAGGATCTGTAATTCGCCGGTCTTGCAGATGACCGTTCCTTCTTTCTCCTTTTCCGGTTTGTATACAATGTCTTCTCCGTCAAGATAAATGCCCTGTTCCAGTTTATGCTTACTGCTGAAAAATAGAACACTTGCCTGAAATTCATCTGCCATCTTTCTTGTCTCTTCATCTTCATAATTGAGAACGCAGATATCTTCTGGTGTCTGATTCTTCGCAATATTCATCTTTGCACGAATATATGCTTCCATCGTATGATGGCGGTTCAGATGATCCGGTGTGATATTAAGAACTGCGCTTACCTTTGGATGGAAGGTATGAATACTCTCCAGCTGGAAGCTTGAAAGCTCTGCCACGATCACAGAATCTTCTCTGGTATCTGCTGCGGCATTCGTATATGGTGTACCGATATTTCCCACAACAAAAACGCTGTCACGGGCATTTTTCATAATCTCGCCTAAAAGAGAGGTTGTTGTCGTTTTCCCATTGGTTCCGGTAATTCCAAGCACATCTCCTTTTCCACATACATAGGCAAGCTCAATCTCGCCCCAGACAGGAATTCCTTTTTCTTTCATAGCCAGAACAACCGGCAGATCAGTCGGCACCCCCGGACTCATTACAACCAGATCAAGACTTTCCATCTCCTCTTCCGGAAAAGCTCCGAGAACAACGCGGACTTTGCTTCCCTCACCAAGCTGTGCTTTCATTGCCTCGGCATCTTTTTTATCATTTCCATCATACAGAATTACCTCTGCCCCTTCTTTTTCCAGTAATCCGCAGGATCCAATCCCACTGATCCCCGCACCGAATACCAACACTTTCTTTCCTTGTAAATCCATTTTTGTAAGCCTCCTATAATGCCAGCAGTGCAACCAGGCACAGAATTGCAGTTACAATTGAAAAAACTGCAACCACCCGTGTCTCGCTCCATCCACACAGCTCAAAATGATGGTGGATCGGCGCCATTTTAAAGAAACGCTTTCCGCCTGTTTTCTTAAAATATGTTACCTGGATCATAACTGATAAAACTTCTACCAGATAGATCAATCCTACGATGATAATGAATAATGGCATCTGGAGCATGTATGCTGTCGAAGCAACAAATCCCCCAAGAGCCAGTGATCCGGTGTCGCCCATAAATACGCTTGCCGGATAAACGTTGAATAATAAGAATCCCAGCAGCGCACCTACCACTGCACAGGTAATCGGTTCGATCCCACTCTTTGTTCCGATCGCAACAACTGTAAAGAAGGTTGCCACAAGAACTGTTACACTGGATGCAAGCCCGTCCAGTCCATCTGTAAAATTCACACCATTGACGGTACCGATCACTGCAATAAAAAGTACCGGAATGGCAAACCAGCCGATGTTCAGATATTTCCCACCTGAAAACGGTATCAGCATGGTAAGCGGTATCTTTGCCACTTTCACGATGTAAAATGCAAAAATCGCTGTAATCACGATCTGGAGTGCCATCTTCTGCATCGGCATCAGTCCATCTGATCTGTGAAGAACAACTTTCAGATAATCATCCAGGAACCCGACCAGTCCGAATCCAATCGTTACAAAAAGTACCGGAATCACCTTCGGATACTCTCTTACATAGATCAGCGAAGTGACCGCAATCGCAAACAAGATCATCACGCCTCCCATCGTCGGCGTTCCGGCTTTTTTAAGATGCGACTTCACCCCGTCTTCTCTCTCTGTCTGATCCATCTTGAGTCTTCTTAAAACAGGAATTACCACCGGTCCTGCTGCCACACTGAGAACAAACGCGATCAGCACCGGTATGACCATTGTAAAATCCATAATACACCTCTGTCTTTCTTTTGTTTTCAAAATCAGCCCTTACCTTAAAGGCACAGATTCTACGCTTTAGTATAATGTATCTGCCCTGTTTTTTCAACTGCTTCACGGGTTTTCTTCCCGTTCGATTCCAAGATAGGGAAGAATATTGTCGAAAATATCGCGCACAACCGGAGCTGCTATCGTCCCGCCATAATAGATACCCTGTGGGTTGTAAATAATTGCCATTGCTGCTACCTGTGGATCATCTGCAGGTGCAAATCCGATAAAAGATCCTATATAACGGTTCGCACTTCTTGGCAGCGTCTGGCTGGTCGCTGTCTTTCCTCCGATCCGGTATCCTTCGATCTGTGCTTTTTTTCCTCCTCCCTCGGACACAACCGTTTCCAGTATCTTTCTCATCTTTTCTGACGTTTCTTTAGAAAGAATCCGTTTTCTTTTTCCATAAGAAATCGTTTCTTCTTTCTCTCCACTTTCCGCATCATAAACGGCGATGCCAAAATGAGGAGTGATCCTTTTTCCCCCATTCACCAGAGAACATACTGTTGTTGCCATCTGCATCGGTGTCACCTGAAAAGACTGTCCAAACGACATTGTTGCCAGCTCTACCTGCCCTACATTTTCCTTCTTGTGCATGATCGTTGCAGCCTCTCCCGGAAGATCTACACCTGTCTTCCCCATCAATCCGAATTTTTCAAAATATTTATAAAAATCCTCTGTTCCAAGCCGCATCCCTACTTCAATAAAAACCGGATTACAGGAATTCTGCACCCCCTGTACAAACGTCTCGGATCCATGTCCAGTCGTCCTCGCACACCGGATCCGGCGGTCTTCCACAAGCTTGTATCCAGGACAGTAAAAAGTATCTTCTTCTTTGACCACTCCCTCTTCCAACGCCGCCGAAGCAGTAAATACCTTAAAGATCGATCCTGGTTCATAAGTATCATTGATACTCCTGTTCCGCCACATCTGATTCAGCATTGCCTGTTTTTCTTCATCATTCAAAGCGGCATCTGTTCCCTCCGGTAATGTAAACGGGGCATTCAGATCAAACTCTGGAGCATTGATGCAGGCATAGATTTCCCCTGTTTTTGGATTCAGGATCAAAATCACAACTGCATCTGCCTGTTTTTCTTCCATTACTTTTTCCGCAGCCTGCTGTGCATATTCCTGGATATTATAGTCCAGGCTTACCTGCAGAGTGTCTCCGGAAACCGGTTCTACTCTGTCTTCCAGCGTATCCGCAAGCTCAATCCCTCTGGCATCAGTTGTTGTCAGAATCATTCCGTTCACACCTTTCAGATAATTTTCATACTTTACTTCCAGTCCAATGATTCCCTGATTGTCTCCCCCGGTAAATCCAAGAACCTTTGAAGCCAGATTGCCATACGGATAGTACCGTTTAAAATCCTCATCTACCTTCACCCCGTCCAGTTCATATGCACGGATCCGGTCCCCGGTCTCTTTCTCCACATTTGTCTTTATTTTTTCCCTGGAAGAAACTTTTTCGACTCTTTTACGAATCATTTCTTTCTCTATTCCCAACTCATCGGCAAGAACCCGGATCACTCTCTCCGGATCTGTTATCTGACTATGGATAACAGATATGGTGCACACCGCTTTATTGGTCGCAAGGACTTTTCCATTTCTGTCAATGATCTCTCCCCTTGCCGCCTTGATCTCCCTCTCCCTTTCGTGCAACGTTTTTGCTTTCTGCTGATAATACGCAGCATCAAATATCATCAGATACACCAGTCTTGCGATCAGAAAAAAAATCATCAGAAGCGCGCTTAAAAATACTACCAGCATTTTCTTTTTATTATAAGTCTTATTCCGCATAAAAACCCCGAAAAACAGATTCTTACTATTACTGTATGATCTGTCTTCCGGGGTTATACCCAAATTACTCAGCCGGAGTCTTTGTAATATTCAAATACGGAAATGCTTCTGCCATAATATCAGAAGCGAGCTGCGAGATCAGGCTGCTGGTCGCTGACTGATCCGGAGCATTCGGTTCATCGATGACTACATAAATCATAATTTCCGGATTCTCCTGCGGTGCATATCCGATAAAGGATACCACATTCTTATTCTCTCCACGGGGCAATTTTTCCGCTGTACCGGTCTTACCACCGATATCATAACCTTCTACCTGTGCATATCTACCACTACCGTTCTGAACAACACTGTACATATAACTTTTCAGTTTCTCAGAAGTTTCTTTAGAAATTGTCTTCTTCTCCAACACCGGATCAATAGTCTGGATCACATTTCCGTTCTCATCCTGAATGGCTTTTACAAGATGCGGTTCATAATAATCGCCACCATTGATCAGAGAACAGAATCCTGTCGCAAGTTGAAGCATAGTTACGTTAAAATTCTGTCCGAAAGAGTTGGTTGCAAGATCCGTTTTGATCATTCCATCCGGTGACTGCAAAATACCAACCGCCTCACCCGGAAGATCAATTCCCGTATACTGACCGAATCCAAAAATACTCTGGTACTTACAGAATTCTTCCGGTCCGATTGCCAGACCAATCTGCATCAGGGCAACGTTACATGAATTTTCCATAACCTGTGTCAGATTCTGCTGCCCGTGTCCACCATTATCATAAGAGATACATTTAATCTCCCATTCATCGATCTGAAGGGAACCACCGCAGTAATAGGTCTCATCGCCTTTCAGTGCACCAATCTCCAGACCTGTTGCAACCGTAAATGGTTTGATCGTAGATCCCGGCTCAAAAGTATCACTCACGCAGAAGTTTCTCCAGAGTTCATTCAGAGCATCGATCTTATCGTCACTGCTCATTCCGGTTATTTCTTCCTCTGTATAATACTTGGATAGATCTCTCGGATTATTCAGATCATAGGTAGGTGAGGAAGCCATTGCCAGAACTTCTCCGGTATTCGGGTTCATCATGATCACAGCTCCGTTTTTAAATCCCATCCCCTCCTGCGCTTCATCTGTGTGCGCCTGGTTAAACTCTTCCAGATGCTTTTCCACGATAGACTGCAGGTTCGCATCAATCGTTGTTACGATCGTATTTCCATTTATCGGCTCTTTCACCGTGTTTTCAATTGCCGAGTCTTCATTCTGATAACCATATCTGCGTCCATCTGTTCCATTCAACGTTGAATTATAGGATGCTTCCAGTCCGCTTGCTCCCACATTCCCCGATACGCTGAATCCCAGGACATCGCAGGCAAGTGTATTATATGGATATTTTCTGACATAATCCTCTTCCAGCCAGACTCCTTTGATCTTGGAATTTTTCTTCTCTGCCGCTTCAAATGCCTTCGCATCATCGTAGGAAATTCCTTTTTTCAGAATATTGTACCGACTGTCCGGACTGTCCGCGATAATTGCATCCACTGCCGATGCCTTGATCTGAAAATAACTTTTCAGCGCTTTTTTCGTAGCTGCTATGTTCTCAGCTTCTTTTGTCTCGTCTGAAAGTAAGACCTTTGCATCCAGAATCACATTGTATACACGCTCACTTGTCGCAAGCTTTGTGCCGTTTGTATCTACAATATCTCCACGCTTGAACGGAATCGACTGACTCATATACTGCTGCTGATCCAGTACTGTCTTGGTATAATCTTCTCCTGACGAGGCATTGATATAGGTAATTCTTCCGACAAGAATAACAAAAGCCAGTAATATCGCTATAAAGAGCATTACCAGCTTTTTCTGCATTCCAATCGTGAATTTATGCCTCAGAACGGAAGGCTTTCTTTTTCTTCTTTTTGACATGTTATTCACCTTTGTTCATAAACCTATTTATCTGTTGTCTGTCCAAGCACTCCGCTTTTCGGAATACTTTCGTACTGTTTTACATAATCATTAACCGGGTTCTGATATTCAATAATCTGATCCGAAGTCGCATATCCCATACCCAGATCATTGATTGCACGGTCTCTTACTTCTTCCAGATTCACAGAATCCATTACTACGTTATATCTAGTTGTATTCTCTTCTTTTGCATCTGCCAGTTCCTGCTGCAGCTCGGTAATATGCTCTGTCCGGCTTGTAAGCTCTGCACGTACCTGCAGATACCATACACAGACTACAAGTGCTGCCACTGCCGCAATTGAAAGAAACATCACATATGCAGGATTCATCCGCATTGCTTTTCTTCGATTTTTCAAAATCTGTCTGTCCAGTTTTTTCTTTTTATGTTCTTTTCTTGGTTCCTCTTGTCGCTGTGGCATGACTTCTGCCTGGCGAACTGTATTTCCGTATATGTACATTCCTCGGCTTGTTACTGTACGTCTGTCTGCCTGTATTCTATGACTGTATTTTGCCATACAGCACCACCCTTTCAAATTCTATACGCGCTCAAAGATACGCAGCTTCGCACTCTTAGAACGACTGTTCACTTCCATCTCTTCTTCACTTGGAAGAATCGGTTTTTTCGTAATGACTTTTCCTTTGGAAACTTTTCCACACACACATACCGGGAAAGTACTCGGACACGTGCATGGATTCTCATTCTTTTTAAAAATTCCTTTGACAATTCTGTCCTCCAGGGAATGGAACGTGATGATGCATATCCTTCCTCCCGGATTTAAAATATCAATCATATCGTCAAGTGAATCCCTGAGCACCTCCAGTTCCCGGTTACATTCAATCCGGATTGCCTGAAAGGTTCTTTTTGCCGGATGCCCCGACATCTTCTGAAACTTCATCGGTATAGACTGTCTGATAATCTCTGCCAGCTGCCCGGTTGTTTCAATAGGACCTTTCTCTCTTGCCATAACAATATGTTTTGCTATATTCTTCGCAAATTTGTCCTCACCATAGTCGCGAATGATCCGAAAAAGGTCCATCTCACTGTAGCCATTGACAATCTCCTTTGCAGATAAAGTCTGGCGTGTGTCCATCCTCATATCCAAAGGCGCATCTACGCGATAGGAAAAACCACGATCTGCCGTATCTAACTGATAAGATGATACGCCCAGATCGAGTACGATTCCATCGACCTTGTCAATCCCTTTCTCATGGAGCCTCGACTTCATATCACAATAATTGCTCCTGATTATTGTAACTCTCTCCCCGAAGTCGCTTAATCGGGTGCCTGCCGCTTCAATCGCCGCCGCATCCTGGTCTATTCCTATAAAACTCCCCTTGTTGTTTAAACGCCGACATACTTCGTATGCATGTCCGCCTCCTCCAAGTGTGCCATCAACATAAATACCGTCCGGCTTGATGTTCAGTCCTTCGATTGTCTCATCCAGTAATACTGATTTATGCTTAAATGCCATGGTGTCCTCCTAATTAAAAGATCTATTTAGATGCTAAGTCCCAAATCTTCCATGTCACTTGCAATGTCCTCGATATTTTCCTCAACATCAGCTGTACGCGCTTCCCACGCCTCTTTACTCCAGATCTCAACCTTGTCCAGCACACCTGCTAGAACAACCTCTTTTTCAAGATCTGCATAAGCGCGAAGAGAAGAAGATATCAAAACTCTCCCTTGTTTGTCAAGTTCTCCTTCCGTAGCACTTCCAAGAAAGAAACGCTTAAAGTCTCTGGCTTTTTTGTTTGTAAGCGGTAAGGTTCTAAGCTTCTCTTCAAAGGCTTTCCATTCGTTGTCCGGATACAGAAATAAGCAGCCGTCCATCCCTTTCGTAATTACGAAATGTTCTCCCAGACTCTCTCGTAATTTGGAAGGAATAATCAGCCTGCCTTTTGAATCAATACTATGATTAAATTCTCCAGTCAACATAGGATCACCTTCTTTCAAAGTGGTCTGCCACTTTCCATGCCACTTTGCTCCACTTCGCTCCACTTTCTACCACTTGTATCCATTGTACCCCACTTTTCCGCCCTTTTCAAGCACTTTTTCGAATTTATCCATTCTGAAAAAAGTCCGATAAATCATATTTTTTCCCATTTTTCATTCATTTTGTGGTGAAAAGTGGAGCGTTTTATACTCCATTCCCCACACAGTGCATAAAAAAAGTGGAGAAACCGTTCCACAATGGAACCATCTCTCCACTTTCTTCTTTTCATCTACTCAGCAGTGTTAAGTGACTGGACATAATCACTTACAGCAGAATAATCAACTTCTGCTACTGCTCTTGGCTGCTTTGATTCATACATATCATAAGCGGACCATCCAATCCAGACAACGATTGCAAGTGCAATCAGCCCAAGGATCGTATAATCAAAAGCTTTTCGCAAGTTTTTCTTTTTTTCTTCACGCTTTCTATTCGCTTTTGCCTGTTTATAATAATCTACTTTTTTCTGACTCATATCTGCAAGTCTCCTTTGCAATCAATCTAACCAGTATATTTTATCACACTTTTACGATTGATACAAGCTATACTGCAATAATTACCCCGCCATCATTCGCATACATACTACTGACACCTCTGGTATCCAGAATGATAATATCTTTTAATTTCACACGTTCTTCCAACATCTTCTTCACATCCTGTGCTCTCTGCGGGCAGTTACAATGCGAAATTGCAAGTACCTTGCTCTCCGGATCTTTCAGATCTGCGATCACACAATCCACCATATTCTTAAGTGCTTTTTTAATTCCGCGCGCCTGACCCAACTGACAAATCTCTCCCTTCGGAGTAGCCCCCATCACCGGCTTAATATTCAGTACTGTTGCCGCAATTGCTTTTAATCCTGTAAGTCTTCCATTCTTACGAAGAGTCTCAAGCGTCTCAAGAACAAAATATGTGTGCTGCTCTTCAATATATGCTTCTACAGCAGCTACCACTTCCTTGAATGTCATGCCCCGCTCTTCACACTGCGCAATCTTCATCCCGATGAGCGTCTGTCCTACTGATGCAGATTTTGAGTTGAACACATAAATATCTTTCTCACCATATTCTTCTTCATATAAATTCTTGCCCAGTACGGCACTGTTATAAGAACCGCTCAGTTCAGAAGATAACGTAACAGCATATACATGCTCCGCATCACAGTGATATCCTTCCATAAATGTCTCCGGAGACGGACAACTTGACTTTGGACATGTCGGGCATTCAGCTACGTTCTTCAAAAATTCAGCCTGATTGAAAGATTCATCATCAATTATATGACAATCTCCAACCTCCAGTCCCAGTGATGCTGTCTCAAACCGACCTGAAGCTTTCATCTCTGCTGTCAATTCTCCACAGCTGTCCACAATCACTTTATAACTCATAATCCAAACCTCCGAAACGTGTCATTTGCATCCATTATACGTGGTTTTCATTACCACTTATAACATCATATCACACTTTTCTTTGAAAAAAAAGCTTTTTTTACCCTTCCAGTTTAATTCTTCTGGAAATTCCAAGTGCCATTCCCATCTCTATCATCAGGAACAGGATGGATGTACCACCATAACTGATAAAAGGCAATGTAATTCCGGTATTCGGCATCATGTTCGTAACTACCATAACATTGAGAATTACCTGGATCGCGATATGTGACATAATCCCTGTCATGATCAGTGCTCCATACAGATCAGGTGCGTTCTGTGCAATAAAAAGCAGTCTGTAGATCAAAAGACCGAACAAAACCAGGATAATGATCGCTCCAAATACCCCAAGCTCTTCACAGATTGCTGACAGGATCATGTCGTTCTGCACTTCCGGTATTACCGTCTTTTGCACACCATTTCCCAGTCCTTTCCCGAAAAAGCCACCTGATCCGATCGCATATAGTCCCTGTACCGTCTGGAAAGAAATCGTTGACGCATATTTTTCCGGGTTCAGCCAGGCAATGATACGTCTGAGTCGGAAGCTGGTGCTGTTCTCAAGAAGTCTTCCGAGGATATATGATCCCGCCACAAAAACAGCCAGCCCGCCGCCTGCAATCCACAGAAAAATCTTCTGCTTCTTATGTACGACAAAAAGGATACAGCAGGAAATTCCCATTACAATGATCGCAGAGCTTAGATTATCAGTCAGCACATAAACTCCCAGTGCTGCCAAACCTCCCCACTCCACAACTCCCAGCGATCCTTTCAGGGTGTGTACTTTATTCCCCATTCTGCAGATCAGGTATGGGATAAATATGATCACAGCGATCTTCATAATCTCTGCCGGCTGGAATGACTGGTTAGCCGGAAGCCGGAACCATCTTCGTGCACCATTTACCTCAATACCAAGTGGTGTAAATTTAACAAGTGCAAGAAGAAGCATGGATCCCCAGTAGCTCATTGCTGCATATTTGGAAAACATATGATAATCCAGGCGAGAAACCCACATCATCACAGCAATACTTCCAAGTCCGATGAGACCCTGCCTTTTCAGGAAGTACATCCCATCTCCGTATTCCGTTCGCGCTTCATAGGAACTGATACTGTATAGCATTACCAGTCCAAAACACATCAGAAATATAATAATCGCCAGAAGACTGTAATCAAAATAATGAACCGCCTGCTTTTTTACAGCCTTCCTTCGTCTGCTTTTAATTCTTTGTGCCATTTATTCACACTCCTACTTAAGCTATAACTACAAAGTCTATATCTTATAAAGTATACCATAATATCCCCCAGACGCACAAGCTTTCCGCACGAAAATAGAGCAGGCTAACTTCTATTCGATTTGTATACAAAAAAATGGTGCCGCTTCTTTGCGACACCATCTTTGTTTTACCAGCTATTCTTTATTTTTTAGCAGCAACTGCTTCTTTGATCTGTTTGGTAAGTTCTGGTACAATCTTATTCAGATCTCCAACGATACCATAGTCAGCTACATCAAAGATCGGAGCTGTCTCATCTTTGTTGATTGCAATGATCAGATCAGATTCTTCCATACCTGCTACATGCTGGATCGCTCCGGAAATACCGATTGCAAAATATACCTGAGGACGAACTGTCTTTCCTGTCTGTCCTACCTGAAGATCTTTTGGTTTCCAGCCATTATCTACAACTGCACGTGAGCAGCTTACTTCTCCGCCGAGTGCTTCTGCAAGATCTTCCAGGATCTTGAAGTTTTCTGCACTTCCGACTCCACGTCCACCGGATACAAGAATCTTGGCATCCATGATATCAACCGTCTCAGATACAGATTTGACAACTTCCATGATCTCAACGTATTTATTATCCGGTGTAAATCCAGGATTAAACTCTTCTACATTTGCCTTTGCACCTTCGATCTTAGCGATCTTCTGCATAACACCAGGACGAACGGTTGCCATCTGCGGACGATTATCCGGGCAGGCGATGGTAGCGATCGTGTTTCCACCAAATGCCGGACGAGTCATAAGAAGCTGATTGTGCTTCTGCTCTTTTCCTGCTACCGGGTTGATCGGGAAATCACCGATCTCAAGCTGTGTACAGTCTGCTGTAAGACCTGTCTGTACTCTTGCGGATACTCTAGGACCAAGATCACGTCCGATTGCAGTTGCGCCGACTAACATGATCTCCGGTTTATATTTTTCGATAACAGATGCCAGTGCATGTGCGTATGGCTCTGTTCTATATTCTTTCAGTTCCGGATCATCTACTACGATTACTTTATCTGCTCCGTATGCTGCAAGCTCATCTGCAAGTCCTTTTACGTCAGAACCGATCAGAACGGCTGCTACTTCTGCATTTAAGTCTGCTGCAAGGTCTTTTGCTTTTCCAAGAAGTTCAAATGCGATTCCGCTCAGTTTGTTGTCTACCTGTTCAGCAAAGACATATACTCCCTTATATTCTTCTAAGTTCATGATATTCACCACTTTTCCTTCTTATTAAATGATATGTTTCTCTGTTAATTTTCCCATCAGGTAAGATACTGCTTCTTCCGGATCAAGAGTAACTTTTTCTCCTGCCCCTTTTCTTACTTTGTCAGATGCTTTCGCAATCTTTGTAGGTGATCCTGCAAGACCGATATTTGCATCATCCAGGGTAGTAAGATCTGCTCTTCCCCATGTTGTGATCTCAGCATCACAAGCATCAAAGATTCCGCCTGGTGTCATATAACGTGGTTCATTTAATTCTGAAAGTGCAGTGATAAGGCAAGGCATTTTTGCTTTCAGTACATGATATCTGTCTTCGAACTGACGCTGTACGATCACGCTGTCGCCTTCTACTTTGATATCCTGTGCATAAGAGATTACCGGGATGTCCAGATGTTCGGAAATCTGCGGTCCAACCTGTGCTGTATCACCATCGATTGCCTGACGTCCTGTGATGATCAGGTCATAATCGAGTTTACGGAGTGCTGCTGCGATGGTGCTTGATGTAGCCCATGTATCAGCTCCTCCGAGTACTCTGTCTGTTACAAGAATTGCCTTATCAGCTCCCATTGCAAGTGCTTCACGAAGCACATCGGCTGCTTTTGGAAGTCCCATTGTAAGTACAGTTACTTCTGCTCCATACTGGTCTTTTAATCTAAGTGCGGCCTCAAGACCTGCTTTGTCATCCGGGTTCATAATTGCAAGCATTGCAGCTCTGTTAAGTGTACCGTCCGGATTAAACTGAACTCCGCCTTTTGTATCCGGTACCTGTTTTATACAAACAACTATCTTCACGATTCGTACCTCCTATTTCAATAAGTTTCCAGAAATAACCATACGCTGAACTTCTGAAGTTCCTTCGTAGATTTCTGTAATCTTTGCGTCACGCATCATACGTTCTACATCATATTCTCTGATGTATCCGTATCCACCATGTAACTGAACAGCCTTTGTGGTAACTTCCATCGCTACTTCTGCTGCATAAAGCTTAGCCTGGGCAGCTTCGACAGAGTAAACTTTCTGTGTAGCTTTTGCCATGGCAGCTTTGTATACCATCATCTTTGCAGCTTCTACCTTTGTAGCCATATCTGCAAGCTGGAACTGTGTATTCTGGAACTGGCCAATCGTGCGTCCGAACTGTTTTCTTTCTTTTACATATGCGATTGTTCTGTCAAGTGCACCTTCAGCGATTCCAAGTGCCTGAGCGGCAATACCGATACGTCCGCCATCCAGAGTATGCATGGCGATGCCGAAGCCCTTGCCCTGTGCTCCAAGGAGATTTTCTTTTGGAATACGGCAGTCTTCAAAAATAAGCTCGTATGTTGAAGATCCACGGATACCCATCTTCTTCTCTTTGGTTCCGAATGTGAATCCCGGAGTGTCTTTCTCTACGATGAATGCAGAAATCTCTTTCATCTTTCTGCCACGTTTTTCAACAATACCTGTTACGGCGATAATGATGTAAACATCTGCTTCTTTACCGTTTGTGATAAAGCATTTTGATCCGTTTAATACCCATTCATCTCCGTCAAGAACAGCCTTAGTCTGCTGTCCCTGTGCATCTGTACCTGCCCCAGGTTCTGTAAGGCCGAAAGCTCCAAGCTTTCTTCCTGATGCAAGATCCGGAACGTATTTTGCTTTCTGCTCCGGTGTTCCGTATGTCAGGATCGGGTCTATACAAAGAGAGGTATGCGCAGATACGATTACAGATGTTGTGGCACAAACCTTTGCAAGTTCTTCTACACACATTACGTATGTCAGTGGATCGCATCCCTGTCCCTCGTATTCCTTCGGTACCGGAATACCAAGAAATCCATATTTCGCCATTTTTTCAACTGTTGCTCTTGGGAAAACTTCTGTCTCGTCCACTTCCTGTGCAAGTGGTTTTACTTCGTTTTCTGCGAATTCTTTAAACAGAGTTCTCGCCATTTCGTGTTTCTTATCTAATCCGAAATCCATTTATTCTTCCTCCATGTCTTTATTTAGAACATCCATTACTGTGCATCAACCGGAGTTTTTGTGCGGTCTGCATTGTATACATAGAATCCTTTTCCGCTCTTAACTCCAAGGTTTCCACCACGGACCATCTTACGAAGCAGCGGGCATGCACGATATTTGCTGTCGCCTGTTTCTGCATAAAGTACATCCATGATAGCAAGGCAGATATCAAGTCCGATGAAATCACCAAGCTCCAGAGGTCCCATTGGATGGTTTGCACCAAGCTTCATTGCTGCATCGATTCCTGCGATGTCAGATACACCTTCCATCTTGATGAAAGCTGCTTCATTGATCATCGGAACAAGGATACGGTTTACTACGAAACCTGCTGCTTCATTAACCTGTACAGGTGTCTTTCCGATTTCTTCTGCGATCTTCTTGATTGCATCTACAGTTTCAGCCGGTGTATTTACGCCTGCGATCACTTCTACTAATTTCATACGGTCTGCCGGGTTGAAGAAATGCATACCGATCATTGGACGGGTAAGTCCGTTGCCGATTTCTGTGATAGAAAGGCTGGAGGTATTTGATGCGAAAATGCATTCAGGTTTTGCGATCTTATCAAGTTCACCGAATGTAGTTTTCTTAACTTCCATGTTCTCAAATGCTGCTTCTACGATCAGATCACAATCTGCGCAGAGATCTTCTTTGAGTCCCGGAGTAATTTTTGCAAGAATTGCATCAACTGCTTCCTGAGTTAATTTTCCTTTCTGAACAAGTCTGTCATAGCCTTTAGCGATTTTAGCTTTTCCGCCTTCTGCCCATTCCTGTTTGATGTCACAGAGTGCTACTTCATATCCATCTACCTGAGCAAATGCCTTTGCAATGCCCTGTCCCATTGTTCCTGCGCCAATAATTCCTACTTTCATTGAAATTACCTCCATTTTATAAATTTAATTTTCCAGGGGAGAGTTAATTCTCCCCTTTATTAAACGAACTTATTTATTAAGGAAAGCTTCTACTTTTCTCTTTTCAAGGAATGCTGCCATTCCTTCTTTCTGGTCGTAAGATTCAAAGCATCCGCCGAAGAGTTTTTCTTCTACTACGATTGCCTCATCCATTCCCTTTTCAAGGCCTTCATTGATTGCCTGTTTGCAGTGTCTTACTGCGATCGGTGCATTCTTTGCAATGCCTGCTGCCATCTTCTTTGCTGCCGGCATCAGTTCTTCCTGCGGATATACGGCATTTACAAGACCGATTCTGTAAGCTTCGTCAGCTTTGATATTTCTCGCAGTGTAGATCATCTGCTTTGCCATACCAGGTCCGACAAGTCTTGCAAGTCTCTGTGTTCCACCAAATCCAGGTGTAATTCCAAGGCCAACCTCCGGCTGTCCGAATACTGCATTGTCTGAACAGATACGGATATCACAGCTCATGGAGATTTCACATCCGCCACCAAGAGCGAATCCATTAACTGCTGCGATTACCGGGATCGGAAGTGTTTCGATCTTACGGAAAATATCATTTCCTTTCTTACCAAAAGCTTCTCCCTCTTCTTTTGTGAGAGTACTCATCTCAGCGATATCTGCACCGGCTACAAAAGATTTTTCTCCTGCTCCTGTAAGGATCAGGCATCTGACTGCATCAAGATCAACACCGTCGATCGTTGCATCAAGTTCATCAAGAACTGCACTGTTCAGTGCGTTCAGTGCCTTTGGACGGTTAATGGTAATAATTCCAACCTGTCCTTCTACTTCATATGTAATAAATTCCATCATCAACATCTCCTTTTGATCTGGTTTATTAATCACGTTCTACGATTGTAGCGCATCCCATTCCGCCACCGATACAAAGTGTTGCAAGACCTTTCTTTGCATCACGTTTCTGCATCTCATGAAGAAGTGTAACAAGGATACGGCATCCTGAAGCTCCTACCGGATGTCCGAGAGCAATTGCTCCACCGTTTACATTTACTTTATCCATGTCGAATTTCAGATCATGTGCTACTGCAAGTGACTGTGCTGCGAAAGCTTCATTTGCTTCGATCAGATCCATATCATCTACAGAAAGCCCTGTCTTAGCCATTACTTTATTCGTAGCTGCAACCGGTCCGACACCCATGATAGATGGATCTACTCCGCCGAGTGCTCCTGCTACCCATGTTGCCATCGGTGTAACGCCGAGCTCTTTTGCTTTTTCTTCACTCATAACAACGATTGCTGCTGCTCCGTCATTGATGCTGGAAGCATTTGCTGCTGTTACAATACCATCTTTTTTGAATGCCGGACGAAGTCTTGCGATTCCTTCTGCTGTTGTTCCCGGACGCGGTCCTTCATCTGTATCAACTACGATGGTTTCTTTTTTCTTCTTCACTTCTACAGGAACAATCTCATCTTTGAATTTTCCTGCTTCGATTGCTGCGCAGGCTTTCTGCTGGCTTGCTGCTGCAAATTCATCAAGCTGTTCTCTTGTGAGTCCCCACTGTTCTGCTACATTCTCAGCAGTGATTCCCATGTGATAGTCATTGAATGCATCCCAAAGTGCGTCATTTACCATTGTATCGATCATCGGTGCATTACCCATTCTGTATCCATAACGTGCGTTTTTCAGTGCATATGGAGCCATAGACATATTTTCCATACCGCCTGCTACAACGATATCAGCATCTCCTGCCTGGATCATCTGTGCAGCCATGTTCACACAGTTAAGTCCGGATCCGCAAACAACGTTAACCGTAACTGCCGGTGTCTCGACCGGAAGACCTGCTTTTAAAGAAGCCTGACGTGCAACGTTCTGTCCAAGACCTGCCTGGATTACACAACCCATATATACATGATCAACCTGTTCTGGAGCAACACCTGCTCTATTTAAAGCTTCTTTGATAACGATAGATCCTAATTCCGGTGCCGGAGTTGTAGAAAGAGCTCCACCCATACTTCCGATTGCTGTACGACACGCACCTGCTAACACGATTTTCTTTGCCATCACTTTTTCCTCCTTTTACATCTTAATGGTAAGTATCACTTCTTATTAAATATATACTGTTTTACTTTCCGTTTTTAAGATTTTCGCAAGGGACTTTTTTGTCCTCTTTTTTTAATATACTACCCATTTCCTGTTCTGTCAAATATTTATCAATCATTTTTTATCATTTAATTTTCTTTTAACATTTTCACCAACATTTTTTTACAATACATCTGCATTATTCGTCATTTCCAACACACCACTTTTATATTGACCTTTCCCAGATATGGTGCTACACTTAAGATTGTTAAAAAATATTCAACCAGAATACTATAATTAAATTATGAATGAGAAGGTGTGAAAATGAGCAAAAGTTTTGAAGAATTAATCTCAAAAGCAAATCAAAAAACCTTAAAGAAAGTCTCTGTTTCCAACGCACAGGATGAGCCGGTACTGCAGGCTGTCAAAGCTGCAAAAGAGCAAAATATCGCAACAGCCATCCTTGTCGGTGATGAAGCCAAGATCCGCGAGATTGCCGCTTCTATTGATATGGATCTGACAGATTTCGAGATCATCAATGAGCCTGATACCGAAGCAGCTGCATTAAAGGCTGTTGAGCTTGTACACAACGGCAAAGCTGATATCCTTTTAAAAGGATTGCTTGAAACAAAGACATTCTTAAAGAGCGTATTGAATAAAGAAGTCGGACTTCGTACCGGAAAGATGCTTTCCCATGTATGTGTATTTGAGATTGAAGGCATTAACCGTCTTCTGTTCTTCACAGACGTAGCTTTCAATACATATCCAACCCTTGCAGATAAAGTCAATATCATCAACAATGCAGTAGAAGTCGCACATGCATGTGGCATCGAATGCCCAAAGGTTGCTCCTCTGTGTGCAGTTGAGACAGTGAATCCAAAGATGCAGCCAACAGTTGATGCCGATAATCTCACCAAGATGTACGAGGGTGGCGATTTCAAAGGATGCCAGATCTACGGACCACTTTCCATGGATCTTGCGATCGATCCGGAAGCAGCTGTTCACAAAGGTGTGACTAATCCAGTAGCCGGACATGCTGATATTCTCCTCTTCCCGAATATCGATGCAGGAAATATCACATATAAGATTCTTGTCCGCACTGCAAAGGTCAAGATCGGTAACGTACTTGTCGGAACAAGCGCTCCGGTGGTTCTTACTTCACGTTCGGACGATTTTGAAACCAAACTGAATTCTATTGCACTTGCGACCGTAATCGCAGGATCGATCACAGACTAAGGAGGATCTTTTTATGAGCTATAAAATTTTAGTAATCAACCCGGGATCTACTTCTACCAAGATCGGTGTGTACGAAGACGAAACTTTGTTATTCGAAGAAACACTCCGTCATTCCACCGAAGAGATTGCAAAATATGCAACCATCGTTGACCAGAAAGATTTCCGTAAAGAACTGATTGTAGATATTCTCGCAAAGAACAGCTTCGACATCAAATCTCTGAATGTTGTAGTAGGACGAGGCGGACTTTTAAAACCGATCCCAGGTGGAACCTATCCAGTATCTGACGCACTTCTTGCTGACTTAAAAGCAGGTGTGCAAGGACAGCATGCATCGAACCTTGGAGGCATCCTTGCCCGCGAAATCGGTGATGAGATTGGAGTTCCTTCTTACATTGTTGACCCTGTTGTTGTCGATGAGATGGAACCTGTTGCAAGATATTCCGGAATCCCGGAACTTCCGCGTATCAGTATCTTCCACGCACTGAACCAGAAAGCAGTTGCCAAACGCTACGCCAAAGAACAGAATGTATCTTATGATTCCCTGAATCTTGTAGTTGTACACATGGGCGGCGGTGTATCTGTCGGTGCTCATAAAAATGGCAAAGTTGTCGATGTCAACAACACGCTTGACGGAGACGGACCTTTCTCACCGGAACGTTCCGGCGGTGTACCGGCAGGCGCACTCGTAAAAATGTGTTTCTCCGGTCAGTACACACAGGCTGAAGTATATAAAAAGATCAACGGGAAAGGCGGTCTCAACGGATACCTTGGAACCAACAACATGCGCGACGTTGCAGAACGTGCCTTTGAAAAGGGTGACGAAGAAGCAGCCGGTGTATTCCACGCATTCACTTACCAGGTTGCCAAAGAAGTCGGCGCCATGGCAGCCGTACTTAACGGCAAAGTAGACCAGATCCTTCTCACCGGCGGTATCGCATACAGCGACTACGTTACATCTGAGATCAAAGAAAAGGTCGGCTTCATCGCCCCAATCACCGTCTACCCGGGTGAAGATGAACTCCTCGCCCTCGCTCAAGGCGCTCTCCGTGTATTAAACGGCGAAGAAAAACCTCTGGTATATTAATTTTTTTCAAAACCCTAAAAGATGCAAAACGCATATATCTCATCGTAGAAAAAAGTCTGGCACACCTCGCCAGACTTTTTTAGTTACTACGCTTTTATTTAATAATGTCAATAACTTCGAGGGACGCATTATCTTTTGCCCAATTTGTCAACACAACCTAAATTATTCAAAAAAAGAGCAGACACTAAAAAAGTATCCACCCTTTTTTTCTATCCCTAATCTCTTTTAACTACAGCAGAGCATCCCATTCCGCCACCAACACAAAGTGTTGCAAGTCCTGTATGTACATCTTCTTTCTGCATCTCATACAACAAGCTTACAAGGATTCTTGCACCTGAGCAGCCAACCGGATGTCCGAGAGCAATTGCTCCACCATTGACATTCAGCTTACTAAGGTCAAATCCAAGATCTTTTCCAACTGCTACTGACTGTGCTGCAAATGCTTCGTTTGCTTCGATCAGATCAAAATCTCCGATCTCCATTCCCAGCTTCTTCATAACCTTACGTGTTGAATAAACCGGTCCGATTCCCATGATCGCCGGATCACATCCTGCGAGTTCTCCGCCGATCCATGTTGCCATAGGTGTTACGCCAAGCTCTTTTGCTTTTTCTTCGCTCATAACGATAAGTGCAGCTGCACCATCATTGATTCCGGATGCGTTACCTGCTGTAACCATACCGTCTTTCTTAAATGCAGGACGAAGTTTTGCAAGACCTTCTTTTGTGATTCCTTTACGAGGACCTTCATCTGTATCTACAAGAATCGTTTCTTTTTTCTTCTTCACTTCGACCGGAACAATCTCGTCTTTAAATTTACCTTCTGCCATTGCTTTTTCACATTTGTTCTGAGACCATGCTGCAAATTCATCCAGTTCTTCTCTTGTAAGTCCCCACTGTTCGCAGATATTTTCTGCTGTGATTCCCATGTGATAATTATGGAATGCGTCGGTCAGACCATCCTTGATCATAGCATCTTCGATTGTCGCATTTCCCATACGATATCCATAACGTCCGTTTCTCAACATGTACGGAGCCATTGTCATATTTTCCATACCACCTGCAACGATGATATCTGCATCTCCAGCTGCGATCAGCTTCGCTGCAAGGTTTACACAGTGAAGACCGGATCCACAAAGTACGTTGATAGTTGTTGCCGGTACTTCATTCGGGATTCCTGCATATACAGCTGCCTGACGTGCCGGGTTCTGTCCGTTGCCTGCCTGGATAACATTTCCCATATACACTTCGTCAACCTGATCCGGAGAAACGCCCGCTCTTTTGAGAGCTTCTTTGATTACGATCGTTCCAAGTTCTACAGCCGATGTATTTGCAAACTGTCCGCCCATTACACCGATTGCTGTACGACATGCTCCTGCTAAAACAACTTTTCTTGCCATGATAAAAATCCTCCTTTATTTTGTAAATCACCTGATGTTTTTATTATAATCCTCTAAAAAACAGAATTCAATAGATGCTTGATATTTTTTTAACATTTTTTATGTTCTATTCCAGGTACATGCCTCAATTCGATTGAGAGATTTCTTGATAAATGTTAAACTTTTCTCGGTATTTATACTTATTGACATTCACATCATTATTATGTTTTTTCAAAAAAACAAATTTGTCATTGACATTTATATAGCAATTTGTTAAATTAAAGTTGCTCATATGACTGACGGAAGTGGAATGAACCACAGGGAAATATGAGGATTTGATTATTTAGCCGACCGTCTGGGCGATTCAGCTCAGATGCCGGCTTTTTTTACGCATTTTTATAAGATTATCATAAATCAGGGCTATATAAAAGGCGTAAACATCCATCGGTTCTTCTGGCTGAACCTTTTCATATGTCTGGAATTTGCCAGAACTTTCCGGGCATAAACCGCAGCAACACAGTGTATAATAACCGGGTCATAGGTACTATGGCTCACCCACAAGAAGGAGGAATAACCAAATGATGCAGAAAAAACAATGGCAGGGATTTGAAGGAAGACTCTGGAAAGAAGAAATCAACGTTCGTGATTTTATCCAGAACAACTACACACCTTACGAGGGAGATTCTTCATTCCTTGCAGACCCGACCGAAGCAACAAACCAGCTCTGGGGCAAGCTTCAGGAACTCCAGAAAGAAGAACGTGCAAAAGGCGGCGTTCTGGATATGGAAACAGAAGTGGTATCTTCTCTTACCGCTTACGGTCCAGGTTATATCTGCGAAGAACTGAAAGATAAAGAACAGGTTGTGGGGCTTCAGACTGACAAACCTCTGAAACGTGCATTTATGCCGTTCGGTGGAATCAAAATGGCTGAGGAAGCATGCAAAACTTACGGATATGAACCAAACCCGAAATTTCATAAAATCTTTACAGATTATCATAAAACACATAACCAGGCAGTATTTGATGCCTATACTCCGGAAATGAAAAAAGCACGTCACGCAAAAATCCTTACCGGTCTTCCGGATACTTACGGAAGAGGACGTATCGTCGGCGATTACCGCCGTGTTGCCCTCTACGGAATCGATCTTCTGATCGCCATGAAGCAGGATGACCTTGCAAACTGCGGATATGGCTCTATGCGTGACAACGTGATCCGGCAAAGAGAAGAGCTTGCAGAACAGATCCGCGCCCTCAAAGGCATGAAAGAAATGGCTGCTGCCTATGGATTCGATATCTCCGAACCGGCAAAAAATGCAAAAGAAGCATTCCAGTGGCTGTACTTCGGATACCTTGCAGCAATCAAGACTCAGAACGGAGCTGCCATGAGTGTCGGACGTGTATCTACCTTCCTTGATATCTACATCAAGAGAGATATGGAAGCAGGAATCCTTACCGAAGAAGAAGCTCAGGAATTAGTTGACCATATGACAATGAAATTCCGTATGGTTAAGTTCGCACGTATCCCATCTTACAACCAGCTCTTCTCTGGTGACCCGGTTTGGGCTACACTGGAAGTCGGCGGAATGGGACAGGACGGACGTTCTATGGTAACAAAGACAGACTACCGTTTCCTGCACACCCTGGAAAACATGGGACCTTCTCCGGAACCGAACCTGACTGTACTTTACACAGAACGTCTTCCGAAGAACTTCAAGGACTACGCTTCACATATTTCTATTGAAACAAGTTCTATCCAGTATGAAAATGATGATGCAATGCGTCCGGTATGGGGCGATGACTATTCTATCTGCTGCTGCGTATCTGCAACACAGACAGGTAAAGAAATGCAGTTTTTCGGAGCAAGAGCAAACCTTGCAAAATGCCTTCTTTACGCGATCAACGGTGGTGTCGACTGCAAGTCAAAAGATCAGGTAGGACCGGCTTACACACCGATCACTTCTGAATACCTTGATTATGATGAAGTAATGGCTAAATACGACAAGATGATGGACTGGCTCGCCGGACTGTATGTAAACGTACTGAACCTGATCCAGTACATGCATGACAAATACTACTATGAAGCATCTCAGATGGCACTGATCGATACCGATGTACGTCGTACATTTGCAACAGGTATCGCAGGATTCTCTCATGTAGTTGACTCCTTAAGTGCGATCAAATATGCAAAAGTGAAAACAATCCGTGACGAAAACGGACTCGTTGTAGATTTCGAGACAACCGGTGATTTCCCGAAATACGGAAATGATGATGACCGCGCAGATGATATCGCAGTATGGCTTCTTCAGACATTTATGAAGAAACTGAAAAAGCATCACACCTACCGTGAATCCGAACCGACAACTTCTATCCTTACCATTACCTCAAACGTTGTATATGGAAAAGCTACCGGTGCTCTTCCGGACGGAAGAAAAGCAGGCGCACCGCTTTCACCTGGAGCAAACCCAAGCTACGGTGCAGAACAGAACGGACTTCTTGCTTCCCTGAACTCCGTTGCCAAGCTGCCTTACGAATGGGCACTTGACGGAATCTCTAACACCCAGACCATCAACCCGGATGCAATCGGACATACTCCGGAGGAACGCATTAACAACCTGGTAAATGTTATGGACGGATACTTCTCTCAGGGTGCTCACCATCTGAACGTCAACGTATTCGGAACAGAAAAACTTCTTGACGCTATGGAACATCCGGAAAAAGAAGAATACGCAAACTTTACGATCCGTGTATCAGGATATGCGGTTAAGTTCATCGACCTTACACGCGAACAGCAGCTCGATGTGATCGCAAGAACCTGCCACGATCGTATGTAATTACCGAACTTCCACTCTTTTGCCAAACATATCGTTATGCTGAAAGTCATGCATTTTAAAGTGCATGACTTTCGGTACATATAGAGATGCTGCTGGCAGCTTTTCCTGCATACTAAGGCATTTAAAAGACTCTGCCTGATCCGCAGTTTTCCAATCACACAATGAAAAAGGAGATTTTCATATGACTCAAATCAAAGGACTTATTCACTCTACAGAAAGCTTTGGTTCTGTTGACGGGCCTGGGGTACGTTTTATTATATTTGTTCAGGGATGTCCACTGAGATGTCAGTTCTGCCATAACCCTGACACCTGGAATATGACAGATAAAAACGGCGCCACCTGGCGCAGTGCCGATGAGCTTCTTGCGCAGGCTCTGCGTTACCGCACTTACTGGAAAAATGGCGGTGGAATCACCGTAAGCGGCGGAGAACCTCTCCTTCAGATTGATTTTCTGCTGGATCTTTTCAAAAAAGCAAAGGCAAAAGGTATTCACACAACGATTGATACTGCAGGCGGTCCTTTTACCAGAGAAGAACCATTTTTCTCCAAATTCCAGGAGCTGATGCAGTATACCGATCTTCTTCTTGTTGATATCAAGCATATCGATGAAAAATCTCACAAAGAGCTGACCGGAAAAACAAATAAAAACATTCTGGATATGATCCGCTTTCTCTCCGATATCAAAAAACCTGTCTGGATCCGCCATGTGCTCGTACCTGAGCGCAGCGACTATGATGAATACTTAAACCGGTTAAATGATTTTATCCAGACACTTAATAATGTAGAAAGAGTAGAAATCCTGCCTTATCACACACTTGGTGCCTACAAATGGAAAGAACTGGGACTTGATTATCCCCTCGAAGGGATCAATCCACCTTCGAGAGAACGTGTGGAAAATGCAAAAAAAATCCTGCACTGTTCGTAAGACATATTTTAAAAAATAGATGGCAGCTTTCTCTTCATATTTTGCCTGTAATGTGCTATGATTGGTGTAGTGTATTTAAGAGAGGAGAATTATAGCAATGAACGAAAGAATGGAACGCGTATTGCAAAAAATGGAAAAAAAAGGAATCGATCAGTTACTTGTATCTGATCCACTCAGCATCCGCTTTTTAACGGGCATCATGGTACATCCAGGGGAAAGATTGTACGCTCTGCTGCTTCGTACAAACGGAAAGCACACCATGTTCTTGAACTATCTGTATTATGTATCTGATACAGGATTTGAAGAAGTATGGTTCAGTGATATGGATGATCAGATTGGGGTTCTGACCAGTCATATCGACACCAAAGGCGTACTCGGTATCGATAAAGTATTTCCGGCACGTTTTCTTATTCCGCTTCAGGAGCGCTGCCCTGAACTGAAAACGGTATGGGGATCTGACTGTGTAGACGGTGTTCGTGCTGTTAAGAATGAAGAAGAAATCAAGATCATGAGACAGGCATCTGTAATCAATGACATGGTTATGGAAAGAGCTGCTGCCTACATTAAAGAAGGCATGACAGAAAAACAGATTGCTGATTTCATTGAAGCAGAATACTACAAAGAAGGCGCAACAGGACTCAGCTTTGATACAATCGTATGCTTCGGTGCTAACGCTGCTGACCAACATCACTCACCAAGCGAGACAAGAACTCTGAAAGCCGGAGAATGCGTTCTGATCGATATGGGATGCATCTGGAACGGTTATTGCTCAGATATGACAAGAACCTTCTACTGCAAGAGCGTAGACGAAGAACAGGCTGCAATCCATGACCTTGTTCGTACAGCGGTTGAGAAAGCAGAAGCCATCATCAAACCAGGCGTACGTTTCTGTGATATCGATGCGCAGGCAAGAGATCTCATCGGCGAAGCAGGATACGGCGAATACTGGAAGATTCGTCTTGGACATTTCATCGGCCAGGAAGACCATGAATACGGTGATGTAAGCCCGATCAACAAGAACGTAGCTGAACCGGGTATGATCTTCTCGATCGAACCGGGAATCTACATCGAAGGCAAATACGGTGTACGTATCGAAGACCTCGTTCTCGTAACAGAAGACGGATATGAACTTCTTAACGTAGTAGATAAAAAATATAGAACAGTTGGTTAATTGTTCTTCCATTACTTCAATATAGAGCCAAAAAAGACACGCATTACTGCGTGTCTTTTTTGGTCAACCCCTGGATCGCGTTAACAATTTCCATATACGTTTCTTCGATTGCATCCTGTCCGGGAACCCCACGTAAAAGTGTATTTCCCTTCTCTACAGCTGCTTTCAGCTCATTTACGGATTCATCGGTATAGGTCTCTGTATTAATAGATTCTGTGTTGTCAATTAATGCTTTTAACTGCTTCTTGTCTAACTTCTGTGGTGTGATGGTAATTGTATCGCCAACTTTTTGTGTGGTATTCTTTCCCCCACTCAATTCTTGCCGTACAAAATAAATACCTCCACCAATCACCACACATGCAAGAAGTATGACAAGAACAGAACCTATCTGTGTCCCGCGGTCACGATGAGTTTTCTTTGGTCTTTTTACGATAGTTGGATTCGTATGCTTATTCATATAGAAATATCCTTTATAAACTTCAGGTAGCTGTGAGAGAACTCACAGCCACCTGATTAAATTCACATCATCTGTGCTTATTGCTAAGACCAGATTATGCGTTTCTTCTTCTGAAGAATGCTACAACTGCTGCAGCACCTGCAATAAGAAGTGTTGCTACGTATACGAATACGTTGCTATGATCACCAGTCTGAACTGTATCAGATTTCTGCTCATTTGCTTTCTTAGCAGATTCCTTCTTGTTTGTCTTTTTGTCATCTTTTGCTACTGTTGTAGATGTTTTGTCATCTTTCTTGTTCTCTTCAATTGAAGTACCCGGTTTTTCTTCTGGAGTACTTGGTTTTGAAGGATCAACTGATGGCTGATCCGGATCAACCGGAGTTTCATTCTTTTCAAGAACAGCTGTTACTGTGTAGTCATCAGCTACTCCGTATGGGAATGCGATTGATGTTGCATTTGCATCAAGGTTGTAGATTTCTTCGCCGGCTTTGTTTGTTACTTTCCAGCCTTTGAATGCATATCCTTCATTTGCTACTACTGTCGGAAGGAATCCAAGGTTGTATTCTGCTTCCTGAAGGTTTTCGTTATGAAGTTCTGTTGCTCCTTCGTATCCTTCGAATGATCCTGCTACTGAATCGATTACAACTGTTGCATTTGCTACTGCTACTTCTTCTTCATTCTTTTCAAGAACAGCTGTTACTGTGTAGTCATCAGCTACTCCGTATGGGAATGAAATTGATGTTGCATTTGCATCAAGGTTGTAGATTTCTTCGCCGGCTTTGTTTGTTACTTTCCAGCCTTTAAATGTATATCCTTCATTTGCTACTACTGTCGGAAGGAATTCAAGGTTGTATTTGCTATCCTGAAGGTTTTCGTTATCAAGTTGTGTTGCTCCTTCATATCCTTCGAATGATCCTTCTGTTGAATCAATTACAACATATGCATTTGCTACTGCTACAGCCGGTGTTTCTTCAACTTTTTCAAATTCAGGTGTAATTGTTACATAACCAACATTAGATCCTTCTGGGAAATGTGCAAGTCCTGTCACACCAAATGTTTTAGCATCTGCATCCCAATTCTGTGTTTCAGCGCCTTCAACTTTCCATCCAGTAAACTTGTATCCATCATTTGCTTTTACTGCCGGAATTTCAAACTGCTGGTCTGTGTCTGCAGCAATACCTTTGAAAGAAACAACTGTTGATGGTGCATAATCCGGGAATGATCCTTTTTCTGAATCAATAATATTGAAATAAACTTCTACTGTTTTTTCTTCAGCTTTATTCTCTTCAAAAGTAGCTTCTACAGTATAATTTTGAGATTTTGTACAATCAAACATAAGTTCAAAAGTATCTGTTGTAATGTTAGAGTATACAACATTACCTCCTTCATCTTTTACTTTCCAACCTGTCCATGTATAACCATCTTTTGCTACTACTTTTGGAAGATAGCCCAGTTTGCAACCATCATCCTGAAGATTCTCATTTGTAGTCTCATAAGGTTCTTTGTCTCCGTACACTTCAAAGTAACCTTTGTTAGGATCAACTTTGACCGTTGCGTTAACAACTACTTTTTTAGATTCCTCTTTTTTAGATACAACAGGGACTACGGTTGCAAACCCTTCAACTTTTTCTCCATTATCAGAATATGCTGCATTAACATCACTTAATGTAAAAGTTGTCTTATCTTTTGACCAAGTAGTTGTCTCTGAACCTGTTACTGTCCATCCAGTTATTTCATATCCATCTTTTACATTATATTTAGGAATATCATATACTGCTGAATCCTTATTCCAAAATGTAAACTGATCTGCTGGATTTCCTGAAACAAGTGTTGCATTTCCATCAAAACTATTATTAAAGGTTACTAAAGTAGTAGTTTCCTTTTCTGCCGGAGCATCCTTTTTAAATGTAGCTACTACTTTAAATTCTCCGTCCTTTGGAGCAACCATGCATGACTTAGCGCCAACAAACTCAGTATTTAAGTGATTTACAACACCGTCTGGTTCTGTAATATCCCATCCTGTCCATGTATAGCCATCCTTTGGAATAACAGTCGGGAAATAACTAATTGCATAGTTACTATCTTCCAAATGTCCAGCATTATTGGTATTAGTGCCATCTTCAAAAGATCCTTTTTCGGAATCAACTGTAATAATAGCCCAAGCTTTTCCCTTCCATGTCTCATCTGCATTAGTATATGCAGCAGGAGCATTATCAGCTGCAACAACTGGTACAGCATTTACTCCAACGAGCATTACTGCGACAGAGAACGCACATGCCTGATGAAGTACTCTTCTCTTTTTCATCTCTAATTTCCTCTCTTTCTGATTTTAAAAAATGATATGCTTTTTTGCATACGTATCCTATCTTGGTTATTATAAGTCTTAATTTTTAAGAAGTCAATATCATTCTTACCTTTTCTAAGACTTCTACATCTTTTTAACGTATTTTTTAAGATTTTGTTTTTCCTTTTCTTCCCCCTCCCGAAAAAATATCGTTTTATTAACAGTTCCGCTAATTTTGCGATTTTTAATGTTATAATCCATATTTTTCAGTCTTTTAATAATAGGTTTTAATATTTAATAATAGGTAATTCCTTGATACATAATTCGATAAAAAACCACAGTTTTCAAAATTGCGTCTTCTTATCTTTGTGCTTTATAATAAGAAAGGAGTAAATTTGAAAGGAAACCGTTTTCATGAAAGACATTGGCAAGATTCTGAAATATGCCCGTGAGAATAAAAAATATACCCAAAACAAGTAATGGAATTAACCGGCATCCACAGGAAATCGCTTTCTGGTTAAGAGAACAACGTTGCCGAGCCAAATCTATCAACCTTTGCGACTCTTGCCAATCTCTATGGTATTTCTGCCGATGAAGTATTAGATATTGGTGGAAAAGCTTCTTCCGACTCTCTGCCTCAATGTGAATTCCAGGTTCTTTCTTTGAACTTGACCCCAAACATCAGGAAGAACTCCTGATTCAAATCACCGCACTTGTCAGATTTTTGCATACAAAAAATATGGCGCCGCAAGTCTCACAATTCCTATTTCGTTAGAGATCATAGGCGGAAAAATTAAAGTTTAGAGATTAAAGTTTGAATATGATAGCACATGTGTATCTTTAATTTTAAGACTTTTTGATTTATTAGTACTTTTTCTAAGAATTCTACTCTTTTTAACGTCTATTTCTTATATAATAGCAATAGTACATACCACTTCACTTATATTATATATGAAATCTTCGAAAGGACGATCGCCCATGGAACATATAGGAGAAATTCTCCGGACAGCACGTGAAGATAATTTTTATACTCAGAAGAAAGTAATAGAACTGACCGGTATCAACCGCAAGACTCTGTCCGGCTATGAGAACAGTGTAGCTGAACCAGATCTTGACACATTTGCCAGATTACTCCGCTTATATCAACTTTCTGCGGATGAAGTATTAGGAATTAAGACTTCTACCCCCCCCCTCGCATTTTTCCCTTTCGCGCTGCGAATGAAAAATGCTTACTCTTTTCCAAAAATTTGACACCAGCCACCAGGAAGAGCTTTTGATTCAGTTTCAATCTCTCGCAGACTATCTCGATAAAAAATCAAAATAAATTGTCATTGCTTTTTCCTGCTCTGACCATTTATAATGAACTTATACTATGTTTGAAGGGGGAACATTTTCATGAAAGATATTGGTAAAATTCTGAAAAACGCCCGTGAGAATAAAGAATATACCCAGAAACAAGTGATGGAATTGACCGGTATCCACAGAAAATCTCTGTCCGGTTATGAGAATAACGTTGCCGAGCCGGATCTCTCCACTTTCGCAACCCTTGCCAATCTGTATGGCATCTCTGCAGATGAAGCTTTGGAAATTGGTGAACCGGATCCTTCTGTTTCTTTGCTTCGTTTTGAATTCCAAGTTCTTTCTTTATTTAAAGAACTCGATGCAAAGCATCAGGAAGAACTTCTGATCCAGATCACCGCACTCGTCAGATATTTAAATGCAAAAAATATGGTGCCGCAAAATCATCAATCCAGATAATTTTGCGGCACCACCGATTTATACATGTAAATTCTTTTCCATTTCCTGACGCATTTCTTTTCCCTTGAAAAGCACCAGTCCGATCAGCATCAGCACGCCCATCCCAATTGAAATCACAGACGGAAATACAATTCGTACCTTACCAGTCAGCAAAAAGATAAATGGTAAGATCATTCCGTAAAGCGCCGCCATCACAAAGTACACCAGATAGTCCTTCGCCTGACGGTAATACACCCTCGATATGATCAGCATCGAAATCATAATCAAGCCACTGACTCCCGGAAGCACAAAGTCAATCGACCAGCCATGCCAGCCGGTCAGCCAGTCCCAGATAATACAGCCGACTGTCACAATGATCAGCTGCCACATGGCATTCTTCAGCAGATTGTACCGCTTGAAGAAACCGACTGCGAGCGCCAACCACATACTGAACGCACCGCCGCACACAAACAGTGACAGATGGAAATTCGTATCAATGCTATAATCCACTCCCAGTGCCGCCACAATCGCGATCATGCAAAGAAATGTAAATATTTTGAAAATCTGCATTCCTTTCGCTTCTGTCATCACACTTTCCGGATACTCCACTTCAAGGATCTCAGGCTTTACTTCCTGCTCTTTCAGAATCTGGAAAAAATTCTCTTTGATTGCATCACAGTCATATCTGGACGTAAATCCCAGATAAATCTTATCCCGGAAGGAACACATACAAAGCTCTACTTTCGGCGTACTTGTATAAACGCCAAAATACCTGATATACGTCTCATAGCTTTCCGGCATCCGGATGATTCCCATGTTGGAAAAAATAGCGGTCACATCACTTTCTGCCGTCCTCGCCCCGATATTGATACAGACATTTTTCAGTTCCAGCGGCGCAAATTTCAGGATTGGATGCACCTGCAAGGCGAAGTAATCGTTCATCCGCTTCTCCATCTTTTCCGCTGTCAGTTCTTCTTTAAAGCATGCATTTACTTTTTGCACAACATCTGCGAACTCTTCTTTTCCACCCTGAAAATGATATCCCGGTTCGATCCAGTTGAAAAAATTGAGCATTGTATTGGTCGGAAAGAAATTACGCAAATTTACCGGAACCATCAGTACAACCGGCTTGCTTTCCTGCCGTCTTGCCATTGTCCGGTGAATCGCACACAGATATACCGCAGTCAGAAATACCGTCATCGATACACCATAATTCTTTGCCTGGAGCTTCAGTTCTTCGACCGGAATTTCTGCCTCTGTCGTCTGCAGACTTCCAAGCTCACGACTATTTCCGCGAAGCTGATGCGCTGCCGGTTTTTTCTCCTTTTTGCGGTCTGCCTGGCGGGAATAATATCTTTCAAATCCATCCGCTTCCTGATCGGAAAGGCTCTCCGAATACTCTGACAGAACCACATCCTCCAGTCCATCCTCATGATGTGCCAGATACAGATAATTTTTCACCAGCTCCCGTACAAATTCACTGGCACCGGTTCCGTCTGTCAGCACATGAAAGACCTCAAAATTGATTCTTTTTTTGTAATAAGTCACTTCAAAAAGCAGGTCTCTCTTGTCACGGATATAAAGGCTGCTGCACGGCTCCTTATACTCTTCTCTTACAACCGGTCTTTTATTACTCTGTTCCAGATAATGCCAGAACAGTCCCTTTCGCAGCACGGACAGAAAGATCGGATATTTTTCCAGTGTCCTGTCTACTGCCTTCTGCAGGATCTCCTGCTGTATATCCTCTTTCAATTCACAGTAGAACCGGAATACACGGGTATCCCTTTTACTGCTCGCCGCCGGAAAAAGCTTCGCTGCATTGTCCAGCCTTCTCCAGTGCTTTACATTTGTCTGCGGCATTTTCTATTCCCCCTCCAGAAAATGATTGATATATTCAAAACTTTCCTGTACATGCAGACTCCGGATTCCCAGTGCAAAATATCCGTGAAGTGCATCCTTGATCCGGTGTACTTCCACCCGGTTACCTGCCTCTGCAAGACGTCTTCCATACGCTTCTCCCTCATCCCGGAGCGGATCAAATTCTGACGTCAGGATCAGTGTATCCGGCTGTCCTGACAGATCTTTCTCCAGAATCGGTGCAAAATATGGATTTAACTTGTCCTCTTCCGAACCTGCATAAAGATTGATATAATCTTTTAATTTGCCTGCCGTCAGAAGATAATCCTGCCCGTTCTCCCTTACAGAAGAGAACAGACTCTTCTCTGAATAATCATTATTGACTGCCGGATAGATCAGAATTTGTCTCTTTGGCATAAATTCGCCACGGTCCCGTGCCATAATGGACAATGCAGCTGCCAGATTGCCACCTGCACTGTCTCCAATCAGAGTAATATCCTCCGGCTTTGTATCCGGATGCGTATACAATGCTCTTGCCACGGCATAACAGTCCATAAGCCCGGTCGGGAACTTGTGCTCCGGCGCCAGGCGGTATTCTACTGCTGCTACAGTCTGCCCCGTCGCCTGTGCCATCCGGGAACATACTCTCTCATAATTTTCCACATGCTCAGTCGCCCATCCTCCTCCGTGAAGGAAAAGCATGATCTTTCGTCCCTTGATCTGATCTTTTTCCAGACACGATGCTTCATCCGGGAAAAATACCCGGATCGGAACTTCATAATCTCCGTTATATACCTGCAGATCCATTTTTTTATAAAAAATTTTCATCGGATCCAGTCTTTTCAGATCCGCAAGCTGCCTTGATACTTCTACATCAATCCCTCCAAAAGACAGGATTTTCAGGATTGCTTTTGTTGCTATATTGATTGCCATATTTTTCTGTCCTCATTTATTTTTTCATACAGATTTATTCTACCATAGAATGATGTCCCCTACCACTCTTTCTCTTTCCATCTTTGCTACATTAACCCATTTTCAATTTTTCAGATTTCACAATCATCTCATTATTTATTTGACACAGACTGTCAAAACAGTTACCATACACTTATGCACAAGGAGGGTGTATTTGTTTTATGAATAATAAAAAAAATATAGACGACTATTTTGATGACAACTTTGAAGTAACTTATACAGGCGATCTCCCGTCGATCCCTGTGGGGCAGGATGATTATGACGACCGTTATGACGACACAGACTACCTTAACGATTATGAAACTGACGACTACTACTATGAAACAGACAGGCTTGCTCCTGATTATGACGATGATTATGAAGAAGAGGATTCTTATTATGACCGCCAAAGACCAGCCAGACGGACAGAACGGAGAAATTCCCGCAGACGTCCCGATTCCTCTTCCGAAGAACTGGCTGCTCCAATCCGGAATATTGCCCGCACCGGAAGTACTGCCGCTGAGAAACTGACCACTTTCATCCTTCGCCCGGCACCGGTTCTGATGTCCGCCATCATCCTGGCGATTACCTTTTTTTCATTCTGGAATCAGCTGTCTGATTATGGAGATATCAATACACTGACATCCAATCCAGATCTTACTCTGATTGCTTATCTGACTGTCGGAGCGGTTATGCTGATCTGGATGCTGTCTACGTTCTTTTTCACATTAAGTGGCATCCGGCACGGAACCGGACGCGGACTTACTTATTTTGTCCTGGTATATGTTCTGTCCTACCTCTTCAGTCTAGCCGCAGCTGCAATTCCTTCTGATGTTCAGTTGCTGACCGGTATCAGAGGCGGTATCCTGGTATTTGGTTCTCTTTACCCGGCATATTTTCCATTCTGCGTGGTGGGAATTATTACTTGTATTTTGCGGAAAATTTTGAAGTAAAACATTCCTCATACTAATGCCTATTCCTTAGGGCATCCTCATATGGTGTTTTTACTTTATAAGTGAACAACAACTAATTACATGCGAAAAAAAGAGTAAGTCAAATCACTCATCTATCTGATTTGACTTACTCTTTTCTTACTTTTGTTTCATTCCCGATGTGTTTCCCAACTTTTGTACTATTTTTTCTATATCATATTCCGGTGCATAGGTATTGGCAATATCATAGATTCTCTGTATCGTCAAGACATCCTCTTCCAGAAAATCTGCAATTTCCTCTGCTGACATCCCTTTTTGCAATTTTTTTATAACAATTGAAACTAATGCTTCCCTGTACCCTTCTTTACGTCCTTCTTTACGTCCTTCTTTACGTCCTTCTTTACGTCCTTCCTCACGTCCTTCTTCACGACCTTCTCGCATCCCAATTATTTTTGCACTTTTCATAAACGAATTATGATCCCACAAAATTTTTTGTCTTTCTTCGTATTCTCTTCTTTTTCTTTCATCTGCACTCATCTTCTCCAGACATTCATAAGCTTCTTTAATATATTCATTTTGCTCTGCCATCTTTGCAAAATCCTTTCTGTTCTTTCCGCTCATAAATCGCATCCACTGGATGATCCCAGTTTCATTCTGACTTTCCGGTGGCAACTTTTTCAATTCCAGAATATGAATCTGCAGCAAGTCCGTCAGCACTTCTCCAGTCTCTTTATCACAGAACATTCCCGCATGATAACATCTGGTATCATTTTCAAAGAAATTAAAGTCCAAAATTCCAACATGAATGCACGGTTTAATTCTATCATAAGTATCCCCTGTTTTCATTTGATCCGTTACCATCTTTGACAGATAATAAAAGCTCCTCTGAAACCAGAATTCAAATGGCACCACCTGCATTTCCAAATCCATCTGCTCTCCATTTTTCAAGAGAACTCTTACATCCAGAATCCCGTATTTATCTTCCGGATATTCTTTCCTTAAAATTGTTGGCATCAACTTTGTTTTCTGAATTTCTTCTGGATCTTTCTTTAGGATTGCCGCAATCAATCCCTGTCTTACTTTTGCATTCTCCATTAATTCTTTGAAGCAGAAATCTACCGTTGGATGCATTATAAAGCTATCCTGATTTTCTGTTAATTGTTTCTTTTCTTCTGTCATATGATTCCCCTTTCTGCATTGTAAAAATATAGAAAGGAAAATCTGACTTTTCTACTATAAATATTTTAACATACTGTCATCCTTTGTAAAGGCAAACTCCCATACTTCTATATTTTCTTTTGCTTTGTTCATTGTCGGGAGTTTACTCGAAAATTGAGCACCGAAAATGAGATACCTTCTGATTATGGTTAATTAGATACTTTTTCGATTTTAGAACTAAATCGAAGTAAAATAACTCTATCACATTTTCCTGAAATCTTATACCCTGCATAACATTTTCGAGTACTTTCGTTGCATTTCAATCATCAGACCATTTTATATGCATATCCAAAAAAATCCCGTACTCCATGTACAAATCACATGAAATACAGGATCTTTTTATTTATCTAACTAGAATTTGATAACTCCAAGAATTATACCTGAGATCAGACAGATAATACTTACACCCCAGATCCAGAAGAAACTGTTCTTGATGTGATCTTTGATCTCCACACCGGCAAGTCCGGTTCCAAGGAAAGTAGCAGGAACAACCGGGCTGATGAAAGTTGCACAGTTACGGCAAACAACCATTGCAATGGCAATATGTGCCGGATTTACACCGAATTCGTTTCCGATTCCGATCAGTACCGGAAGCATTCCGAAGAAGAAGGAATCGGTATCAAACATCAGTGTAAGCGGTACAGATACCAGACCTACGATAAGCGGTAAAAATCTTCCCATAGACTGTGGAACTACATTTGCAAGTACATTAGCCATATGAGTCATGATCTCTGTTTGCTGCATCACTCCAAGAAATACACCTGCACAAAGAATCGTAGATGCCATGGTAAGTGCCGGACCTGCATGGGATTTAATGATCTTACCCTGCATTTTTGCACCCGGGTAGTTTACAAAAAGTGCTACTGCACATCCTACCATAAAGATATAGTAAGACGGTACCTTTGCAAGAACCAGGTTTACGATCACTACCAGTGTTACGATTACATTGAACACAAAGAGTTTCGGTCTTGCAAGCTCATTCTTTTCATCATCTGTTACGGCTTCATCTTCAATTCCGCCATACTCGATCTTTTCTGCTGAAGAAGTGCCTGCACCTCTCTTCTTTTCGATATTTCCCCAGATAAATGCTGTTCCAAGTGCAATAAAAATACCTACAACCTGCATTGGAATGATCTGTTTCCACAGTGCATTTGGTTCAATTCCAAGGACAGTAGCCGCACGCATTGTCGGTCCGCCCCATGGCAGAAGGTTCATTACACCCATTGCAGATACACAGATGAGCATCAGAGTTGTCGGTCTCATATTCAGACGTTTGTAAACCGGGAGCATTGCCGGAATTGTGATCAGGAATGTAGAGGCACCGCCTCCATCCAGATGTCCGATCATAGCAATGATACAGGTCATCATGGCAACACCGACTACATTACTTCCGACTTTCTTCATCAATGCATTGATGATCTTGTCGAACATTCCTACATCTGTCATAATTCCAAAGAAAAGTACAGAGAAGATAAACAGTGCTGCAGTACCATGTACTCCGGCTACACCAGCTGTTACAAATTCCCCCATTTCTTCAATCGTAAATGTTCCGGTTGCTACAAGGATCGCACCTGTTACAGTTGATACACTGACAAATGCAAGAGCCGGTACCGTTACATTTCTTAAGAGCAACGCAATCACAATAATGATGGTTGCAAATCCCAATAAGGCAAGCATTGCTTCACTCATGGCATTTTCTCCTTCCTTTTGTACGGGTACTTTTTCGTACCATTTATTTGATGATTCCATTATAAAAACCCAACCTTACACTCTTACAGATTCCTCCTTACATTTTGTTAAGGTAAATCTTTAAAAGTATTAAGGTTGGGTTTGTCTTATCTTACACCTTACAGATATCTGCGTCTTTTTTCTTATATCGGCTGGCTGGCACGATTCCGAATTGCCTCGAGAATTGCGGTATCCGATACCGGTTTTTCTACATATCCGTCAATGATTCCTTTCTGCCGGGCCTCTGCCACCTCACGGCTGACTCCATCAATAATAATAAGCTTCAGCATGTCCGGATATCTGCCTGCAAGCGACATACAGAAATCCACTCCACTGCAATCCTCCATCGTCTCGTCTACTACCAGTACATCTGCCTCCTGCTGTTCCAGACATTTTTGCAGTTCTTCTCTTTTCATACAGGTCTGAATCTGGATCCCGATCTTCTCAAAATTCTTTTTCAGCAGCTGCAATACCTTTGCATTGTCATCTGCCACCACGATCCGATAATCCTTTCTGGGAATATTCTGCACAATCTGTGGCATATGCTCTGTATCCAGTACCGGAAGGTAGATATGAAAGGTACTTCCTTCTCCTTTTTTGCTCTCTGCATAAATATATCCCTTATGTGAAGTAATAATCTGCTCCGCAAGTGCCAGTCCAAGTCCGGTACCCTCTCCCCCTTTTTTCGTTGTAAAAAATGGATCAAAAATCTGACGCAGCGTCTCTTTATCCATTCCACACCCATTATCTTTCACCTGGATATGGATATATTTTTTCCATACATCCGAAAGCTTTTCAATCACTCCCTGAGCCAGTTTTTCTTTTTCTTCTGAATGGCAGGATATTCTGATATTTCCTTGATTTTTTCCAATCGCATGCACCGCATTAACGCAGACATTTAAAAGCACCTGGTTCAGCTGTGTCGCATTTCCAAGGATCATTTCATCATCTACACAAAACTCACTTTCCATATGGATCAGAGGCGTACAGACAGATTCCATCATCCTTTCTGCACGCGTCATGAATTTCTTTATCGAAATATTTTTATAAACGGTCTCTACATTCTTTCGACTCAGGGACGAAATCTGGCGCACTACATCCTTTGCTTTTTCCGAAGCCTCATAAATTTCTTTTGCACTGTCCTGTTCTTCTGATCCTTCCGGAAGTTCCATCATCAGAAGCTCTGCATATCCCATGATCGGAGTCAGAAAATTATTGAATTCATGTGCGATACCACCTGTCATAGTTCCCATGATCTGAAGTCTTTGCTGATGTGCGATACTCTGCTCGCTCCGATGCATTTTTTCCAACTGCTCATTCAGTTCTTTCAGATCATTGATCTCCCGCACAGCTCTTCTCATATCACGCATCACTCTGCCAAATAAGACAACCGCAATACCGGCAGCCAACAAAATACCAACAAAAATACATACCATTTTCAAGAAACCTTCAGCTATCGGTTCGTACAGATCATCGTAGTCGATCACCGCACTGACTACCCAGAAGCTGTCTCCGATCTGAACCGGAGAATATGCACTGATTTTCTGTACTCTCGGACGTTTTTCATTTGTCCACCAATACGAATAATAATGAGAAATACCTTCTTTTCTCTTCTTCTGATCCTCAATCATCTTCTCCAGACTGGAGTAATCCAGATCTGGATACATTTTCTTCCTTCCTGCAATAACCGGAATTCCCCATTGTTCTTTCTTCGGATGCATGATGATCGTTCCTTCTGCATCTTTGACAACAATGTATCCATTCGTTCCGATGTGAATTCCCGAAATCAGTTTCTGATAATATTTTTCCGCATCGATCATCAGACAGATCTTTCTCCCATCCTTCAAAACACGCTTATATACATTATAGATTTTCCCACCTGTATCTTTTTCCATATAAATGCTATTCTTTGCCGAGCTTTGAGTGAGCAGCTGTGAACTTACAATCTGTACATCCTTGACACTCTCTGAAAGCTTTCCCTGTTCGTCTTCCAGGTACAGATTCGTGATAAAACTGGTCTGTGTGTCTATAAATTCCCGATATAGTTGTTTTGCCTCATCCTGCGGTCTGTTCTCTGCTGTTTTTGCAAGAAAGCTTAAACTTTCCTCATATTCCTCTGTGGACATCGCCATATTTTCACTCAGGATTCTGGTTGTCAGGAGCATCTGTTCCTCCTGGTTCTGCATCAAAGTATCTCTGTACTTTTTCCAGACACCAAATCCTGCAAATACAAGAATTACGATTAAAAAAAGTGGAATCGCAGCAATCAGTGTCTTTTTGTTTTTCTTCATATATTCTCGTCCCCGGTTTGTTATCAATTGACTTGTTCTCTTTCTAATATTATAATGTTTTTTATAAGTTGTATAGAAATTATATATGTCTTTTTGACTATCTTTTTATATCTTCTTAAATGTCCGTAAAGCCTTATTTTATCGGCTCTACGGGCATTTTGCTTTTGTTGTAAACCTCACATATCTAGGTCTATCTTCTTATATTTTCGCTATCAAGCGTGGTTAAAATCGTGGTAAATACTTCTATGCGATTAGACGCTGAACCTCTGATTTTGCAGTATCTATGGACGCATGAGCATACCAGTTCATTGTGATACTGATGTTTGAATGTCCCATGATATACTGTAAATCTTTTGGGTTCATGTTCTTACTTGCCAGCCTTGTGCAGAACGTATGGCGTAGTGTATGCGGTGTGATATGTGGCAAGGGATTGTCCTTATGGTGCTTGTTGTATTTCTCTACCATACGGACAAAAAGCATATTGTAATCAATCGCAACTTTGGGCTTGCCTTTATGATTTACAAATAGAAAGTTGCCCCGTCCGTCTATCACAAATGGTTCTGCCTTTGGGCGTTTCTTCATAACCCGTTGAAATGCTTGTATCGTTTCTCTGCTTAATGGCACTTGCCTTGCTCCGCTTTTTGTCTTAGGCGTTTCAATATAGTAGCCCTGTTCCTTGCTCTTTAATAACTGGTGGTCGATAATCACAACTTCATTCTTGAAATCAATATCGGCTACTGTCAGTCCGCACAGTTCCGAGATACGAAGTCCTGTCTTTAACAGTATCAGCACATCATCATAATACTTGTGATACACATTGTCCGCCTTGATGAATGAGAGTAGGGCTTGTTCCTGTTCCTCTGTCAATGCGACTTTCTCTTTGGTATCATTTTCTATAACTTCACTTAACTTGAAATCAAAAGGGTTTTTCCTTACACAATCGTCTTGTATGGCGATATAGAATGACGCTTTTAACGAGCGTTTATGGTTGTTAATGGTGTTATAGGAAAAGCCTTTGTCTTTCATGCGTAACGCCCATTCCTTAGCGTCAGAGGGTTTTATCGTATCAATGCTCCTAGCACCTAACTTGTCCTCTTTCAATAACCGCATGAGCTGTTCCCGTTGTTTCTGTGTGCTCTTCTTCACGTTTGCCCTCTGTGTGTTCTGTTTGGCGTAGAGTTGGCAAAGCGTCATTTTCTTGCCTGTGCTGTCGATACCGTCCTCAATATCCCGTCTTATCTGCTGTTCCAGTTCACGAAGTGAGGGTTTTTCCCGTTTTCCCTTTGGTGTCGGGTCTGTGGGTGTCAATCTCCAAGCATACACATATTTTGTGTTTCCAAATGCGTCCACATATTTATATAAGTATTTCCCGTCTGTTCGTTGGCTCTCTCCAGTATGCAGGATACGTCCTTTGCTATCCCGTCTTTTTTCTTTCATGGTGTCTGCTCCTTTCCTTGTTGGAAAGAGCCTTGATATGACTTGTATTCATCATAACACATACAAGGCTCATTTGCATTAGATTGCGTCCAATTTGTCAATGACCTTTTCAAACTGTCGGCGTTTAATCTGTATGCGGTTGCCATTCATAATGAGCCAGCCAGCGTCCTTGTTTTCCTCTGCCAATCGTCTTAACTTGTTTTCTCCGATACGGAAATATTTTGACGCTTCTTCAATGGTAAGGGTGTATTTTTCCCATACGGGAATATCGTTGTTATTCATCAGATACCCCCTTTCCCATGTTTCGTGTTATATTGGATATAGGGGATAAGATCGGTGCGGTCTATCCTCTGTAAGTGGGCGGTTAGTTTACTGGAAAGGGAATTGCTGTATCTTGCCTTATCAAGCATAGTTCCCACTTTTTCCAGTCCACCTAATGCGTCATGTTCTTCCAAGAAGTAAAAACTTTTCACAGCGGAAATCACGCCACCCTCTGTGAGCCATTGCTGTGTTTCCTCAAGAGAATTATGTAGTTTCGGTACTTGCAGTTTTAAGACTTCCATAGCCCCTAAAAAGCGTTCCCAAAACCGACACGTTTTCCATCTGCTCTTATTACTTTCATTTCTGTTTGGCACGACAAAGCGTAGGTTGTTTGCCAATAGCCCGAAAGCCAGTTCCCCAAGTTCCAGCGGTCTGTCTTTGAATGTCATGGCAAAAGCATGAGCCTTATCATCTCGCAGTTGCATTTCTGTCCGTTTCCAACTGCCGACTTCATCAAGTGTCTTATTATGTTTTGAACAGACTTCCTTATCTTTGTCATAAAAGCGGTAGGACAATCCCGATTTACCAGCACCAATATAAACAGTCTTTGCAGTGTCGAAATCATCAAACTTGCTTTCGTCAAAGTGGTAGCCCTCACTATTAGAAATAAATTCCTCTTTTTCGCATTTCTTCTTTATCTGCTCTATGGTAAAGAATGGCTTTTCGTTCTTATCATCAATGGCAATATCAAGTCTTGTGAAATGGAAATTATCCAGTCCGTATCTTCGCTCACAGCGTCGGAACATATCCCCAAAGGTATAATTCCTACTGTCGAGAATACGGAAAATATCATCACAACCTCTGCCAGTCATAACAAGATAACAGCCTAGCCCCTGTGGGTTGTCCTCTGTCTTTCTTGCGTCCCCCGATACATAAATATCTCCAATCTGCCAGCGTGCCTGATAAGTCTTGAATTTTATCGTTGCTGGATAAACATTGAAAATGTCAGTCGGTAAATCTAAAATGTGCATGATTACATCTTCAGCGGTTGCCGTTTCAAATACAATGCTGATGTAATCAATCTTAACGGATAAATTTTTGTGTGTAGTTATAGTGCATTTCTCCTTTCGTATGCCCCGTTTTTTTGCGGGGTAAAAATTGTGTTTTTTCCTTTATTTATCACAGTTTCTAGGTACTATGACATGTATACGCAGGGCGGTGTTACATATACGCCCTTTATGAACGCCTAAAGGCGTTCCCTTTCTTCCTGTGTCTGATCCGTTCTTAACGCTCACGAGCCTTGTAAGGCTCGTGGCTAAACGGAACAGCCCCAGTCAGAAACCTTATTTTCGGTCTGATAGTCTATGCTTATTCATGCTATCAAAATGAAAATACATCTTTTCTATGCTTACTCAAGCGTGTGATTGACCCTAGCGTGCTTAATCACTCTATCTGATACGATAATAACGCCATTAGAATTACTTGTCAAGAAGTTTTTGTTGACTTTTAGATATATATTAAGTATGATATGCTTATAAATACCAAGAAAAGCAATGAAAGGAGTGTTTATACTAAGTCATGGAGCATTACGAAAAGAAAATCAGTTTCTTAGGAGAGAACATACAGACCATAAGAAAGCATAGAGGAATGAAACAACAGGAACTTGCGGACAAAATCGGTATCAATATGCAGAGCCTTTCCAAGATTGAACGTGGCGTGAATTATCCTACCTTTGATACGCTGGAAAAGATAATGGACGTGCTGGGAGTAACACCCAATGAATTATTGTCGGGAGAATGGAAGTATATTGACCACACCGAGCCCTATATCATGGATATTATCAAACGGGAACAAGACTTCAATGTTTCCTTAGATTACCTGTCTGAAAATGAATTTTTCGATGATGAAAAAGAATGCACATTTTACAAGGCATATAAACTCATACAGTATATCCATAACTACATTACCAATGAGGTTACGGAGTTGGAAGAACTTATGGAAATCAAGCAGTTGATACAGCGTCAAAAACTGGAACGCATGATAAAAGTACATAAGGAAATGCGAGGGTTAGACCGATACAGAGAACAGCCCAAAGAGTATAAATACCATGACCCTTATGATGATTGGATATTTCGTCAGCTTGCGGATATAGACAACAGAAACAACATTCCCGACACTTCTCCACAAGTAGACTTCAATGAAGCAGACTATGAAGATTATCTAAAGGCGAAATGGAACAGAGGTCTTTAATTTCCTCTTGCATGGAAGATACAGCAAACAAAAAGCCCAGTAAAGAGTGCAAAGCACCACCAATGGTGGCAAGGCTCTTGACAGGGCTTTTTCTTTTCTGTTGTGGGGTAATCAAGAGGAAGAAAGAAAAAGTGTGCATTTTTGTTCCATAAATGCTAAGGGTATGCTGATTTTTATTGTGGCGGATATATGGAACTGTTATAATATGGATATGAAGAAAGCGACAAATTTGAAAGTGTTAATAATTTTCAAACAGCCTCATTGCATGGAAATAAGAAACAGACTATCCTTAAAGTAGGAGGTGGCACAAATGGCAAATGAAGATAAAAAAGATTTTAATGCTATGTTGCATGATAGTAAGGATATGCCAAAATTTCAAATTATCATAGACCAGAAAAGTATTGAGAAATATGGTGGAAACAAAATGTATTTTGCTCCCCCGATTGACTATGACAAAGTAATGAAAAAAGTTCCGTATGGTAAAGTGATTACGGTTGGAAAAATACGAGAACACTTTGCAAAATTGAGTGGTGCAGATTTTACAGAGCCGATTACAGCGGGTATATTTGTTTCTATTGTAGCGTGGGCGAGTTATCAGCGTTCCGAAGATGAAACACCCTATTGGAGAACATTAAAAGCAAACGGAGAATTAAATGCTAAATATCCAAATGGTATTGAAGCACAGAAAGAAAAATTAGAAGCAGAGGGACATACCATTATTCAAAAGGGGCGTAAAAATATACGATACTATGTAAAGGACTATGAAAATTCTCTTTTTGATTTGAAATAGGCAAATTCTATTTCACAATTTCATATCTCTATACACAAAGCAGTTAGTCTTAGGATTGACTGCTTTTTTCATACCTAAATTTCAGATTGGAGTGATGAAATGGTGTTTGTTAGAGCTGTTCAGTAAGATTATCGGTGCATAAAATTTTATTGTGGTGCAGATATGAAAATGATATAATGTGGATATGAAGAAAGCGACAAACTTGAATTTGTCGAGCTGGTTAGTTCGAGATAATTTTGAGTTTGTTAAGATGTGGTGCACTTGATGGAATCACAGGTACGACATCATATTATGGAGGATGAAATAGATGATAGGTTTGATTGTTGCGAGGTCAAAGAATAATGTTATAGGCAAGAATGGTAATATACCATGGAAAATAAAGGGAGAACAAAAGCAATTTAGAGAGTTAACAACGGGTAATGTGGTTATTATGGGGCGAAAGTCTTATGAAGAAATCGGTCATCCGTTGCCTAATAGAATGAATATTGTTGTTTCCACCACAACAGAGTATCAAGGAGATAATTTAGTTTCAGTTAAATCATTAGAAGATGCATTATTATTGGCTAAAGGACGAGATGTATACATATCTGGTGGATATGGACTATTTAAGGAAGCTTTGCAAATAGTAGATAAAATGTATATCACAGAAGTAGATTTAAATATTGAAGATGGAGATACATTCTTTCCAGAATTTGATATCAATGATTTTGAAGTTTTGATAGGGGAAACACTTGGTGAGGAAGTGAAATATACGAGAACATTTTATGTAAGGAAAAATGAATTGAGTAGATTTTGGATTTAGGGTGTTTTCATAAATATATTGCTTTTTATGCATATATAAATTGTTGTAAGACAAATTCCAGTTTGAAAAGGGGAAATGAAAAAGTGGCAATTTCAAATATAAATACAATTATTAGTAATGATATTCAAAAAGTTTGGAACATTGTTTTAGCTGTTGATAAATATAACTCATGGCGAAGTGATTTGAGCAAAACAGAAATAATAAATGACAAACAATTTATTGAATACACAAAAAATGGATATGCTACTACATTTACCGTTACCGTTGCAGAACCATATAAACGCTGGGAATTTGATATGGAGAATAGCAACATGAAAGGTCATTGGATTGGTGTTTTTATAGACAAAGGGAATGAAACACAAATAGACTTTACAGAAAATGTGATACCTAAAAAGTGGTTTATGAAACCTTTTGTAAAAACCTATTTGAAAAAACAACAAAAGCAATTTGTTCTGGACTTAAAGAAAGCATTGGAATAATAAAATTCAAGATTGGAGGGTTGGAAATGGCTTCAAGTAAAGATTATTTACAATTTGTTTTAGAACAATTATCAGAATTACAAGAAATAACATATCGTGCAATGATGGGAGAATTTATTATTTATTATCGTGGAAAAATCGTTGGCGGTATATATGATGATAGGTTACTTGTAAAACCAACAAAGTCTGCAATTTCTTATATGCCGACAGTTACTTATGAAATTCCATACGAAAACGCCAAAGAAATGTTATTGGTGGAAGAAGTTGATAATAAAGATTTTCTGACGGGGTTATTTGATGTGATGTATGATGAACTACCAACGCCAAAACCTAAAAAGAAAAAATAAACAGCTTCTAGTTTACAATTTCATATCCATATACACAAAGCAGTTAGTTTTAGGATTGACTGCTTTTTAAAAAGACACCATTTAGGTGTAATGATGTCTTTTGGGTGTTATTTTATAGGTCATATCAAGGCTCATTCAATCGTGGTAAATTCGTGGTAAAATGAGTTTTTTCTATACTTCAAAATACTTGAAAGTATAGTGTTTATGCGGATAATCGAAAATTAGATATAAAATTTATGAAAAATTTATTGAAATTTTTACTTTTGGGAGGTTGCCTCAATGGCTGACAAAATACTGATCGTAGATGATGATCCGGCAATCTGTAAGCTGCTGGAAAAAGTAATGCACAGCAATGAGCTAGAAACAACAACAGTAAACTGTGGCATGGATGCGCTGTCCATCCTGAAAAATCATACATTTGACCTGATCCTTATGGATATCATGCTGGGAGATATGGAAGGGTTTGAAGTTATCAAAAGGCTTCGCAATCAGGGGATCAGTACTCCGGTTATGATCGTCAGCGGACGTAATGAAGACTATGATTCTCTGTACGGGCTTTCACTTGGAGCGGATGATTATATCACCAAGCCGTTCCGACCGCTTGTACTTGGTGCTAAAGTAAAAGCACTGATCCGCCGCAACAAGAATCTGGTACTCGACAATTCCGATACTCTGGAATGCGGTCCATTCAGCTATGATACCACAACCATGCGTTTTTACAAAAATGGCGAAGAACTTATCCTTTCTTCCAAGGAGTCTGCACTTCTTCTGCTCTTTATGAAGCATCCGCAGCAGGTTTTCACCAAGGACATGATCTATGAGCATGTCTGGGGCAATACGGTTGCCGTTGATGACAATGCAATCATGGTCTACATCAACCGGCTTCGTGGTAAGATCGAGGACGACAGACAGAATCCGGCGTATATCCTGACGATCCGCGGACTGGGATACCGTTTTGTTCCGTAAACGACCTTTTCATCAAGAAGAGGCTCCATCCTGAATCTTCTCCTAATGAATAAGAAAGAATGTGCCTCGGCACATTCTCGCGCCGAGCGCGTTGCTGAGCGCCAGTGGCGCTCGTTAAGCAACGACCGAAGCGGAGCGTAGACCGCTTGCGACATTCTTCATCTTCGTGCGAGTGCGCATCTCCGGCACGCAGTGCCTTTTATTTCATAGGAAGTTCCTTTGGAATTTCCTATGAAATAAAAAGATGACTTTTCACCCACTCATTTGTGAAAAGTCATCTTTTTTATTCCTCACCAGTCTGGTGCAGTCCATATTCATGGCAGAAAATTTGATTCCCGTTCTCAGTTATTATACGCTCTATTTTACAACTGGAAAGAGGTTCAGGATTGCCCCGTTCTCGTTTGGAATTTTATTGCACAGCATCGCAAGAAACAGTGAGGTGGCAAGTAGATCGGCACACCCACCCGCGCTGATACCACGCTTTATATAATCCGCATCCATGCGGATCAGTTTGTCTAACGCATCTTCTGAGTAGGCTCCGCCTTTCTCCAGAAACTGCATCGCTTCCATCTGTACCTGATAGAGTACTGACGGATTCTTTCTCGATAAAATGTTGGAATCCTGCACCCGGCTCATCAGTGCAAAAAGGATCTGTAATTTGATCCGGTTCCACTCCATTCCCCGCAAAAGTCCATCCTCCAGTACCGGAAGCGCAATATGAAAAACAGATGGGTATCCGGCAAGCGCTTCCCCGCGAATCCCTGTAGTCCCGTATTGTACGAGATTTTTCTCACCGTTACTTTTCGCAGGTTCCTTTCCCAACATCTCAATTTCGGCTCTTAAGATCCTGGCAGTCATCTTCTGCTCCATCCGAAGGATGGATTGCAAAGTAACCGTTCCGTCTTCCTGGATACATCTTCCCGCTGCCGCACTGAATATTCCAAGGGTAAAGATCATCCCTTTATGTGTATTCACATGTCCGGTTGCCCGATACATGGCTTCCTCCGCAAGCATTCCGGTCTTACGGATTTCACGGAAAAGATCTTCCGGCGTACAGGTCAGCTGATATCCCTGGTATGCCATTCTGACAAACCACGGATACAACGCCTCTGCACTTCTTTCAAAGGTCTGCACATCCATATCAGTGTGGGCACCACAGGAATACGGATCTACAAGCCCCGGTTTGGGAACCGTATAGACTTCCTCAAGCAGCGCCTGATACGCCATCCGGCCAATCGATTCTGCAAGGTATTCTGCTTTCTCCACTGCCTGATTCTTTCCCATACGGTTCTCCTTTTATATCCAATAGCCAATAACCTGTAAGTTTTCCGATCAGAATTTAATCATCAAATTCAAACGGCTTGATCTGACGGACAACATCCATGATGGTGCCATCACGGCTTTCAATGACACCGACAACACGATCTCCAAACTGTACCTTCTGTGGTTCCCCCGCGATAGAGTAAGCGATATCACGTAATTCTTCGATGGTCTTAAACGGAAGGTCTACATCTTTCATTGCTTCGATCAGATCCTGTCTCTTCGGATTGATTGCAATACCATAATCTGTGATGACAACGTCTACACTTTCTCCCGGTGTTGTGACGGTTGTTACGTCTGTACAGATTGCCGGTGTTCTTCCCTGAAGAAGCGGTGCGATAACGATGGCACATTTTGCTCCGGCTGCTGTATCCGGATGTCCACCCTGCGCTCCTGTGATCATACCATTAGAATCTACAACAACATTACAGTTGAAGTGTACGTCAACTTCCAAAGCTGCAAGAATTACGAAATCCAATTTATTGACAACTGCCCCCTTGTTGAACGGGTTCGCATACTCACCTGCACTGATCCGGAAATGATGCAGATCTTTTACAGATTCTACGGCTGCAAGGTCAAAGTCCTGTGTATCCAGAAGTGCATCTACCTGACCGTTGATCAGAAGGTCACACATCGGCTTTGTAAGACCACCCACACCAAAACGCATGCGGATATTTCTTTCTTTCATTACCTTTGCAAGTGAAATAGTAGATGCGATAGAAGCTCCGCCGACACCTGTCTGATAAGAGAATCCATCTTTGAAATACGGTGTATTTACAACGAACTGTGTACAGTAATCAGCCATCATCAGCTTTCTCATATCTGTGGTCGGTTTTGCTGCACCTGTTGCGATCTTCTTCGGATCACCGATCTGGTCTACTTCTACAACATAGTCTACCTTTGTCATTGAAATATGTGCCGGAAAGTTCGGGAACGGAACCATGCAGTCTGTGATTGCTACGACTTTGTTTGCATGGAAAGCATCTGACATTGCGTAGGAAAGTACACCACAGTCAGATTTTCCACCGATACCACGGCAGTTACCGTACTCATCACAAGTAGGAGTTCCGATAAATGCGATATCGATCTGTGTCTCACCTGTTACCAGGGCACGTACACGTCCGCCGTGGGAACGCATGATCGCAAGACCTTTTAATTTACCATTGGAAATAGCTTCTCCGATCTTTCCACGCACACCGGATGACTGGATATTTGTAATGGTTCCATCTTCAATATACTCTACCAGAGGATCATGTGCTTTTCCAAGAGAGCTTGCACAGATAGTAATGTCCTTGATCCCCATATCATGGATCTCTTTCATTACCATATTTACAACGTAATCCCCTTCACGAAAATGGTGATGGAAGCTGACTGTCATACCGTCTTTGATTCCACATTTTACAAGGACATCATGGATGCTGTCTACCATCTTGCTTCCGTTGGAATTGATCACACATTCGACTTCCGGTCCGTGTTTTTTATAGACATGTCCGTCAAAATGATGTACACCCTGAAATACTTCTTTACCAGTTGCTTTTAAAATCTCTTCCGGGATATCTCTACCTACTGCGTTAATCATCTTATAAATCCCCCTTATACACACCTGAAGCTTTTGCAAGCTCGATTGTTCTCTTTGCTCCGTCATAGAAAGCGATATCGATCATCTTACCATCTACTGTAAATACACCGATTCCCTGTGCTTTCTTTGTATCAATTTCACGGACAACTTTTTCTGCGAAAATGATATCTTTCTGTTTTGGTGTAAAGATCTCATGTACAATGTTGATCTGTCTTGGGTTGATGATGGATTTTCCATCGAATCCCATCAGGTGGATATTCTCAACATCCTGACGGAAACCATCCATATCATCCAGATCTGTGTATACGGTATCAAAGCACTGTACACCAGCTGCTCTTGCTGCGATCACCATGTTCTGTCTTGCTCCCATAAGCTCGATTCCGGTTCCGGTGATGTGTGTCTGAAGGTCTTTGGTGTAATCTCCACCAGAAAGGGCAATACCGAAAAGTCTTTCGGAAGATTCGCAAATGTCAAGTGCGCGCATGACACCACGTGCAGACTCGATCGCTGCCATGATCAGAACACTTCCTTCTTCACGTCCGAAATCCTTTTCAGCCTGGATAACTTCAGCTTCTACGACTTTTACATCCTGTGCGGATTCTGTCTTTGGAATACGGATCGCATCACAGCCGCCTGCTACTGCGCAGCGGATATCTTCTTTCCAGTAAGGAGTATCCAGTCCGTTAATTCTGACAACACGTTCACATCCTCTATAATTAATCGTCTTAAGTGCATGATAAAGAGAAAATCTGGCTGCATCTTTCTGGTTTTCTGCAACCGCATCTTCCAAATCAAGCATGATGGAATCCGGTTTGTAAATGTAAGGATCTTTGATCAGTCCCGGTTTCTGTGCATTTAAAAACATCATAGTTCTTCTAAGTCTTTTTTTATTCGGATTCATTATCTGATCGCACCTCCCCACGGTAAATCTTCGATCTGTCCTACCGAACGGTAAACAGCTGCTTCGATTCTTGCTTTGATCGTACAGTCAAGAGCTCCTTTATCTACGATTGTAAGCTTTACATTATCGATTCCCAGATTTTCCAGTGTTTCATAAGCTACTTTCTTAATCTGGTTTCCATACTGATTGATCACTGCGCTTTCCAGTGAAAAATCAACTTTTCCTTCTCCGGCTTCTACTGTTACCTGGCAGTCACTGGATTCTAATGTTCCTGCAATTGCAGGTTTCTTGATTTCCATTCGTGCTTCCTCCTTAACATCCATTTGCATTAGTATTTGCTTCGTTGTGTTTATCATAGGGCTCTTACCTTACAGGAACACCTATGGTTTTCTTAATAATTGTTAAGATTCGCATATTTTTGCTGTTACAACTGGTCTTTCCAGTGCCTGTGAATTCATATTCACCCAGCGTTTCATATATACCCTGTCTTCTTTCCATTCAAAAGACACATGATCAAAAAAAGCCATCTCCGGATAGCGCCATTCCATCATCAACACATTTTCTGATTTCCAGTAAGCACATGCAGCAATTTTCATTTCATCCATCTCATACTGATGGTGCAGATATCCACCTGTCATAGAGGTTTCCCCATGAATCCAACAGTCCAGTCCTGCTTCTACAAAATGTGTTCCTCTGTTATCTTTCATCCAGAATATTACTTTATCTTCTAAAAATTCCAGACCTGTTTTTTCTATTCTATCTTCATTCTCAAAAGGTTCCATTTCTATTTTCCGATTTCCTGAAACCATTTTGTTACTGACAGATCTGTTTTTATTTTCCAGAGACATCCTGAGACCTTTATTTTTTAATACATTCCACATCTTTTCAGCGAAATTTCTTTCTTCTTTCATCGGATCCAAAATCTCTTTTTGAATCAGTTCCGTCTCCAGGTAATTACTGTCTGCCGCAGTAATAGCAATTACCATATTTTGTTCCGGAACAATCGCACAGGTCTGCCCAAACATTCCATCTGCACACCAGATATCACCCGTATGTGTCCAGTGAAAATTATAATCTTTTTCTCCTGCTTTCCTTGGTTGTGGATCTTTTTTACCGAGTGCAAGATTCACCCAATCAGCACTTAATAATTGTTTTTCTCCCCATTTTCCTTGATTCAGATAAAGTAACCCAAGTCTGGCCATTCCTTCTACCGTAATGCTCACACCATTTCCACCTGAACAGATTCCTTCCGGACTTTCTCCCCAGCTAAACTTCTCCAGACCAATGTACGGTGCCAGTTCTTCTTCGATCAATTGATGGCATGTTTTTCCTGTAATACGCTGTACGATCGCTGACGTAATATAAGAATTCCCACTTGAATACATAAATTCACTTCCCGGCTCTTTTACAAACGGTACTTTAAAATATGCATCCAGCCAGCTGGTTTTTAATGGTCTCCATTCATTTCCACCTATACTTCTTTCCTGTCCACTGCGCATCGTAAGTAAATTCCGTATCGTAAGCTTCTGAAGATACTCATTTGCTGCCTCACGATATTCCGGAAAATAATCAAGTACCTTATCCTCCAGCTTTATGAGTCCTTTTGTATATGCAATTCCCGCCGCTGTATTTGTAAAACATTTTGTAAAAGAATGGACAATATGTGGGATTTCCTTCCGATACGGTTCATTATATGCTTCAAATATAACTTTATTGTTTCTCAAGATCATGATTCCATGGATCTCTGCTTCTCTTTTTTCCATCTCGTTCAGAAAATTAATAATATATTCTGATGATACGCCTTCCTCTTCCGGAGTTGAATAGGTTAATTCTTTGTTCATGCTGCCACCTCATCTAACTTTATTTTAAACTGGAAACGGGGGACAAAATTTTGCCCCCTTTGTTATACATAACTCTTTTCTGTCTTTTAAAAGAACGGGAATACCAATGGAAGAATTCCTACACAGCATATAAAACTGATAATAACCAATGGCCATCCAAATTTTGCAAAGTCAGTAAATTTTAAGTTTGTAAAGATCATTAATGTCTGATTTGTTCCTGATGCGATCGGTGTCAGGAAAGAGCATCCTGCTCCGATTGCAATTGCAAGAACAATTGCCTGTGGGTTTGCTCCCATTGATTCTGCAATAGAGATCCCAATCGGGGCAAGTACTCCTGCGGTTGCCATATTGTTCATAAACTGTGTTGCAATTGCCGATCCAAGGAACAATACTGCTGTGATCAGATACAGATTTTTCGTATCTCCAAGAATACTCAGCACAACAGCTCCAAACACTTCCCCAAGTCCACTGTTCTTCATAACTGCAATGATCAAATTGATACCTGCACAGAAAAGTACCATATCAACACCGAATGAAGTGATTACTTCTTTTGGTTTTACAACAGTTGTAAGAACCGAAACCGCGATCAGTGCATATCCGATAAAATTCGGGTTCACTGTAATATCTGTAAGCGAATCCAGAATCAGAGCAAGTACAAATAACAGGAAACTGATTCCTACAACCATCTGTTTCTTTTTCATCTCAGGTGTAATTTCTGTAGCTGCCTCTATCTCTGAATTGCTTGGCACTGTTTCCTCATAAGACGGGCACCAGCGGTTCATCACGATCATATAGATTCCACCCAGGATAAAAATCGGAATACCTACCCAGGCAAAATCAAACATGCCAAAAAGCTTAAGTCCAGCTTCTTCAAGCGCTGTATTTGCATAAATATTTGTCGGTGTTCCAATCAGGGTACAAGCACCACCTAAAGTACTTGCATAAATTACAAACAAAATCATTTTTGAATGACTGATCTTATTTTTCTTAGCTATACTGAAAATCACCGGTAAAAATGCCATTGCAACATAACTGTTCTGCAGAACAAATGATACCAGTCCTGATGCAAGATAAAGAATTGCAAAAATTAACATTTCTTTTTTCTTTCCACTTACATTACCGGTTAATTTATCTAAAGCATTTCCCATTACGATATCAAGCCCTGTTGCAGCAATCATTCCTGAAAACATACATATAATTGCCATCAGATGAAAACTTGAACTGCTTAACACGGCATATACTCCGTCTGCATCCATTGTTCCTGTAAATACAACGATCGGTGCCATGATCAAAAAACAAAACCAGTTTGGTAATTTTGGCGTTGCAAGAACTGCAACGAAAACTATTAATGTCAGAATCGCTCCTATTGTAGCCATACTCATCTTTCTTTTCCTCCGTATACAATAAGCTTTTCGGAATGCGCTTTTCCCAAAACTCTCATTCTTCTCTTGTATGATGTTTACCGGTTCATCACGTTAACCTTATTATAATCATCCGGTACTCTTTTCACCAATGCCAAAGAAAAATAGGGGCATAGCTTCATGCTATGCCCCTACATTTCTCCCTCTTTGATTTTTTCTTTCAAAACAGCTATACAATACTTTTCCTGTCTGGAAAGAATTTTATTTTTCAAATACATAATTCCTGTTTTTGTTTTTTTAATCTTGTTTTTCCCAATACAAAAAAGATCAATATTTTCTGTATTCGTTAAATACGGAAGAAACACTTCTGAAATAAAACAGCATCCCATTCCCCGCTCAAGTGTCTGCATCGCAAGCATCGAACTGTTTACGATCATTTTTGGTTTTAATTCTTTGCCCTGTTCTTCAAATATCTGATCAATCTCCTGTCTGACATGACAGGATTCATCCTGTATGATAAACTCGTCCGGCATTCTTGAAATATCCATCCATAGATATTTTTCGCCTTCTCTTTTTTCTGCTTTCTGAAGCATCTTATACTTTTTGGGAACTGCAAGCAACATATAATCTTCTACAATAAGATCAAATACGATTGACGAATCTTTTTCACTTATATCAGGTCCAAGTGCAAGATCGTATGTCCTGTTTTTTAAACCTGTTATAATTTCCTTTGCCATGACATTTGAAAATGTTGCCTTACAACCGGTATATTTTTTACTGATCTTATCCTGAACTTCCATTGCTAACAAAAGACTGGCACTTAGAGACATACATACATGTATTTCCTGTTCTTCGGATAGTTGAAGCTCCTTTAGTTTATGTTCCATTGTGCTGTTCAAACGTTTGATTTCTTTTCCATACTCAACATAGATTTCTCCAGCCTCAGTCAGACTGATTCCATTCGATTTCCTCTCGAAAAGTAAAATTCCCAGTTCCTGTTCCAGACTGGATATAAATCTGCTGAGTGATGGTTGTGAAATATATAAAAGTTCGGCAGCTTTTGAAATGCTTTTGCACTCTGCAACCGCTAAAACATAGGTAAATGATTTTAAATCATCCATTTTTATTCTCCTGTGATCTCACTAAACAAATTATAGGCTTCTTTATTTCAAAAGCGCAAGACTTACTCTTCCTCCATAAAACTCCTCACAGCACCACCTTGCTATGAGGATCTTTCTTTTTCTTTATTTCTTTTCCTTACACTTCCGTAAGTGCCCCGGTCTCAGAATCCATAATAAATCCCTTGATTTCAATATCCTTCGGCATCAGCGGATGGGTCTTCAGTGTATGCACAGTCTCTTCTACTGACTTCTCTACAGATTCAAATCCACCCAGCCATTTTTCCAGATCAATTCCACTGTGTCTCACGATATCGATGTGCTGCTTGTCAATTCCACGCTCTACCAGTTCTTCTAACAGCTCACTTCCATCCATTCCCTGTACACCGCAGTCAGTATGTCCGATGACCATAACCTGCTCCACACCAAGCTCCAGGATAGCAACCAGAAGGCTTCTGACCACACTTCCGTATGGATGTGTAATGACTCCACCTGCATTCTTGATAATCTTCGCATCTCCGTTTTTCAGTCCCAGCGCTGCCGGAAGAAGCTCTGTCAGACGGGTATCCATACAGGTCAGCACGGCAAGCTTCTTGTTCGGGTACTTGCTGGTCAGGTACGGCTCATAACCTTTATTTTCCACGAATTTCTTATTATACTCTACAATCTGTTCTATCATCCTGTGTAACCTCCCATTTGATTTTCGCAACGATATTTCATAAAACAGATTATAGACTTCTTCTATCAGAAAGTGCAAGGTTTCTTAACGAATTTTAATGAAGAATCTTCTGTCATTTGTTATCATCCACAGCAAATTTCCCACTGTCTTTACCGCATCATAATCCATCAGGTTATTGTGTCTTCTTCCAGTACCGGAAAAATGCCTCCTCCTGCTCTGAGCGGATTCCATACTTTCTTCTCGCAATGTAGAATTTGGAATTCCACCCTGAAGTCTTCACCGGAATCGTCACCACATTGTGCAGCCGCACGATATCCATATACGGCAATACGGAAATCCCGAACCCATTCTCCACAAGTCCTGTGATAACTTCAATCTCTTCCGCAGCACATACCGGCTTTACCTTAATTCCTTCTTCTGCAAAATCTGCTCCTGCAGAGTACGGAAACCGCTGGTCTTGGAAAACATGATCTGTGGGTATCCAGCTGTCTCTTTCAGACTGATCCGTTCTCTATTTTCAAGCGGATGTCCCTTCGGAACCACTACTGCGATATATGAATCCCGAATCGGATAATATTCGATCTCATCCGATTTCAAAAGATCCGAGCAAAAGCCGATATCATATTTTCCATCCAAAAGTCCTTCTGCAATCTCCGGTGTCATCCGATTGTAGATGATAAATGGAAATGTCGCCCCAAACTCTTTCAGCATATGTGGAATCGTCCCCGGTGCCAGAGGATACACACTGCCGATCCGCACCGTTTTCTCTTCCGTCCGAAGTCCTACCGCCCGCTCTTCCAGACGAAGATACGCTCCCAGAATTTCATCCACATCCTTCATCAGCTCTTTGCCGTAATGACTCAGGCTCACATTTCGCCCTTCTTTTTGAAACAGCGGAACTCCGTACTCTTCTTCCAGCGACTTGATCGCATGACTGAGTCCCGGCTGTGAAATATTCAGTGCCTTTGCCGCCTTTCCGTAATGCTGGATTTTTGCCAGCTCTGAAAAATATTTTAAATATTCGATATTCATATATTCCCTCTTTTATCTTCCGCAGTCATCTTATTTTTCAAAATCAACTCTTTACTCGCTATTATCTTAGCATATTTCATTCTATTTTAGAATCAGTTCATTCAAAATAATCATTTGTTTTTATCAGTTTTCTTCATTATAATGAGAAACAGCTTAAATATAAAATTTTTGTAAATTATTATCTATCAGGAAAGAAGGATTTGTACCTATGAATAAGAAAAAATTTCATCTGGCCGGAGAAGTCGCTCTGCTCATTGTCCTGCTGATCAATTCACTCGGCGTGGATCTGATGTCAAAAAGCGGATTCGGGATCTCAACGATCTCCTCAGTGCCGCTTGTATTTAACATCGCCTTCCCGGTGTTCAGTTTCGGAACATGGAATTATATTTTCCAGACACTGCTTGTCATTACACTAATGATCCTCAAGCGTTCATTCTGCCCCGGCTACCTTTTCTCTTTCGTAGTCGGGATCGGATTTGGAAAAATGATCGACGTACACAACGCATGGATCCAGGCTCTGCCGAACTCCCTGCCTCTTCACACGATTTATTTCCTGGCAGGATTCTTACTGGTGTGCTTCGGTATCTGCCTTGCCAACAACTGTATGCTTCCAATCATCCCGACAGATATCTTCCCTCGCGATCTGTCCGGTATTGTAAAAAAGAACTATAAAATCGTTAAGACAACCTTCGATCTCACCTGTCTGACGACTACTGTGGTTCTTTCCCTTGCAATCCTCCACGGATTCTACGGCATCGGAATCGGCACTGTCTTCTGTGCATTCCTGACTGGAAAAACCGTTTCCGCCATCCAGAGTTTTCTTGGAAAACACGTGGAATTCTACCGTGCAACTGGGAAGAAGAGAGTTGCTCTTGAAAAGAATATGAGACATGCATAAAAGAAAAAAGATTTCAATTTTGATACATACCAGATCGGATACATCAAAACTGAAATCTCTTTTGGATTCTGTAGCCAATCTTATTTTCTCAACTTCTCCTGTCGCATTGACAAACCTTTTTCCCATCCCGTATACTAGAAGCAGACTAATATCCTGCAAGGAGGCTTAACTACTATGATTATCAAAAACGGACTTGTCATCGATCCTGCTTCCGGACTTTCCGAAAAAATGGATCTTCTGATTGAAGATGGCATCATCAAAGAAATGGCATCCCTGATTACAAAAGAAGGAGAGGAAGTCCTTGACGCAGCCGGACTTGTGGTTGCACCGGGACTGATTGACACCCACGTTCATTTCCGTGATCCGGGATTTACTTATAAAGAAACCATCCACACCGGCGCACTTGCCTCTGCAAAAGGCGGTTTTACTTCCGTGATCTGCATGGCAAATACTTCCCCGACTGTGGACTCTGTTCCGGTTCTCAAAGACAACCTTTCGCGTGCTTCCAAAGAAAAGATCCGTATCTTCCAGGCTGCTTCGATTTCCTGCAACCTGAAAGGGCAGGAAGAAACCGATATGGACGCCTTAAAAGAAGCAGGCGCATGTGGATTTACCGATGACGGGATCCCGCTTCTAAACGCAGAATTCTGCTTCCACGCAATGGAAAAGGCGGCAAAGCTTAACGTACCGATCAGCCTTCACGAAGAAGATCCTTCTTTCATCCGCAACAACGGAATCAGCCACGGAAAGGTATCCGATGCGCTTGGCATCTACGGTTCTCCTTCCATTGCAGAAGAATCTCTGGTTGCAAGAGACTGCATGCTGGCACTGAAATCCGGCGCCGATGTTGTGATCCAGCATATCAGCTCCGGTATCTCTGTCGATCTGGTTCGTACTTATAAGAAAATGGGTGCAAAACTTCACGCCGAAGCCACACCGCATCATTTTACACTGACGGAAGACGCAGTCCTTGAGCATGGAACACTTGCGAAAATGAATCCGCCGCTCCGTACCGAAAAGGACCGTCAGGCGATTATTCAGGGACTTGCAGATGGAACCATCGACTTGATTGCCACCGACCATGCACCGCACAGCAAAGAAGAAAAAGCAAAACCAATCACCGAAGCTCCAAGCGGAATCATCGGTCTGGAGACTTCCCTTGCCCTTGGCATCACAAGCCTTGTAAGACCGGGACATTTATCTCTTATTCAGCTTCTGGAAAAGATGACCATCAATCCGGCAAAGCTTTACCACCTTCCATACGGACAGCTCGCCGAAGGAAAGGCAGCTGACCTTGTGATCTTCGATGAAAACGAATGTTGGACTCCAACCGAGTATGCATCCCTTTCATCCAACTCACCATTTACTGGAACGCCTATGTATGGCAAAGTGAAGTATACGATCTGTAGTGGAAAAATCGTATATCATGATTAAAAAAATCCACGGACTTTGAATCTTCTAAAGTCCGTGGATTTTTCCATCTTCTTATTTTTCTTCCAGCATAAAGTATTTCATACTTGTTCCGCTTTCCGCCACATCCGCAAGATTGATACAACTGTTTCCCATACGGTCGATCAGATGCAGGATATTGGTAAACGGAGCAGTAAGACTCGCCTTACATTTTCCTTTATTGACACGCTCAATATGCGCTTTCCGCATCTTGATATCCAGATCCAGAAGCTTATCCTTTCGCTTCATCATCTTGCCTGGTTCAATACCATCATCTCCCTGCAGTGCCTTCAGAGAATCACAGAACATCTTATTCAGAACCTTCAGACTCTTCTGCAGCTCATCCATCGCTTCCGGTGTATATTTATACTTCCTGTCTGATCTTTCCAGCATACATTCTGCCATTTCCACACTTAAGGTTCCCATACGTTCCACATCGCTGAGCACACACATGAGGCTCGCCGTCTGCGCTGCCTGCTGCTCAGTCAATGAACCGGAAGAAAACAAAGCTGCAAGATATTCGGTAATACATTTTCCAAGGCGTTCAACCTGTTCTCCGTTTTCTTTCAGACCGTCAATGGATTTCACTTCTTCATTTTTCACAAGCTCAATCGTTTTCTTCAGAATATCTCTTACCTGGTCACTCATACGGAAAATCTCTTTTGCTACAAGCTGCAGCGCTGCTGCCGGCTGACTGATGATATTTTCATCCAGATAAATCGGGCTGCCTGGATCTTCAACACCTTTTTTGCCATCCGGGATCAGTGTCATGACAATCTTCACCATCAGTTTAATCAGGCATACCCAGATCAGTGTCATTGTGATGTTAAATACAGTATGTGCATTTGCAATCTGTCTGGAAATTGCTTCAATCTCCGGACCTTTCGGCGAAATGTTCTGGATCAGTGCCGCAAATGGTTTTACGAACCAGATAAACAAAAAGCAGCCGGAAATATTAAAAATACAATGCGCCACAGCGGTTCTCTTTGCATCTTTTGACTGTCCGATACTGGCAAGGAGTGCTGTGATCGTTGTACCGATATTATCACCTAAAAGAATCGGGATTGCTCCTGCAAGCCCTATTATACTCGTAACCCCGTCCGGCCCCGGCTGGGAAGCAAAGTTCTGCAGTACCGCAATGGTCGCACTACTGCTCTGTACAACCAGCGTCATAAATGTACCAACTGCCACACCAAGTACCGGAATATGTGCAACCCGTCCGATCAAGTCTGTGAATACCGGACTGGATGCCAATGGTTTCATGACATCTCCCATTGTTTCAATTCCAAGGAACAAAAGGCCAAAGGCAAAAATCGTCTGGCCGATACTTTTTACTTTCTCTGATTTTGTTACAAATGAAATCAGAAATCCTATAAAAATAATCACATAAATATAGTCACTGATCTTAAACGCAATAATCTGTGCTGTCATGGTTGTACCAATATTTGCACCAAAAATGATGGAAATTGCCTGTGGCAGGTTCATCAGTCCCGCACTTACAAAACCGATCGCCATAACTGTCGTCGCACTGCTGCTCTGGAGTACCGCGGTTGTGAGCGCACCGGCAAGCACTCCCAGAAGCGGATTCTTCGTCAGAAGTGCAAGAATGCTTTTCATCTTATCGCCTGCCGCCTTTTGCAGACATTCACTCATCATGTTCATTCCATAGATAAAAACTGCCAGACCGCCAAGCAGTCCGAAAATGATCTGAATTTTCTCGTTCATGTTAATTCCTCTCTCAATTTACCCTGTGTTTGTTAACATCTTTTAAACTTACTTCTTACAATGATGTCTTCCCTTTCAGCTCATTTTCCATTTTATCTGTGGTCTATGCAATCCCAATCAAATCTATGTTAAGTTTAGGTTAAATTTTCTTTCTTCTATCATTTTTTCTTTTCCATGATTATAGTTATGTAAAATCGCATTAAAAAAGATTGTGCCTCGGCACATTCTCGCGCCGAGCGCGTTGCTGAGCGCCAGTGGCGCTCCTGTTCTATCTATAAATCTATCCAATCCCAAGCACACCATATCCAACTATTCCAAACACCGCCGCAAGAATGATCACCTTCGGTACTGACCAGTTCTTCTTCAATATCAGATAGAACATCACCACTCCGATCCCGCACCCAAACCAGTCAATCCTCGCATCCGGAAAATAATTTTCCTGCATCAGATCCAGAATCACCGCAAGGATCATTGCGATGCAGATCGGCTTGATCACATTTAACATACAGCTCATAATATCATTGCCACGGAACTTTGCGAAGCACACCGCTACGCCAAGCGTCAGCGTATAAGCTGGCATCAGCACGCCCATAACCGCTGCAATCCCACCCAGAACACCTGCCGTCTGCATCCCGGCAAAAGTCGCACAGTTAATCCCAAGCGGTCCCGGTGTCATTTCTGCGATAGCGATCAAGTTAGTCAGATCCTCCGCTGTCATCCACTGATTGACCTTCATCTCCTGCATAATAACCGGGATCATCGACATTCCGCCAAAGCTGGTAAATCCGATTTTCATAAACGCTGTAAAAAGTCTGAGATAGATCATGCCGTCTGTCCTCCTCTTGTCTTTTTCACCGCTCTTATAGAAAGCGCCAGTATCACTCCCGCTACGATCATCACCACATTACTGATATCCGTAAATACACAGAGTACCAGTGCTAACGCACAGATCGGGATTGCTGATTTTCTGCGGAACGCTTCTTTCCCCAGTGAAAGTGCCGCACTTCCCATAATCGGAACTACCGCACAGCGGATTCCGCGAAGTGCCGCATGGCACCAGACATTACTTTTCATCACCTTATAAAATGCAGTAACAAACGACAGGATCAAAACCGCCGGACAGGTCATTCCGAGCACTGCACAGACACCTCCGAACCAGCCACCTACATAATAGCCAAACAGCATACTGATATTGGTGATCATAATTCCGGGAACTGACTTTCCAACCGCAACCATATCCAGCAGTTCCTCTTTTGTGATCAGCTTCCGTTTATCTACAAACTCCTGCTCCATCTGCGCCAGAATACTCCATCCGCCTCCAAATGTAAAACATCCTATCTTAAAGAAAAATGCAAACAGCATCAGTCCATTTTTGATTCTCTCTTTACCCATCTCTTCTTCCTCCTGTTTCTTTACTTTATCATCTCTATTGACATTAGTAAAATATATGTTTTATTATTAAAAATATAGTTTAAACCTATGGAGGATTTTTTATGAACTGGAATCAGCTGCAATATGTCATCACCATTGCCGAAGAAAAAAGTATCACCAAAGCGGCGCAGAAGCTTTATATTTCCCAGCCTTCCCTTTCCTTAAGCATTCAGGCTCTGGAAAAAGAAAACGGAACCCCTCTTTTTGAGCGGAACCGTGGCGAAATGAAGCTTACCTATGCGGGCGCCCTTTTCTATGAATGGGCAGTTTCTACCCTCCACTCTCATACCCAGTTGGAATGGAAGCTTGGTGATATCGTTTCCGGTTCCCGGACACTGATCCGGCTGGGTCTCAGTCCCCACCGAAGTGAACGGCTTCTGGCACCGGTTCTGGAACGCTTTTATTCCATGTATGAGAACTGTGATATCCAGATCATTGAGCAGCCGACCTACATCCTGCGGCAGATGCTGGAAGAAGACAAGCTGGATCTGATTCTCGATATTTCCAGCCCGGATACTATCAATTTTGAGAGTGAGCTTCTGGTAAAGGAAAGTTTTATCCTGGCAATCCCTGACTCTCTGTGTCCTTTTTCCGATCCATCACCAAAAGAGGAGGGCATCTCTGCCACTCCTCAAATTCATTTGCCTGCGTTATCTGCAGTTCCTTTTATTCTGCTTTCAGAAGATCACGATCTCGGAAAGATCAGCCGGAAGATCTGCGATACTGCTGCTTTCCATCCAAATATCCGCTGCATCTGCACCAGCAGTAATACTGCCTTTTCTCTTGCAAGACGAGGGATGGGGATTGCCTTTCTTCCTGAAATTTATGCACGGACTACTTCCTTTCCGGACATTCATTTCTTTACCCCGGATCACTTTCATGACACCAGGGACATCTGTGCTGTCTATCGGAAAAATATTTATCATCACGCACAGTTTCAGGTGCTTCTTGCTCTCCTCCGCGAGATTGTTCCGGCAATCTACAGGGCAGCATAGTCTGCCCTGATCCGTACCTTAATTCTCTTCTTTTACTCCCTTACTCTACATTTTTCAGTGCCCCATCCATCGGCACATGTTTAATCCTTCGATATTCTATCATTGCCACAACTGCATAGGTTCCGATCCCGATCAGAAACATTTCCGCATAAATCTTCGGATCGATCCAAAGTGCGATCCATCCAGAAATACTCGTCAGCATCATTTCCCGGAACAGCACATTCATAACTGCTTTTTCAATCGGCAGGCTGAGAAGCAGACAGATGACCACCACGATCGTCGTCGGCCAGATATAAAGCCTGCTGATCTCTCCATTGGTATATCCCAGGATCTTCGTCATGGAAATAGCCTGTGCATTTTTCTCAATAATGATCTTGGATAACAGATAGATCACGACCATGTAAATTCCAATTGCAAAGGCATTGACCATCCCCATCATATTTCCCATAGATACATCCAGCTGTCTCGAAATCTTTGTCAGTGCTTCCAGATCAAGCACAGAGCCAATGTATTTCTCATCAATATCCTTGATCTTCGAATTGGAAAAATATCCACTGAAATAATCGTTTCCCATATCAAAGGTATCATTCAACTGCTCCTGTGGCATAAATACACAGATTCCACCGCTGTATTTGTAGATTCCTTTAACCTTGAATGTATACTTTGTCTTTTCATATTTTTCTTTCAACGTGATTGAATCGCCCGGCTTCAACAGAAACTTCTCTGCATAGGCACTGGAAATATAGACACCCTCACTGTCCTCCAGATCTGCATCGATATATTTACTGTCCGGTTTGATTCCGTACAGGATCACTTCATCTGTCTTATATTTGCTCGGCAGTGTTTCCAGCGAATACGCACTGAATGCTTCCGCGTCTTCATTCTCCGTCTTTGTTCCATAAGAGAACTGTAAAAGCTCCAGCATACTGTCCAGTTTGTTTCCGCTCATCGCACTTACCGGAACCTCCAGCATATACTGGTATTTTGCAAGCATATTGCTCTGGATATCCTGCTGATAGTGCGAAAGTACTGACGGCAGCAAAAGTCCAAAGAATAAAAGCAGATTCGCAAATATGATTCCAATAAAAAGTACAATGTAATTGCTCATATTCTGGAAGATCACACGGAGCCGGAATCGATGGAAAATTCCAAGCTTCGGACTTAGCCGGACTGCTCTTTTCCGCCTGCTTCCAGAAAGATCTCTTCTCAGGAATTTCAGCGGTGAAAGCCTCAGCTTGTAACGAAGGATTCCATAGTTGACTACCAGCATGATCAGCACCGGAACCACCGTTGTCATCCAGAAAGCCTCTGCATTCCATACTGTCACATAGGTCGGCAGACTATAGCTTCCATAATACATCCCCGCACATACATTTTTCAGTGCTGTATAACCCAGAATATTTCCGACCACCGCACCGATCAGCGTAACGATCACCGGAAGTGCCATGTAATGTCCGATCAGTTCTTTTCTTGTATACCCGGAAGCCCGCAGAGTTCCGATCACGCCTGCTTCTTTACGGATCGTATTGCTGATCGTGATTCCAAATACAAACGCAATGATCACAATGATCATATAGAGGAGCATTGTGATCATTGCACGGTCACTCCCCATATCATCACCGGTAAATGTAATTGCCTGGTTCAGATACTGTGGCACAAAAGACTCCAGAGTGACTTCTTCCCCCAGTGCTTCCATCAGATCTTCCGACATCTTTTTTTCCTGTTTTTCATTTTTCGGTTCTTTGTCATACACCCAGGAATAACTGTACTGAATCTTATCCTGATTCAGAGATTCAAACTCTTCCGGTGTTACAACCGATACCCCGAATTTGATTGCATCAAACATGCTGTCATTATTGTTCTGGAACAGGCAGCTATAGTCAGACAGTGCCACAAATCCTGTGACTTTCCACTTTTGTGAACCACTTTTCAGTGTATCTCCGACAGAAATCTTATTATTGTCCGCATACATACGGTCAATTGCCATTTCTCCTGCTTTTTCAGGAAGCTTTCCTTCCATCAGGCACACCAGGTTGATCTCTTCCCTGTTTTTGAAAATACGCATGGTACTTCCATTATCCAGTGCCTCTTCCAGATAAAAGTTTTCATACAGTGTCACACCATTTTTCTCGATGTTTTCCTGTTGTGCTTTGGTAATTTTTTTCTTTACCCGGAAATTTCCATCTTCAATCTTGTATTTCTCAAAGCCTTCATTATATGCTTTTATCATGCTTCCGTCAGCAACCAGAAAGCCGGATACAAACCCAATCGTTGCAATCATAAGGATCAGAACCACCAGGTATTTTCCAATTTCTCCCTTCAGTTCTCTCGGAAGCCGTTTTCTCAACGGACTCTTCATAACACGCGTCCTCCTTACCATTCCAGCTCACTTGCAGAAAGTTTATGCTCATTACAGTAATTTTTGCGGATCATTCCATCACGAAGTTTTACCACCCGGTCTGCCATATCCTTGATTGCATCGTTATGGGTAACCATAATAATGGTATTCCCATATTTCTGATTGACTGTTTCGATCAGCTTCAGGATTTCCTTGGATGTCTTATAATCCAGCGCACCGGTTGGCTCATCACAGAGCAGGATGTCCGGATTTTTGACAATTGCACGTCCAATCGCGGTTCTCTGTTGCTGTCCTCCGGAAAGCTGGTTCGGCAGCTTGTTCTGATGTTCATAAATACCCAGCGTTTGCATCAGCTCATCCACATCCAGCGGACGATTACTTAAATAAGCACCAATTTCAATATTTTCTCTAAGTGTCAGGTTTGGAATCAAATTGTACATCTGGAATATATAACCCAGATGCTTTCTCCGGTACAGGGACAGCTTCTTCTCTGTCATATCCTCCAGCTGTTCTCCATCAATCGTAATACTTCCTTCATCTGCCCCGTCAATACCGCCTATAATATTCAGAAGAGTCGATTTTCCGGAACCAGATGGTCCCAGAAGCACACAAAACTCTCCTCTTTCAATTTCCAAATCAAATCCTTTCAGAACATTTACCCGGCTGTCGCCTGTTCCAAACGACTTTTTGATCCCCTTAATCTCTAAAAACATTCCTCTACTCCTTCCTTTAGTTACTCATATCGTAGCAATGTTATATTTCATACACTTATGTTAGTTTAGGCTTACTTTTTTGTCAATATTTTAATTGTTATTTTTTAAAAAAGATATTGACAAATGGAAGGAAAATTTTTAAAATAACTATCTGTGTAATTTTATACCAAAATCTTTGTGGATTTTTCTGGATATCAAAATAGATATCTACTTTTCGCCACATAACTTGTTGCATACAGCGACAGTTATGTGGCTTTTTATATATCGGGCTTCTGCCCTTTTTTACAGATTTTGTACCTTATGCTTTACATTTATCAGGAGGAATGTTTATGAACCAGACTTACATGAAAGAAAAACCGATTCTGCCACTTCTGATTTCCATGGCTCTGCCAATGGTGATTTCAATGATGGTCAACTCTCTTTATAATATTGTTGACAGCTATTTCGTTGCACGGATCAGTGAAGAAGCAATGACTGCTCTGTCTTTAGTCTACCCGATCCAAAATTTTATCACCTCAGTCGGTGTCGGCTTTGGAATCGGAATCAATGCCGCCATCTCCTTTTTCCTTGGCGCCCAGGATCAGAAAAAAGCAGATGCAGCTGCCACACAGGGACTTTTTCTCTCTGTCATCCACGGTATTGTTCTTACCGTAGTCACAATTGCCGTAATGCCGCTGTTTTTACAGATTTTTACAAAAGACGTGACCGTTATTCAGATGGGAAATGCCTACTCCCGGATCGCATTTGGATTTTCCATTGTAATCTCTCTTGAAATTACCTGGGAAAAAATTTTCCAGGCAGTCGGACGGATGCGCGTGTCCATGATCTGCATGATGAGCGGATGTATTTTCAATATCGTACTGGATCCACTTCTGATCTTCGGAATCGGACCGTTCCCGAAAATGGGAATTGAAGGAGCCGCACTTGCAACCGGTCTTGGTCAGGTTGTCACACTGGTACTGTACCTTGCCTTTTATTTTACCAGACCGCTTCCGGTGAAGATTCATAAAATCTGCCACGTAGACCGTGCCATGGCCGGACGGCTTTACGCGGTTGGAATCCCTGCCACTTTGAATATGGCACTTCCATCCCTGCTTATCACCGCACTAAATGGGATTCTCTCCGCCTACTCCCAGATTTACGTGGTGGTGCTCGGAATCTATTACAAGCTTCAGACCTTCCTGTATCTTCCGGCAAATGGAATCATCCAGGGAATGCGTCCGCTGATCGGATACAACTACGGTGCCGGTGAGACAAAGCGTGTCCACAGACTGTTTGCCGATACCCTTTATCTGAGTCTTGGGATCATGCTCTTTGGTACCGTTTTCTGCCAGCTCTTCCCGGATTCACTGATCGCACTGTTCAGTTCTAATCCGGAAACCATTCAGGCAGGAGGAATAGCACTTCGGATTATCAGCCTCGGATTTTTAGTTTCTTCCGTGTCCATCACCAGCTCTGGTGCACTCGAAGGACTTGGAAAGGGAACACCGTCCCTGCTCATCTCACTGTGCAGATATACGATTATCATTATTCCGGCCGCATTTATCTTAAGCCGGATCTTCGGGGCTTCCAGAATCTGGTACGCATTCGGAATTACCGAATTTGCAACTGCTGTGATCGCCTATATGACTTACCAGCGGGCAACCATAAAAAACTAGGCATATCTGCATCAAAAAGTTCTACTACTTTTTCGATACAACAAAAACCGTAAATCCGGATTTGCTCTTTACAATAATGCAAATCTCCGGATTTACGGTTTTTAATTTTCTCTTTATTTTACTTTTCCATCCCAGTCCGACTTTTTATTTGCAGACTATTCTTCTTCGCTGATAATATGTCTCGCAACATAAACACCACTTGCAGATGCATGGGACAGAGAATGTGTAACACCACTTCCGTCACCGATCACATACAGTCCCTTATGGCAGCTTTCCAGATTCTTATCGATCTCTACTTCCATATTGTAGAATTTAACTTCCACACCATAGAGAAGGGTATCGTCATTTGCTGTACCAGGTGCTACCTTATCCAGAGCATAGATCATCTCAATGATTCCATCCATGATTCGCTTTGGAAGAACCAGACTCAGATCACCAGGCGTTGCTGATAAGGTTGGTGTTACCAGACCTTCTTCAATACGCTTTTCTGTACTTCTTCTTCCACGTACCAGATCACCAAAACGCTGTACGATCACACCACCGCCTAGCATATTGGAAAGTCTTGCGATACTTTCACCATATCCGTTACTGTCCTTAAATGGCTCAGAGAAATGCTTTGCAACCAGAAGGGCAAAGTTGGTGTTGTCCGTCTTTTTTTCATTTCCTTCATAGCTGTGTCCGTTTACTGTGATGATACCGTTGGTATTTTCATTTACCACAATACCGTTCGGATTCATACAGAAAGTACGCACATTGTCCTCGAATTTTTCTGTGCGGTATACGATCTTGCTCTCGTAAAGCTCATCTGTCAGGTGTGCGAAGATCACTGCCGGAAGTTCTACACGGACACCAATATCCACACGGTTTGATTTGGTCGGGATTGCAAGATCCTTGCAGACTTTTTCCATCCATTTGCTTCCACTTCGTCCGACAGAAACCACACATTTCTTACATTCATAAGTGCCATTTTCACATATAATGCGGTATCCGCCATCAGTGATCTCGATTGTCTCAACCGGTGCATCAAAGAAGAAGTCCATTTTATCCTTCATCTGATCATAAAGATTCTGAAGAACGACGTAATTGATATCTGTTCCCAGATGACGTACAGATGCATCCAGAAGATTCAGCTTGTTCTGAAGACAAAGCTTTTTAAATTTTGTTCCGGCTGTGGAGTACAGTTTTGTCCCTTCTCCACCATTTTCCATATTGATCTCATCGACGTACTTCATCAGCTCAACAGCCTGTTTTTTACCGATATACTCAAATAAAGTTCCGCCGAAATCATTGGTGATATTGTATTTTCCATCTGAAAATGCTCCGGCTCCGCCAAATCCGCACATGATCGAGCAGCGTTTGCAGTTGATACAGCTCTTTACTTTTTCGCCATCAATCGGACATTTTCTCTTTTCCAGCGGATAACCTTCTTCAAATACTGCGATCTTGCAGTCTGGTTTCTTTTTCATCAACTCATAAGCAGCAAAAATTCCGCCTGGTCCGGCACCGATAATAATTACATCATACTTCATCCGTATATCTCTCCTTTTATTTGCATGATAAAATGATGATACCAGGGTCAAAAGGTCAGAAAGCCGATGCAAGTTTGCTTGCAAAAGGATTTTTGACCTCTTGACCCGCCAAAAACATGAGTAAGTAGCCATTTTTCAAAGAAAAATGAGCGGATTACGAATGTTTTTGAGGATTGCGAGAGTGCAAAGCACGTAGCAATCTGGTATCAAAGGGGTCAAAATACCTTTTGACCCTGACATCTTATGATATGAGTGTCAAAAGTAAATTTTGCCCCTCACTGGTGTAATCAGATTGCTCCATTGCTAAGCAATTCCCGCAATCCTAATATGTCACATAATAAAACTGCCGTATATCCGTCTGTGTCCAGATGATTATGCACGGCAGTTGTCCTTCTTTTGCACAACCTTTCATATTTTAAGAGAAATCTTTCTTTTCGTCAAGGTGTTTCTTTCTTTTTTTATATGAATTTTGCATGAATTTATTTTCTTTTTTATATAGATTTTGTAATATTTTTCATTATCCAGTTTTTATATTTGCACTGTCAAAAATCTTTCTGTTTCTATATTGCTGTTTCTGCTACCCTTTTCGTTTTCTGGCGGATTTACAGCTTCACAATGGTCGGCTCATGTTCCATTGCCGGAATAATCTTCTCCACCAGATCTTTTGTCCGAAGTCTGAGACTCGATGTATTGATGCATGGATGACATCCGATATATTCTCCTGTAAGCACATCTTCATCGATCAGAAGCCGTACCATCCTGTCCTTATCATTCATCAGTCCAAGCACACTTAAAGATCCCGGCGTGATGTCCAGATATTGTTCCATATACTCCGCTTTTGCAAAAGAAAGTCTGGACGAACCGATCTGCGCTGACAGATCCTTTGTTTTAAACACCTTATCTCCCGGAAGCATCAGTAAATAAAACCGTGTCTCCTGCCGATTGCATAAAAGTAGATTCTTGCAGATCGTCGCCTCCAGCATCCGGTCAATTTCCTCGCATGCTTCCATTGTCATTGCGGCTTCGTGGTCGATTCTCTGGTATACGACTCCAAGCGAATCAAGGACGTCATATACGCGGATCTCCTTGTCCATTCTGCCCTGTGTATCTGTTGGTCTTCCGTTTACTAATTCCATGTATTTCTCCTCCGTCCTAGACTTTATTCTTTTTAAACATTTCATTCTCTGCATACTTGTATAGCAAATGTTCATCGCGGTGTAAGATTTTTCCAAACAGCTCTATCTCTCCATCAGAGTATCCTTCTCCCCAACAAGCTAATTATATCATAAGTCCTTTTATATCAAATATTTTTCTATCAGATTCTCTATTATCTTTGAATTCAATACATTTTGTTCTGTCTCAAAAGTTATAATCAACCGATCGCCTGGATATATATGATTTATTTGATACAATTCTATTTTTCGCACAGCTGCTCTTGCATAACGATTTTCTCCAAATGTTCTTGCTCTTGGATAAGCATATTTTTTAATTTATACATAGACTATCCCCCTTTATTTGAAATTGTTTTTATCTATCGTTTTATTTCTTTTTGATTTATTTTCGTGTTTTTGGAATACGATATGATCAACATTTCCTGTCGCTTCCATTGATTTACTTTAGATATTTGTGGATTACAATCAATTTTCTTCTTCATCACAATTGACTTATTTCTCATTCCATAGAATATCATCAATTTTTTTCCACTATTATTGATTTGTTTTAGATTTTAATAACTTGCAATCATCAAAGTCTCCTAAAATTAAAGACTTTGACTTGTTTCCATGAAACATGGAATGCATTCTTTACCAGAAAAAATCTTCCCGATAGAAAAATCCCCCTGACATCCATTTCATAGATATCAGGGGGATTCTATTATTCATTATTCGCTATAATATCTGTATATGCTTATTTTGCATTCTTCTGAGCGATTGCAGCCTGAGCAGCAGCCAGACGAGCGATCGGTACACGGAATGGTGAGCAAGATACATAATCAAGACCAATGCTGTTGCAGAATTCTACAGAGCTTGGATCTCCACCATGTTCTCCACAGATACCAACGTGAAGTTTCGGATTAACCGGTTTTCCGAGTTCGATAGCCATCTTCATAAGTTTACCAACACCTGTCTGGTCAAGTTTAGCAAATGGATCGTTCTCGAAGATCTTAGCGTCATAGTAAGCGTCAAGGAACTTACCAGCATCATCACGTGAGAATCCGTATGTCATCTGTGTAAGGTCGTTTGTACCGAAGCAGAAGAAGTCAGCTTCTTTTGCGATGTCATCAGCTGTAAGAGCAGCTCTAGGAATTTCGATCATTGTACCAACTTCGTACTCAAGGTCGCTTCCTGCAGCAGCGATTTCAGCGTCGGCTGTTTCTACTACAAACTTCTTAACATATTTAAGCTCTTTGATATCGCCAACCAGCGGGATCATGATTTCCGGTTTAACATTCCAATCCGGATGAGCTTTCTTAACATTGATAGCAGCACGGATAACTGCGCTTGTCTGCATCTTAGCGATTTCCGGATAAGTTACAGCAAGACGGCATCCACGATGTCCCATCATTGGGTTGAATTCGTGCAGAGAGCTGATGATTGCTTTGATCTGGTCAACAGATTTGCCCTGTGCATCAGCAAGTTTCTTGATATCTTCTTCTTCTGTTGGAACGAATTCATGAAGCGGTGGATCAAGGAAACGGATAGTAACCGGATTTCCTTCCAGTGCTTCATAAAGTTTTTCGAAGTCTCCCTGCTGTTCCGGAAGGATCTTAGCAAGTGCAGCTTCTCTTTCTTCTACTGTTTCAGAGCAGATCATTTCACGGAATGCATCAATTCTGTTGCCTTCGAAGAACATATGCTCTGTACGGCAAAGTCCGATACCTTCAGCACCAAGTTCGCGGGCTTTCTTAGCATCAGCTGGTGTATCAGCATTTGTACGAACTTTCATAGTTCTGTACTTGTCAGCCCATCCCATGATTCTTCCGAATTCACCTGCGATTGTAGCGTCTACAGTCGGGATGATTCCGTCATAAATGTTACCTGTAGATCCATCAAGAGAGATTGCATCTCCTTCATGGTATTCTTTTCCACCAAGTGTGAATTTCTTGTTTTCTTCATCCATGTTGATATCACCACAACCAGATACACAGCATGTTCCCATACCACGTGCAACAACGGCTGCGTGTGATGTCATACCACCACGAACTGTCAGGATACCCTGAGCAGACTTCATACCTGTGATATCTTCCGGTGATGTTTCAAGACGTACAAGAACAACTTTTTCTCCTCTTGCAGCCCATTCTACAGCATCATCAGCTGTGAAGACGATCTTACCACAAGCAGCTCCTGGAGATGCTCCAAGTGCTTTAGCCATCGGTACAGCAGCTTTCAGTGCAGCTGCATCGAACTGTGGATGAAGCAGTGTATCAAGGTTACGAGGATCGATCATAGCAACTGCTTCTTCTTCGGTTCTCATTCCTTCATCAACGAGATCGCAAGCAATCTTAAGAGCAGCCTGAGCTGTTCTCTTACCATTACGTGTCTGAAGCATGTACAGTTTACCATGTTCTACAGTAAACTCCATATCCTGCATATCTCTGTAATGTGTTTCCAGAGTCTTGCATACTTCTTTGAACTGTTTGAATGCTTCTGGGAATTTCTGTTCCATTTCTGAAATGTGCATTGGTGTACGAACACCTGCAACTACGTCTTCTCCCTGAGCATTTGTAAGGAATTCTCCGAACAGTCCGTTATTTCCTGTAGCTGGGTCACGTGTAAATGCAACACCTGTACCACAGTCATCACCCATGTTACCAAATGCCATCATCTGTACGTTAACAGCAGTTCCCCATGAATACGGGATATCGTTGTCACGACGGTATACATTTGCTCTCGGGTTGTCCCATGAACGGAATACGGCTTTGATAGCTCCCATTAACTGTTCCTTTGGATCTGTCGGGAATTCAGCACCGATTTTTTCTTTATATTCTGCCTTGAACTGGTTAGCTAATTCGTGAAGATCTTCTGCTGTAAGTTCAACGTCCTGTTTAACGCCTCTTTCAGTTTTCATCTTGTCGATCAGTTCTTCGAAGTATTTTTTACCTACTTCCATAACTACGTCAGAGTACATCTGAATAAATCTTCTGTAGCAGTCCCAAGCCCAACGTGGGTTGCCTGATTTTTCAGCAAGTACATTGACAACGTCTTCGTTAAGACCAAGGTTCAGGATTGTATCCATCATACCAGGCATAGATGCTCTTGCACCAGAACGAACGGAAACAAGAAGTGGATTCTCTTTATCACCGAATTTCTTTCCTGTGATTCCTTCCATCTTTGTAATAGCTTCCATGATCTGAGCCATGATTTCTTCATTGATCTGTCTTCCGTCCTCATAATACTGAGTACAAGCTTCTGTTGTGATTGTGAAGCCCTGTGGCACTGGAAGACCTAAGTTTGTCATTTCAGCAAGGTTAGCGCCTTTTCCACCAAGCAGGTTTCTCATATCGGCATTACCTTCTGTAAACATGTAAACCCATTTTGTTGCCATTTTACAATTCCTCCTCGTTATTGGTAATTGATATATATAAAACTTGAAAATCACAGTCAGACTGGTAACTGTCTGCTCTTTTCATATCTTATATCGCCCTTAAAAAACGGATTTTACCGCACTAATATTGTAAATGTTTTAACTGTGATAGTCAACCCTTATGCACTTTTTTTCGTACAAAAAAAGTGAATTTATAGAAGAGTTCAATTTCTTCAAGTGATTTCTTCTATAAAAAAATCTCCGTAATTAAATTTCTTTTATATACTATAAATTTTGTTATTATCAGAAAAAAATCAGGCAAAACCGGACTGTATCCATTGTTTTGCCTGAGTTCTTTTCATCTCTTACATATTCAGAAGGAATGCTCTGTATCCCTTTACTGCTTCATACACATCAGCTTTGCTGCTGACTTCATAAGGTGCATGCATGGAAAGTACAGCAACACCGCTGTCAATCACTTCCATACCATAATTTGCCATAATATATGCGATGGTTCCGCCGCCGCCTACATCGACTTTACCAAGTTCTGCGAACTGGTAAGTAACGCCTGCATCGTCCATCACCTTGCGCAGTCTTGCAAGATATTCTGCATTTGCATCATTGGATCCGCTCTTTCCGCGGCTTCCTGTAAACTTGTTGAATGCAAGTCCCTTTGTAAAGAAAGCGGCACTTCTCTTTTCAAATGCTTCTGCAAACATCGGATCATAAGCAGCGCTTACGTCAGAAGAAAGCATTCTTGAATTAGCAAGTGCACGGCGTACCTTCAGTTCAGATTCACCTTCTGTAAGTGCAACAAGCTCTGCAACTGTATTTTCAAAGAAACGAGAATGCATTCCAGTTGCTCCGACGCTTCCGATCTCTTCTTTATCTACTAACAGACAGCATCCTGTACGCTTTGCATTTTCCACATCCAGCATAGCGAACAGAGAAGTAAATGCGCAGACTCTGTCATCTTGTCCATAAGAAAGGATCATGCTGCGGTCAAATCCACAGTCTCTTGCCTTTCCGGCCGGAACAATTTCCAGCTCAGCCGATGCAAAATCCTCTTCTTCGATTCCATAGTTTTCTTTTAAAATATGAAGTACGTTAGCCTTGATCGTTTCCTTTTCTTCTTCATCAAGTCCCTCCGCTTTATCAAGCGGACTGTTTCCAATCAGAAGATCCAGTTTTTCTCCTTCAATCACTTCACTTGCTTTCTTTGACATCTGGTTTGCTGCAAGATGAACAAGAAGGTCTGTAATAACAAATACCGGATCAGACTCTTTTTCCCCAATGCTGATCTCTTCTACGCTTCCATCTGTTTTCGCAACAACACCATGAAGTGCCATCGGTCCTGTTACCCACTGGTATTTTTTGATTCCACCATAGTAATGTGTATCCAGATAAGCCATTCCTTCACTTTCATATAATGGATTCTGTTTCACATCAATACGTGGTGAATCGATATGAGCTCCAAGGATATTCATACCGTTTGAAAGCGGTTCTTCGCCCATACGGAACATGGCAAGCATTTTTTCCATGCATACCGCATATACTTTATCTCCTGCTTTCAGGCTCTTTCCTTCTTTCAGAACATCTTTGATATCCTGATATCCTGCTTCTTTCGCCATCTCAACCGCAAGCTTTACGCATTCACGCTCTGTCTTTCCGGCATCCAGGCAAGCTTTGTACTTTTCATTGATTTCATGAAGTTCTTTTTTGGCAGCTTCATCATAAGAGCTCCAGAGATTCTTTTTTTCTTCCATTTCTATACCTCTCTTCAATTCAGTTGGGATTCCCCACAATATTTTTAGTATAATCCTCTCCCGATAAGAAGTCAATTATTACCCTTTAACTTTACAAGCATTTCCGTCATCGTTTTCTTCAAAACCGGATGCCGTTTATGCGGTGCGATCTCACACATTGGTCCAAGCACAAATTCCCTGTTCTGCATATCGATATGTGGTATACATAAATCATCCTCTTCAATGATCTGATCCCCATAGAAAATGATGTCCAGATCCAGTGTCCTCGGTCCCCATCTGCGGATTCGCTTTCTTCCGGCTTCCTGCTCAATTCGGTGTAACAGCTCCAGAAGCTCATGCGGGGTAAGCAGTGTTTCCATTTTCAGTGCCCCGTTCAGGAATTCATCCTGATCCGTCACACCATATGGCTCGGTTCCGATCAGTTTCGATACCTTCAGGACTCTGCAAAGTTTTTCATTTTTCAGCTCTTCTACCGCATTCTCAATGTATTTTTTCTTATCACCCATATTCGATCCGAGTGCGATAAACGCTTCATTCCAGCAACGTTCAATCTTCACGGAAACCGTCTCAAGCGGCAGTCCTACCGGTGCCCATGGCTTCTTTACTTCCACCATGACTTTCCGGATCTTCTCATCAAATAATAAGATCTCTTCTGCAAGCTGCTCTGCTACTGCTTCGATCAGCCTGTAATTCTTCTCTTCCATCTTTTCTTTTATCAGATGGGAAATGGTTCCGTAATTCACAGACGCTTCCAAGTCATCCGTTTTTCCCGCCTTGCGTGTATCCACATATAAAATGCAGGAAACCAGAAACTTCTGTCCCAGTCTGTTTTCTTCCGGATACACCCCATGATTTGCAAATATTTCCAGGTTTTCAATTTTTATCTGATCCATCTTTTTCTCCTGCTTACTCTCTTGCCAGAATCACTTCTGTCATCTTGATCGCTCTGCGGTTTTTCTCAGCATCATGAACGCGCACAAATCCATAATGGCTCTGTACTGCCATCACGGTTGTGACAAGAGTTCCCTCTTCCCTTTCTGTTACCGGCAGATCCAGTGTCAGACCGATCATGGATTTTCTGGAAGTTCCAAGAAGCATCGGATATCCAAGTCCGTTAAAAAGATCCAGATGCTTCATCACATCCAGGTTCATCTCGTAGGTCTTTCCAAATCCAACCCCCGGATCCAGCATGATCCGGTCATCTTCAATCCCAGCCGCTTTCGCTGTATCTACACACTTCTGCAATTCTGCATACATATCCTTCAGGAAATTCTTGTACACCGCCTCATTTTTATTATGCATCAGACAGCATGCCGCATCATATTTTTTCACAAGACCTGCCATCTTTTCATCGTACTGGAATCCCCAGATATCATTTACCAGATCTGCTCCTGCCTGAAGTGCTGCCTCTGCCACCTCACTCTTATAAGTATCAATCGAAACCGGCACATCAAAATTCTTTTTGACAGCCTCGATAACCGGCGCAGTTCTTGTAATTTCTTCTTCTGACGTAATCTGCTGGTGTCCTGGTCTTGTGGACTCTCCTCCGATATCCAGGATATCGGTTCCGCCTTCTAAAAGCTCTTCTGCATGACGCATTGCCGCATCATAACCGTTCCACTTTCCCCCGTCCGAAAAAGAATCCGGTGTCACATTCAGTATTCCCATAATATAAGTATGTTTTGCTGTGTCAAATTCTTTATTCCCAATTTTCATTTTGTTTCCTCGTTTTCTACCAGATGATTTTCTGATTCTTCTTTTCTCCGCTCCAGTTACAGTCCTTCTCAGCCGGACACGTATAACACGCACGGGAAATCTTATCTGCATCATAAAGGATTTCTGCAAGCTGCCACTTATCCTGCCCTGCATTTTCTGTCTCTTCTGCATTGCCCCGGTGACTTAAAATTGCAAAAAGAATCCTGTCCGACTCCTCCTTTGTAAATCCAGTCTCTTCCAGAATCCTTTTTGCAATTTCAGCACTCGCTATCTCATGGGGAACTCCCGCCTTATACTGCTGCCATTTCCCGATATCATGAAGTAATGCCGTCGCATAAATCTCTTCTTTTCCAAAGGCATATCCACGCTCCATCGAAAAAATATACATCAGACGTGCCACGTCCAGAAAATGGTTCATATCATGATGGCAGAATATTCTTTCCTTTTCTGCATCTTTATTCTTTACCAGTCCTTCTATAAAAAGAGGATGCTCATATATTTTCCAGATTCTCTGCATCCTCCTCTGTTCTTCCAGTTTTCGTTTTATTTCCATCGCACTAACCTATCATACGGAAAAACATGTTCTGCAGCTTTTCATTTTCTTCAAATGCACCTCTTGTAACAACACTGACCGTCTTGCTTCCCGGCTTCTTGATTCCACGCATGGTCATACACATATGCTCTGCCTCAGCAAGTACCATTACTCCCTTTGGATGAAGATTCTCCATCAGGGCATCCGCGATCTGTGCTGTCATCTGCTCCTGCAGCTGAAGTCTTCTGGCAAACACTTCCACAGTCCGTGCAAGCTTGCTAAGTCCCACTACCTTTCCATCCGGAATATAGGCAATATGAACCTTTCCGTAAAATGGCAGCATATGATGTTCACACATGGAATAAAACGTAATATCTTTTTCCACAACCATCTCATTGTTTTCTGCTGTAAATGTCTTTTTCAGGTGTTCCGCTGCATCCTCATTCATTCCGCCACAGATTTCTTCATACATTCTTGCAATCCGGTCCGGTGTCTCAGCCAGTCCTTCCCTATCCGGATCTTCACCGATTCCTTCCAGTAAAAGACGGATTGCCTGTTCTACTTTTTTATGATCTACCATAATGTTCTCTCTTCCTTTTTTCTTTCAAACACGTTTGTTTCCCGTTCAAGTCTTATCACTTCTCCCAGATAAGATAAGGAACCAAACACCAGAACAACATCTTCTTTCCCACATTCTGCTTTTGCTTTTTCAAGCGCATCTGCAATGTTCTCTGCCGGTTCTGACTGTACGTTCTTGGTCTTTAATACTTCACATAATCTCTCTTTTCCCAGATTTCTCTCCCCATTTGGAAGATCGATCGTATACACCTTTGAAAGATACGGAGCCATGATCTCTGCGATTTGTTCATATTCTTTATCTTTAAAAACCCCCATCACACCGACAATCTTTCTGTCCGTCAGATAGGTTCTCACATTTTCCGCAAGTCTTCTTGCGGCATCCCTGTTATGCGCTCCGTCGGCGATCACGGTCGGTTCTTTTTCAAGTACCTGAAACCGTCCAGGCCATGTCACTTTCACAAATCCCTTTCTTACAGCGTCTTCCGGAATCGGGACACCGCTCCTTCTTAACGCATCCACAGCTTCCAATACTGTCGCCGCATTGTCAATCTGATATCTGCCAGCCAGGCGAAGACGGATATCTTTATATTCTCCATAAGAAAAAATCTGTCCATCCATCGTTTCTTCAGAAATCACAGCCTTTTCCGGATGCGAAACCACAAACCGGCATCCGCACTCTCCGGCCTTTTTCTGGAGGATATCGGTCACAGACATCTGCTGTGGAGACGTGACAACTGCCAGACATGATGGTTTTATAATTCCGGCTTTATTTTCTGCTATCTCTTCTAATGTGTTTCCCAACACTCCGATATGATCCATACTGATCGATGCAAAAATACTCAAAACAGTTGTATCTATTACATTTGTCGCATCAAGAAGCCCACCCATTCCGGCTTCCAGAACGACATAATCACACTGTTTTTCTCTGAAATAGAGAAATGCGATCGCTGTTTCTATCTCGAAAACAGTTACGGTAAGATCCGTTTTTTCTTCTACTTTTTCTGCTGCCTCTTTCACCTGAGATACAAAAGGGGCGAGCTCGTCCTCCGCCATCCATTGGCCATCAACCTGAAATCGTTCCATATATCCCATCACGGTCGGAGAACAGTATCTTCCGGTTCGGTATCCAGCCTGCTGCAGGATACCGGAGAGTCCGGCGAGAATCGATCCTTTTCCATTAGTCCCGGCTATATGTATAAATTTCAAATCTTTCTGCGGATTTCCAAGCTCACCCAATAAGCTCTTTATACTATCTAAGCCAAGTACACTTCCGTATTTCGATACATGATCCAAATATACCCTTGCTTCTTCGTATAACATGATTTAATTTTCCTTTTTGTACTTTTCAGCATATGCTGATATCTGAATATTTTATCATATTCCCTTACTGCTGTACAGTTCTATTTCTTTTTCTTTGGTACAACGTGGATCGCTCCACCCTCTGCTTCTTCCAGGGCTTCTCCGATTCCTTCGTTATACGTCGGATGTGCACGCATTCCCTTCAAAAGCTGTGCAACCGTCATTTTATTTGCAATCGCAGTTACAAATTCACTGATCATGTCAGTGGCTCTTGCACACATCATCTGTGCTCCGAGAATCACATCTGTCTCTTCATCTGCCACGATCTTGATAAATCCTCTTTCTTCTTTTGTAATAAGCGATTTACCATTGGCACTCATGATAAATTTACCAGTCTTCACTTTGATTCCCTGTTCTTTGGCTGCATCTTCGGTAACACCTGCTGATGCGATTTCCGGATCTGTATAAACACACCCCGGAACCACATCCAGATTCACAGAAGGTTCTTTTCCCGCCAGCTGTTCTGCAACAACGATTCCCTGTGCACTTGCTGCATGGGCAAGCTGTGCGCCAAAGATCAGATCACCGATCGCATAGACTCCCGGAATACTGCTTTCGAATTTATCATTTACAAGAACACGTCCTCTTTCCATATCCGGAGCAGCACCTTCTGCAAATAATCCGTCGGTATTCGGGCATCTTCCGACTGCACACAGAACATATTCTGCTTCTACAGTCTGTTCTTTTTCTTTTTCAACGAAGGTACATACACAGGTATCCCCTTCCATATGCACACCCTGTACTGCTGCTGATGTATGGCTTTCTACGCCACGTTTCTTCAGGATCAGTTTCAGGTTCTGTGCAATCTCTTTATCCATATTTGGAACCAGACGCGGCATTGCTTCAAGAATGGTAACCTTAGATCCAAGTGCGGAATATACGGTAGCAAATTCTACACTGATCACACCGCCACCGATGATAACCAGACTCTTTGGAACTTCTCTCATCTTGAAGAGTTCATCACTTGTCAGAACTCTCGGAAGATCCATTCCCGGTATTGGAAGAATCAGTGGTTTGGAACCAGAAACCAGAATGACATTCTCTGCTTCAATAGACTGTTCTTCATTCCCTGTAATCTTAACTTTTTTCCCCTCAAAAAGTGTGCCTTTTCCATGATATCTTGTTACACCGTTTGCCTGCAGGAGCTGTTCTACTCCCTGAACAAGCTGTCCGGTTGTCTGCTCCTTATATTCCAGAATTTTTTCAAAATCATAAGTAACATCTGATGCTGAAATTCCGAAGCGGTCCGCTTCTTTGATTTCACGATATAATGTCGATGCATGAATCATTGCTTTTGCCGGAATACATCCTCTGTTCAGGCATGTTCCCCCGACTTCTCTCTCTTCGATCACTGCGGTCTTCATTCCAAGCTTCGCAGATTTGATTGCTGCCACATATCCTCCCGGACCGGCTCCAATTACTACTACATCAAACTTCTCGCTCATTTTATTTCATCCTCCTACAGTTCCTCGCCCTGAATCCATTCGATAATGTCTTTCATCATCTCTTCTTCCTGTGGATCATCTGACCAGAACAGCCCCAATTCCGTACAGATACTTTCCTTTCTGTACTTCAGTCCTTTCAGATACTTCGGAAGTGTATGTATGAAATCCGGATTCAGTGCATCCGACCATGCAATTGCATCCTTGATCTTTCCTGATTCTACTGCAAACTGAAGTGTAATTCCTCCCCATCCAAAACGGTGGGAAAGCTCATACTGAAAATCAATTTTTCTGCCATAGAGCCAGTTCCATGAAGAGAAAAATTTCTCTCTTTCTGCAATTACTCCGGTATCAAGGTCTTCTATTTTTTTATCACGTACCTTTAATCCGTATACCTTTTCAAATGACTGCTTAAGTGCCACCTTCAGTTCTTCCATTGTAAGCTCCGGAAGATAATCTCTTAAATTTGTCACTCTGGATTTTACCGAATCAACCCCCTTTGATTTCAGTTTATCCTTTGATACAGTCAGATATCTGGATAAGGTTTCCATGTTTACTCCTACCATGATCGTGCCATGGTGATAGCAATGTTTTTCCTGCTCATAAAACGCATTTCCCGAGAATTTCTTTCCATCGATCAGGATATCGTTACGCCCGGATTTTTCAGCCTTCAATCCAAGGATCCCCATCGCTCCTATGATTACCTGCAGTTGCCGGTTCAGATCATATTCTTCTTTACTGATCAGAAATGTAAAGTTCATATTTCCCAGATCATGGTACACAGCTCCACCACCTGACAGGCGCCTGGCAAGATGACCACCTTCTTCTTCCAGCTTTGTTGTTCTACATTCTTTCCAAGCATTTTGATTCCGTCCGATAACAACTGTATTCTGATTCTGCCACAAATAAAGAATACATTCTTTATCCTCGCAGTGGAGGAGCAAATACTCCTCCACTGCAAGATTTCTATATGGACTGAACTGATTGCTTTCAATATAAGTAATCTTTTCAATCATAGTTTTTCCCTCGCTTTAAGCTATAACTTATTAGTCCTGCCATTCGTATCGCAGATATGGATGTCTTGCTGCTCCAACCTCATCCATTCTTGTAACCGGTGTTGTAACAGGAGCCTGATGAAGCTGTTCGGCATCTGTTTCTGCAATTTCATACAGTTTGCGTAATACTTCTACTGCTTCATCCAGAGTTTCTTTGGACTCTGTCTCTGTCGGCTCTACCATCAGTGCTTCCTCAACGATCAGCGGGAAGTACATTGTCGGTGGATGTATACCGTTATCAAGAAGTCCTTTTGCAATATCCATTGCAGAAATTCCTGTTTTCTTTTTCAGATCTGCAAGACTCATTACGAATTCATGCATACATACCTCGTCATACGCCATTGTATAAAGGTCTTTCAGTTTGTTCATCATGTAATTTGCATTCAGAACTGCATTCTGGCTCGCTTCCGGAATACCTTCGCGTCCCAGTGTCTTCACATAGGTAAGTGCTTTTACGATGACTGTAAAGTTTCCATAGAAGCTCTTCATCTCACCGATGCTCTGTGGTTCTTTTACAAATTTCAGTTCTTCTTCTCCATCTACTACATAAGACGGAAGGAACGGAACCAGCATGCTCTTGCATCCAACAGGTCCGCTTCCAGGACCACCGCCACCGTGCGGAGTTGAGAAGGTTTTGTGAAGATTCAGATGGATCACATCAAATCCCATATCTCCAGGGCGAACAGTTCCCATAACTGCATTTAAGTTTGCTCCGTCATAGTAGCAAAGTCCGCCACAGTTATGAACGATCTCCGTGATCTTCAGGATATTCTTATCGAAAAGTCCTACCGTATTTGGATTGGTAAGCATAAGTCCTGCTGTATCCTCTCCGCATACTTCCTGTAATTTTTCAAGATCAACACCACCATCCGGTGCAGATTCAATGCTGACTACCTGGAATCCTGCCATTGCCGCACTTGCCGGGTTGGTTCCATGTGCAGAGTCCGGAACGATGATTTTCTTTCTCTTTTCGTCTCCACGGCTCTTATGATATGCTTTGATCAAAAGGAGCCCTGTAAACTCTCCGTGAGCACCGGCTGCCGGCTGGAATGTCATACGATCCATACCTGTGATCTCGCAAAGCAGATTTTCTGATTCCTTGATGACTTCCAGGCATCCCTGTACCGTATGTGCCGGCTGCAGCGGATGGATCTCTGTGAATCCCGGAAGTGCTGCCATATCTTCATTGATCTTCGGATTGTATTTCATTGTACAAGATCCGAGTGGATAGAAACCATCATTCACACCATGTGATTTCTTTGCAAGCTCTGTATAATGTCTGCTCAGTTCAATCTCAGAAAGCTCTGGCAGATGAAGTTTTTTCTCTCTTTTATCTTTTTCCTGTGGAAGTGTTACTTCTACATCGCATTCTGGCAGTAAATCGCAACCTCTTCCAGGTCTGCTTTTTTCAAATATTAACATTACTGCACCTCCTTCAGAATCTGAACAACTGCATCCATCTCTTCTTTGGTATTCACTTCTGTACAGCACCACAGAATTCTGTGTTCGTCAAGCGGAAATCCTCCAAGGATTCCTTTTTCCTCAAGTGCTGCAAGTGCTTTTGCGGCCGGAACATCTGATACAGTTACGAATTCATGGAAAAATTCTCCTTTGTTCTCGGTCTGGTATCCAACTTTTGCAAGTTCTGCTGAAAGATAATGTGCTTTTGAGGTTGAAAGTGTTGCTGCTTTCTTAATCCCTTCATTGCCCATTGTTGCCAGATAAACGCCTACTGCAAGTGCGCAGAGTGCCTGGTTTGAGCAGATATTGCTGGATGCTTTTTCACGACGGATATGCTGTTCTCTTGCCTGAAGAGTAAGTACATAACCTTTCTTTCCATTGTGGTCTTCTGTCTGTCCGACGATACGTCCCGGAAGATTTCTCATCATCTTCTGTGTTGCAGCCATAAATCCAAGATATGGTCCGCCGAATGCAATAGAAAGTCCAAGTGGCTGTCCTTCGCCAACTGCCACATCAGCTCCATATTCTGCCGGTGTCTTTACTACACCGAGAGAAATCGGATTGACATTCATCACATATTTCGCACCGGCTCCATGTGTGATCTCACCAATCTCGGCTGCTTCTTCCAGATTACCGTAATAGTTCGGATGCTGGATCAGTACACATGCTGTCTGTGCATCTACATGTTCCTTCAGATATTCAATATCTGTAAGTCCGTCTTTTTCCGGAATTACTTCTACTTCCATTTCATTTCCGAAGCAGTATGTTTTGATCGTCTCAAGGACATATGGATTCACGGTAGCTGAAACAAGTGCTTTGCTGCGTTTTCTGTCACGGCACATTGCCACACCTTCTGCGGATGCTTCTGCGCCATCGTATACGCAGGCATTGGAAATATCCATTCCTGTCAGATCACAGATCATGGTCTGATATTCAAAGATCGACTGCAGGATTCCCTGGCTGATCTCTGCCTGATAAGGAGTATATGCAGTTAACAAATTTTCTTTTGAAATCACGCTCTTTACTGTTGCCGGAATAAAATGCCGGTAAGCGCCTGCGCCGCGGAAAATCGTCTTAAAGACCTGATTCTTTGCAGCAATATTTTCCATATCACGACGTACTTCTAATTCTGTTTTTCCTTCCGGAATATTAAGACCGCCCTGGATCTTTACTTCTGCCGGAATATGTGCGAACAGATCATCAATTGTCTGAAAACCGATTTCTTTCAGCATTTCCTGACGCTGTTCTTTTGTATTCGGTACATAGCTTCCCATGAATGGTTCACCGCCTTTCCCTGATTATTCTTCGCTTGCTACAAATGCCTCATATTCTTCTGCTGAAAGAAGTTCCTCTGTTCCGGATACATCTTTTACTTTGATAAACCATGCATCATACGGAGCGATATTGATCGTTTCTGGTGCGTCAAGAAGTTCTTCGTTGATTTCTTCAACTTCTCCAGTTACCGGTGAATATACATCTGATACCGCTTTTACAGATTCAACATCTCCAAATACTTCTCCTGCCTCTACACTGTCTCCGGCTTCCGGAAGATTTACAAATACGAGATCACCGAGTGCTGACTGTGCATAATCCGTAAGACCAATTGTCCAGACTCCGCCTTCTTCTTTTACCCATTCGTGTGATTTTGTATATTTTAATTCTGCTCTTACTTCCATGATTTTAATCTCCTTTTCTTTTCAACTGCCGGTCGCTTTTTCCAAACACTCTCTATCGCTTTTTTCTGCGACCGGATTGTTAATCTATTTTCGTTATTATTTTCTTTTATTTTGCTCTCTTATAGAACGGAAGCTGCACAACTTCTGCTTCCACTCTTCTTCCACGTACATCTGCTTCTACCTTGTCGCCAATTGCTACGCTTCCGGCATCAACAAGTGCCATGGCGATCGGATATCCAAGATAAGGGCAATGCGTTCCGGATGTTGTATGTCCGATCTTCTGATCTCCAACATACAGATCCTGATGTTCACGGATGATTCCTCTTCCTGTTACTTTAAGACCAATTCTTTCGATCTTTGGTGTTCCTCTGTCTTCTATGGCTTTCTTTCCGATGAATTCGTCTTTCTTCATCTTAACACCGAAGTTCAGACCTGTTTCAAGAGGTGATACTTCATCATCCATCTCATGTCCGTAAAGAGGCATTGCAGCTTCCATACGAAGTGTATCACGAGCACCAAGTCCACAAGGGATTAGTCCCTCTTCTTTTCCTGCTTCAAGAAGTGTCTCCCACATCTTTTCTGCCAGATCACTTGCCAGGTAGATCTCTACACCATCTTCACCGGTATATCCTGTCTTGGATACGATGCAAGGCATTCCGGCAACTTCTGCGCCAAATACTGCATGATAATATTTCTTTGGAATATTTTCTTCTGTTGTAAGTTTTCTTAAGATTTCCATCGCCTTCGGTCCCTGAAGAGCGATCTGTCCATACTGGTCGGATACATCTGTAAATGTAACCTCTCCTGACTGATGTGCGAGCATCCACTGATAATCCTTATCCTTGTTTGCTGCATTTACTACGATAAAATAGTGATCATCTGATCTTTTGTATACGATCAGGTCATCTACAGTTCCACCGTTCTCGTTACACATCGGGCTGTATCTTGCCTGTCCGTCTACCATATTTGTAAAATCGTTTGTAAGGATGTGCTGCAGATTGACAAGAGCATCTTTTCCTTCACAAAGGATTTCGCCCATATGAGATACATCAAAAAGTCCTGCCTGTGTACGTACTGCCATATGCTCTTTGATCACGCCTGTCTCATACTGAACCGGAAGAAGGTATCCGGCAAACGGCACGATCTTTCCACCTGCTTTTACATGAGCGTCATAAAGGGGTGTTTTTAATTCCATTATTTTTTCCTCCTGTTATTCATAAAGTGGATATTTATCGCAGATCTTTGTAACTTCGGCACGGATTTCATCTGCTTTGGTATCAAAGTCTGTAATCGTCATCTTGATCAGTTTTGCGATGGTCTTCATATCTTCTTCTTTCAGACCTCTTGTTGTAACAGCCGGTGTTCCGATACGAACTCCACTGGTCACAAACGGGCTTGCAGGATCATTCGGAACTGCATTCTTATTAACTGTGATGTAAACTTCATCCAGTCTGTTCTGAAGTTCTTTTCCTGTGATGTTCATGTTCTGAAGATCTACCAGAATCAGATGGTTGTCTGTTCCACCGCTGACAAGGTTGAATCCTTCTTCAACCATAGCTTTTGCAAGTGCTTTTGCATTCTTGACAACCTGTTCCTGATAGGTTTTGAATTCCGGTTTTAATGCTTCTCCAAAGCATACAGCTTTTGCTGCGATAATGTGCATCAGAGGTCCGCCCTGTGTTCCCGGGAAGATTGCTTTGTTGATCGCTTTTGCATATTCTTCTTTGCACATGATCATTCCACCACGAGGTCCTCTGAGTGTCTTATGTGTTGTTGTTGTAACTACATCAGCATAAGGAACCGGGCTCTGGTGAAGTCCTGCTGCAACAAGACCTGCAATGTGTGCCATATCTACGAAAAGATAAGCTCCAACTTCTTTTGCGATATCTGCAAAAATATCAAAACGGATCTCTCTTGGATAAGCCGAAGCTCCTGCTACGATCATCTTTGGTTTGCATTCACGTGCAAGCTTTCTGATTGCATCGTAATCCAGAACACCGTCATCATTGACATTGTAAGGTACGAAATTGTAAAGGATACCGGAAAGGTTTACCGGTGAACCATGTGTAAGATGTCCGCCGTGTGCCAGGTTCAGTCCCATAACTGTATCACCTGGTTTGATCAGCGCCTGATATACAGCTGTATTCGCATTTGCTCCTGAATGTGGCTGTACACATACATGGTCACATCCGAATAATTTCTTTGCACGTTCAATTGCAAGATTTTCAAGAATATCTACATCCTCGCATCCGCCATAATAACGTTTTCCCGGATAACCTTCTGCATACTTGTTTGTCGGTACAGTTCCCATCGCAAGCATAACTGCCGGGCTTACGATATTCTCTGATGCGATCAGTTCAAGGTTTCTGCGCTGACGGCCAAGTTCTAACTGCAGCGCTTTCCCTACTTCTTCATCACATTCAGTAATGTAATTTGTTACATCTTCAATTCTGTTCATTCTCTTTTACCTCCTTAAAACCAACTACCTTGTCTTTTTTGCTCCCTTTTCGGTGTGCTAAATTCAGAATTTTATCGTTTATATCTGTATTTTTCCGAATATTCCACTTTTTAGGGTACAAAAAAAACAGGCAAAAAAGTTTTCGTCATTGAAATCTTTTTTGTCTGCCTCTGTCCGTTCACCTGAAAGATCACCCAGACTTTTGCGCTATATAGTCCAGACTACTTCTTCGGTACAATACGTATATATTGTTCTCCAGAGTGTTGTCCGAATATGTTCCTTTTGCCTGAGAGTTTCTGCCTGCCCCTTCGGCTCATGCTGCACATTAAATAACGGTGCGCGCCGTCTGTACAACAAGTATCTCACATATTCATCTTCCAACCTTAACGTTAATCTCATTATATAATTGTCTTCACAATTAGTCAAGCGTTAAATAATTTTCTTTATTGTTTATTATTTGTCAGAATATTTAATAGTTTTTCCCTATAGGCATTGTTTTTATTGACTATTTTTTAACTATATCATCGATTTTCTTTGTCTAATTTCACAAATCAAATTTTTTCTCAGAATCCCATCACACTTGCCAGCATTTCCTCTGCCACAAAATAGTTTCCACTAGTAAAGTTGAATGACAAATGGGACAAATATAAGTGTTCAAATTCGATTGTTGTGCCATGGCGAGGAGACTCAAAAATTATGGAAGCCTCTGCTGACATAATTTTCGCTTTCAGAGGCTCCTCAGAATGGTTGGCACAACGGAATTTGAACACTTATATTTGTCCCATTTGTCTCACAACTTCCCCAACAAACTTTTTTGCACAAAAAGATCCGGACTTCCCAAACCTGGGAAATCCGGATCTTTTCAAATCTCTACCACTCAAATTTCTTCTCAAAGTACGCTTTGAGATCTTCAATTTTAATTCTTTCCTGCTGCATCGTATCACGGTCACGAACAGTAACTGCTCCGTCTTCTTCCGAATCGAAGTCATAAGTTACACAGAACGGTGTTCCGATCTCATCCTGACGGCGATATCTCTTACCGATATTTCCTCTGTCATCGAATTCGCAGTTGTAGTATTTGCTAAGCATAGCATAAACCTTCTCAGCGCCTTCGTTCAGCTTCTTGGAGAGCGGAAGCACACCGATCTTAATCGGTGCAAGTTCCGGATGGAAATGCATCACAGTACGTGTAGAACCGTCTTCCAGTTCTTCCTCATCATATGCTGCGCAAAGGAACGCAAGTACCACACGGTCAGCACCAAGTGATGGCTCGATAACGTATGGAATGTATTTTTCATTGGTCTCATCATCAAAGTAAGTCAGATCCTGTCCTGATACATTCTGATGCTGTGTCAGATCATAATCGGTTCTGTCTGCGATTCCCCACAGCTCGCCCCATCCAAACGGGAAGAGGAATTCTACGTCTGTTGTAGCCTTGCTGTAGAAAGAAAGCTCTTCTTTGTCATGATCTCTGTAACGGATTTCCTCATCCTTAAGGCCAAGAGAGAACAGCCAGTCGAGGCAGAATTTCTTCCAGTAAGCAAACCATTCAAGGTCTGTATCCGGTTTGCAGAAGAATTCAAGTTCCATCTGTTCAAACTCACGGGTACGGAATGTAAAGTTACCCGGTGTAATCTCGTTACGGAATGATTTACCGATCTGACCAATACCAAATGGAAGTTTCTTTCTTGAAGTTCTCTGTACATTCTTAAAGTTTACGAAGATTCCCTGTGCAGTCTCAGGACGAAGGTAAACAACGTTCTTTGCATCTTCTGTTACACCCTGGAAAGTTTTGAACATCAGGTTAAATTCACGGATCTCTGTGAAATTATGTTTTCCACAAGTCGGGCACGGAACTTCATGTTCTTTAATAAAGCCTTCCATCTCTTCATGTGACCATCCGTCAATGCTGTCCGGAATATCAATTCCATGCTCATGTGCATAATCTTCAATGATCTTATCTGCACGGAAACGTTCGTGACATTCCTTACAGTCCATCAGCGGATCACTGAATCCTCCCAGATGTCCGGAAGCGATCCATGTCTGCGGATTCATCAGGATTGCACAGTCAACACCTACGTTGTACGGGTTCTCCTGTACAAATTTCTTCCACCATGCTCTCTTTACGTTGTTCTTAAGTTCAACACCCAGGTTACCATAATCCCATGTATTTGCAAGCCCACCGTAGATTTCAGACCCCGGATATACAAAGCCTCTTGATTTTGCCAAAGCTACAATTTTGTCCATTGTCTTTTCTACCATAACACTAATCCTCGCATTCTTTTTATTTTTCGTTAGAAGAACAAAGCTACTTATCGCGATAACATTTATTCCTCTCTGATTCACCTATTATACCTATTGCATATAGGTTTTGCAAGCTTATCCTGCTAATTTTCGCCAGATTTGTCTTTATTTTCTAATCTAATATACAATTTTCCGGTTATTTCAGCCCTGTGAGCTGCTTCAGAATCTCAAGCGACTTGAATCTGTGATCCACGTATACATCCAGATAACGCTCCATTACTTTTCCCAGTTCCTGTAAAACTTCATCGCTTAAGGTAAAGGTATAGAGCTTTTCCACCGGTGTCCCGACAATGAACTGCATGGCATAAAGGGTAGACGTATTCAGCCGCATTCCGTCATAGATATTCTGACCGCATTCACTGCAGACCAGACCGCCCTCCTTCACACTGAACACACAGGGACGTTCCCTGTTCCCGCATCTGACACACTGAAATACCTGCGGTCCTTCCCCGCTGACACTGAGTGCCTTCAGTTCAAATATGTAGCGTACCAGCTCAAATGGAATGATCTTTTTCGTCAGCACGCGCATCGTCTGATATAGAAGCTTCAGCATTTCCCGCTCGTCATTGGCTTCCCTTGTATAAAAATCTGCAAATTCGAGAAAATAAAATGCATAATATGCCGCTTCCACATCCGTTCGGAGCTCTGCAAAATAATTCTCGATCTCTGCCGACTGGAGAGTGTTGGAATTTCTTCCCTCATACAGCATGAATTTTCCGAAATTACAAGGCGTACATGCCCCTGCAAGCGGACTGTTCGGTCGTCTTGCCCCTTTTGCAAACGCTGATATTTTTCCTTTTTCTTTTGTCAGGATCACGACTCTTTTATCATATTCACCGATCGGTGCTGCCGACAGAATCATCCCTGTCATTGTTGTTAACTGATTCACTGCATTTGTCCCCGTATTTCTCCGTTTTCGCTTTACAGACTTCCTTTTCCCGGTAGGAGAGATAATCCTCCACCCGTCCTGTCCTTGCAAACTGATCCCAGTATTCCTGATTCATCCTTCGGTCACCTCATCTTTTTCTTATGCCTTTTAAGATTAGGTTCTCCCATATTTTCAGATGCTATACTGCGTAATATCTGCCAGCTGTTTTTCAGAGAAACACCTTGACATTTTTTACTCGTCTTCTCGGTATCCGAAGTTCTTGATCAGGAAATCACTGTCTCTCCAGTCTTTCTTTACTTTTACCCAAAGTTGGAGATTTACCTTACATCCGAGCATCTGCTCGATCTCATATCTCGCCGTACTGCCGATCTTTTTCAGCATGGATCCCTGCTTGCCAATGATGATTCCTTTATGGGAATCACGTTCACAGATGATCGTTGCCTCAATATCCATCACTTTTTTGCGTGCTTTCATCTTCTCGATCGATACCGCAATTCCATGTGGAATCTCCTCATTCAGGCAGTGTAGTGCTTTCTCACGGATCAGCTCTGCCACGATCTGCCTTTCCGGCTGGTCGGTAATGGTATCTTCATCATAAAACTGCGGTCCATACGGAAGATATTTCATGATGACCTTTAAAAGCTCGTCTGTATTTTCACCGGTTCTTGCAGATACCGGAACGATATCTGCAAACTGGTATACTTCGTTGTATTTTGCAATACACGGAAGAATGTCTTCCTTCTTCACGGTATCTGCCTTGTTGATGACCAACACGACCGGTGTCGTCACCTTCCCAAGCTGCTGCACAATGTGCTGCTCTCCGGCTCCGATAAAGGTACTTGGTTCAACCAGCCACAGTACCACATCCACTTCATTTAAGGTGCGCTCTGCCACATTTACCATGTAGGTCCCAAGCTTGTTTTTCGCCTTATGGATTCCCGGTGTATCAACAAATACAATCTGTCCTTCATCGGTCGTAAGTACCGTCTGGATCCGGTTTCTGGTGGTCTGTGGTTTATTCGATGTAATAGCAATCTTCTGACCGATCAGATAGTTCATAAGTGTGGATTTCCCCACATTCGGCCTGCCGATCAACGTTACAAATCCTGATTTAAAATCTGCTCTCATGCATTCTCCTTCTAAAATAAATTCTCAACTGTCATAAACAGTTCTTTTTCTTCTTCTATCTTTGCTTCGTTTCCGATCACACAAATCTGATCATTTGCAAGCACCGCACGTGCCACACCTGCAAGTGCACGGATATCCTCCTGGTTGGCCGTAAGGATCTCTTCTCTTTCTTTTCTGATCATCTCTGCACTGACATGATTCATATAAAGGTTCATAGAACGGTCTCCCTTGGTTGCCGGTGTCATCGGCTGATCAATGTTGCTGATCGTTCCGATAATATATTTTGTCATATCACGCTCACTAACCGTGAAGTTCTCCAGATATTCCGGAACTCCGTCATAGATTTCCAGAGTTCTTCCCAGGTTCGGATCACGGTAAGATACAAAATACCCCTCACCAATGCGGTTAAAGTTGCTCATGCAGCCATAAGCTCCTCCTTTTACACGGATATTGATCCAGAGATACTCATAACTCATGATCACTTTCAGGATCTGCAGTGCCCCGTTATATTCCTCCCCTGCGTCGATAAAGTTGCCTGCCTTTGCCACAAACTGTACTTTAGAAGAAGTTTTAAATCCTTCATTCTTCTTTTCACAGTGCAGGATGCATCGGCTCTCTGGCGTTTTCTCCGGATAAAGAGCTTCTTTTAAGCTTCCGATCTCCTCTTCCAAAACGGCAAGTCCCTCTCTTGAGGCTGTGTAACTGATCATCACATTGCCTTTTCTGAAAAGCAATTCCGACAAAGCCTTCAATCCACTGATGATTTCTTCTTTCTTCTCATCAAAATGTTCTTCCATCTCACGGATATTCTGGTAATATTCTATTCCATTCGTCGTATCTTTGAATTTTGAAATCGGTGACTTATAAGACATTGCCCGGAGTGCTGCTGCGGAATGTCCTGCAGACAGGAAACGATCCTGCAATCTGGTCTTTGTCATAGAAAGAATCTCTTTCAGACGTTTTTCATCATCCAGTTTCGATGCTGTCAGAATCTCTTTCATCATACGGATGGCAAATGGAATCTGTCCATAAAGTGCTTTCCCTTTGATTTCAAAAGTTGCCCTGAATTCTTTTTCTTTGACCTTCGTCACATCCGGATAAAGCTCCAGTGAAGTTCCGATTCCTCCGGTATGTCTGTTGATCTCGTTGAAAAGTTCTCCATATTCATAATGCTCGGTGTCAATGATTCCGAGAACTGCCTGCAGAAGTCCTACCATCGGGAGATCTTTCTCCGGCACATCGGAAAGGTCAAACATCAGATCCAGATAACCGATTCCGTTCGTTTCAATCTCATGGAAGACAGTCGGGATATCTGCAATCTTCATCTCTTCATTGTAAATCGGTGCGATCTCTCTGGAAATATCCTCCCTTGTCAGCATCGGAATCTTCTCCAAATCCTCCTGACTTGACGGTTCTTCCTGATACTCCTGTAAATGCTTCGTATCTGTAACCAGCTTTTCGATTTCTTCCCTGCTAAGGCTTTCTTTGTATGCCTGCAGTTTTTCTTTTAATTCTGCATCCAGTCTGGCTGTACGTCCCGGTTCCGGCACGATCGTAACCAGTGCTCCATGCTGATTATCCAGAAGGTATGTCTGAATCAGCTTTTCAAAATACCCGGTACTGATCTGCTCTTTTAAGAATGCAAAGGTGCCCAGCGCCTCCACATGGATAAACGGCTTTGTTTCATCATAAAGCCAGCTGTCAAATATCTGCAGACCGTACATCAGTCCCTTCGGATAGCCTCCGAAGTCTGCTTCACGGTAACGGAATTCATGGTAATTGATTCCCGCTTCCAGTGCCTTTTTGTCCATTCCGTTTTCTACAATACCTTTTAATGTATCTTCGATCACTTTTACAAATTCTGCCTTCTGCTCTTCATTCGCATTCTTTGCCACGATCGAGAAAATCGGCTGATAGGTGCTGCTGTCATAAGATCCGCTGATGTCTTTTCCGATTCCTGCTTCCAGAAGTGCTTTTGTGATCGGTGCTCCCGGAGCAGAAAGCAGTGCATAATCCAGGATCTGGAATGCCAGATACAGCTTTTCATCCAGAGAAGTCCCAATGACCTTATTGTAGGAAAGATAGGTATTATCTTCTGTCGATTCATTACTTGCGATCGAATACGGCTTTGTGATATCATGCATTTTTTCAAACGGCTTCTGCAGATGGATCTCGGAATCTACTTCTTTTTTATCGTAAGCAGACAGATATTCCTGATCCAGCCAGTTTAATTTCTCTTCCATATCCATATTGCCATAGAGGTAAATATAACTGTTGGACGGATGATAATAGGTTCTGTGGAAATTCAGATATTCTTCATAAGTCAGTTCCGGAATCACATCTGGATCTCCGCCGGACTCATTTGCATAAGTCGTATCCGGGAACAGAGAATTCAGGATCATACGGTCCAGAACACCATCCGGTGAAGAAAAAGCTCCCTTCATCTCATTATAAACAACTCCGTTATAAGAAAGCTCCCCGTCTGCTTCCTCCAGGTGATAGTTCCAGCCCTCCTGCCGGAAGATCTCTTCGTGTTTGTAAATATTCGGATGCAGGACTGCGTCCATATACACGTCCATCAGATTCTGAAAATCCTTTTCATTACAGCTTGCAACCGGATATACCGTCTTGTCCGGATAAGTCATCGCATTCAAAAAGGTGTTCAAAGATCCTTTTACCAGTTCCACAAACGGATCCTTGGTCGGAAACTTTTCCGAGCCACACAGAACAGTATGTTCCATGATATGTGGCACTCCGGTACTGTTCGTGGTCGGTGTGCGGAATCCGATATTAAATACTTTATTTTCATCATCATTGGAGATCAGAAGCACCCTCGCACCGCTCTTTTTATGTCTTAAAAGCGCTCCTTCCGATTTCAGATCCGGAAGAGGTCTGTGCTCAATGATCTCATATGCTGTAAGCTTTGTTAAATCCATATATGATTTCCTCCAAGTTCTGTAGTTAGTCTCATAAATAACATTGTACACATTTCTTTGATTTGATACAAGGTCTTGGTGGGAAATGTTTTCCATAATCCGATGTACCTTCCCAGTTCTTTATGATTTTTCCGTCAACTATTAGAAACACGCTCCGCGAGTTTCTCAAGTTATCGCGTCAGTCGCCAAGGTCTCGTGCAAGCACGGACTTTGATTCGTTGCTCGCGTAAATAAAATAAGGAACAGCTACGAAAGCCATTCCTCATTTTCTCTATTATGCTTCTTTCTTCTGTGAAAAAGCTGTTGTCTGCTCTTTCTGTGAAAATTTCATGAATGTCACAAAGACAAGCATCATGATGATTCCTGCCGGAAGTGCGATCCATGCACTCTGTACGAATCCGGCAATAATATAAGTGATAAACGAAATCGCCGCGCAGCTTGCCGCATATGGAAGCTGTGTATTGACATGATTAATATGATTGCACTGTGCACCAGCAGATGCCATGATCGTTGTATCCGAAATCGGTGAACAGTGGTCACCACAAACTGCTCCGGCCATACATGCGGAGATAGCAATGATCATCATCGTCTCATTCTTTCCTTCAAATGCATGTACCACGATCGGGATCAGGATTCCGAATGTTCCCCAACTTGTACCGGTTGCAAATGCAAGAAAGCATCCCACAAGGAAGATGATTGCCGGAAGAAGATTTACCATACCTTCCGCACTTCCGGCTACAATGCCTGCTACATATTCTGCCGCTCCAAGACTGTCGGTCATAGATTTCAGCGTCCATGCAAAAACAAGAATCAGGATTGCCGGAACCATCGCCTTAAATCCGTCCGGGAGACATGCCATACACTCATCGAATTTCAGCACACGTCTTACCAGATACAGCACGATTGTGATCACAAAAGCAAAGAAGCTTCCATACACCAGTCCCTGGGAAGCATCACTTCCAGAAAATGCTTCTACAAAACCAACTCCGTCAAAGAACCCACCGGTGTAGATCATTCCGATCACACAGCAGATGATCAGTGAAATGATCGGGATCAGAAGATCCATTACTTTTCCTTTACAGTTATCCACTGTCTCTTCCTCCGTATTTGCATACGGTCTGTCCGGTGTGGTGTAAATATCACCTTTTTTCGCATTATCTTCATGAACCTTCATCGGACCATACTCAACCTTCATCACAACCATTGCGATCATCATCAGGATGGTAAGGATTGCATAGAAGTTATATGGAATTGCACGGATAAATATTGAAAATCCATCTTCACCTTCTACAAAACCCGTAACGGCTGCTGCCCAGGATGAAATCGGTGCAATGATACATACCGGAGCTGCTGTCGCATCGATCAGATACGCAAGCTTTGCTCTGGAAACATTCTGCGCATCCGTTACCGGACGCATCACGCTTCCGACTGTCAGACAGTTAAAATAGTCATCGATAAAGATCAGCACACCAAGAATGATTGTTGCCAGCTGTGCACCTACACGGCTCTTGATATGGGTACTTGCCCATTCACCGAATGCGGCAGATCCTCCTGCCTTGTTCATCAGGCAGACCATGGTTCCTAAGATAACCAGGAAGATCAGGATTCCCACATTATAGCTGTCAGAAAGAACAGCTACGATCCCTTCCTGAAAAATATGGGTGATGGTTCCTTCAAAGGAAAATCCGGAATAGAATATTCCACCTACTAAAATTCCTACAAATAATGAGCTGTACACTTCTTTTGTGATCAGTGCCAGTGCGATCGCAACCACCGGTGGAACCAGTGACCAGATGCTGGCATACATCTTCGGTACATACTCCTCCGCGTCTGCTGCAAAGGTGACAAGGGGACTTGCCATTACGCAGATCATTACAGCTGCGAGCAGACTGCTTAACTTTCTCATTTTTTCTCTCAATTAAAATACCTCCTGTTTTAAAACATAAAAATGCCATGAATAACGCTTGCACCGGCAAAACGCATTCATGGCATGTAAAGTCTTCCTTAAATGTTCTTCCGATAGCGCTCCACGTGTGTGACAGTACGCTGCATCTTCTGCATCGTCCCAGAAACCGGGGTTGGGGTTCCGGCTCCTTCGGCGGTATTTCCTTTCTCTTCTGTCGGCTTCCCTGCCGCATCTTTCAGAAGGTACTGATAAATCCCGCGCCTCTATCAAGCTGAATATTCATCATTTTCTTTATCAACCATACTACAAAATTTTCATTTTTGCAAGAGATAATTGCTATTTTACAATATCTACCGCTTCTTTTGTCATTTCTTTGATCTTTTCAAATTCTCCGCCATTTATCAGAGCATCCTTTACCATCCAGGTTCCGTCACATGCGAGTACCTTGTCAAATGCAAGATAGTCTTTGACATTCTGTGGACCTACAACACATTTGCAGGCAGTGTGCAGCGCAGGTTCTTTTGCGTACACGTCCCCTTTTGAATCCCCCCAAACAAAAAAGGAGTCAGAGACTTTCGTCCCTGACTCCTCATTAAAGTCAATCTTATTCTTCAGAACCGTACAGTGTAACGAGTTTCTGCAGATATGCATATCTAGCTTTTGCTTCTTCTTCGTTCTTAGCAAACAGAACTTTAGCCTTTTCAGGATTGAATCTGGCAAGAGCATTGTAACGAACTTCACCGTTAAGGAATTCTTCGTATCCGGCAAGATCTGGTGCCTTGCTGTCAAGAGTGAACTTAGATCCTTCTGCTTCTGGATTGAAACGGAAGTTGTTCCAGTATCCACATTCAACTGCAAGCTGTTCTTCTGTCTGAGCTTTGCTCATACCTTTCTTGATACCATGGTTGATACATGGAGCGTAAGCGATGATCAGGGATGGTCCCGGATATGCTTCAGCTTCTGCGATAGCTTTTACAGTCTGGTTGAAGTCAGCACCCATAGCGATCTGTGCAACGTATACGTAACCGTAGCTCATTGCGATAGAAGCAAGGTCTTTCTTCTTAGTTTCTTTTCCGCCTGCTGCGAACTGAGCGATAGCACCAGTCTTAGTAGACTTAGAAGACTGTCCACCTGTATTAGAGTAAACTTCTGTATCGAATACCATTACGTTGATGTCTTTTCCACTTGCAAGTACGTGGTCAACACCACCGAATCCGATATCGTAAGCCCATCCGTCACCACCGAAGATCCACTGGGATTTCTTAGCAAGGAAGTCTTTCTTTTCTACGATATCTTTGCATGTCGGGCACTCGCATCCTTCTAATGCAGCAACAAGTTTGTCTGTAGCTGTTCCGTTAGTAGCTCCGCATCCGTATGTTTCAAGCCATTCGTTGCAAGCAGCTTTTGCTTCTTCGCTGGCTTTATCTGATGCAGCAACTTCTTCTACTTTCGCTTTCAGACCTTCTCTGATTGCTTTCTGAGCAAGTAACATACCATAACCGAACTCAGCAGCATCTTCGAACAGTGAGTTAGACCAAGCCGGTCCCTGTCCCTTAGAGTTTACTGTGTAAGGTGTAGACGGTGATGAGTTACCCCAGATAGATGAGCAACCTGTTGCATTAGCGATGTACATTCTGTCACCGAATAACTGTGTGATAAGTTTAGCGTATGGAGTCTCTCCACATCCAGCACAAGCTCCTGAGAACTCAAGCAGTGGCTGTTTGAACTGAGATCCTTTTACTGTATTTTCTTTAAATTTAGCAACAACTTCTGGTTTTACTTCGATTTCTGTACCAAAGTCAAAGTATACCTGTTCTCCTGCGTTCTCTTCCATGTTACCCATAACAAGAGCTTTTTCACCCTTCTTACCTGGGCAGACATTTGCACAAGAACCACATCCTGTACAGTCATAAGCTGATACAGTCATTGTGAACTTCATTCCCGGCATACCGATCATGTCGATTGCTTTCAGTCCTTCTGGTGCTTTTGCAAGTTCTTCTTCTGTAAGAGCTACCGGACGGATTGCAGCGTGCGGACATACATATGCACAACGGTTACACTGGATACATGTCTCTGACTGCCAGATCGGGATATCTACAGCGATACCACGTTTTTCGTATGCAGCTGTTCCTGACGGTGTAGATCCATCTACATAGTCTTTGAATGCAGATACAGGCAGTGTGTTACCTTCCTGAGCATTAACTTTAGACTGGATGTTCTTAACGAATGCTACTGCATCTTCTCTTCCACCCTTAACTTCTGGTGTGAACAGACCTTCGTCTTCGCAGTTCTTCCAGCTTTCCGGTACTTCAACAGCGTTAACCTGTTTAGCTCCGGCATCGATAGCATCGTAGTTCATCTGTACGATCTTATCACCCTTCTTGCCGTATGTAGCTTTTGCAGCTTTCTTCATAAGGTCGATAGCTTCTTCTTCCGGAATGATGTTAGCCAGTTTGAAGAATGCAGACTGAAGAACTGTATTGATACGTCCGCCAAGTCCGATTTCTTTACCAATCTTGATACCATCGATTGTGTAGAATTTGATGTCATGGTTAGCGATGAATGCTTTTACCTGTCCTGGAAGATGTTTGTCCAGTTCTTCTACTGTCCATGGGCAGTTAAGAAGGAATGTACCACCATCTACAAGTTCCTGAACCATGTTGTATTTGTTGATATATGACGGGTTATGGCATGCAACAAAGTTTGCTTTGTGAATCAGGTAAGTAGATTTAATTGGTTTCTTACCGAAACGGAGGTGAGACATTGTAACACCACCGGATTTCTTTGAGTCATAATCAAAGTAAGCCTGTGCATACATATCTGTGTTATCACCGATGATCTTGATAGAGTTCTTGTTAGCTCCGACTGTTCCGTCAGCTCCAAGTCCCCAGAACTTACAGTTGATTGTTCCTTCCGGTGTTGTAACCAGTGGAGCACCTACTTCAAGAGAAAGTCCTGTTACATCATCAACGATACCGATTGTGAATTTAGCTTTTGCTTCATTTTCAAATACAGCAACAACCTGAGCCGGTGTTGTATCTTTAGAACCAAGTCCGTAACGTCCTGAGTTGATCTTAACAGCATCGAATTTTGTTCCTTTAAGAGCTGCAACAACGTCAAGGTACAGAGGTTCTCCAAGAGATCCTGGTTCTTTTGTTCTGTCAAGAACGTTAATGTACTTAACAGAATCCGGAATTGCATCTACAAGTGCCTGTGCGCAGAATGGTCTGTAAAGACGAACTTTAACAACACCAACCTTCTTGCCCTGAGCAAGTAAGTAATCGATTGTTTCATCGATTGTGTCGCAAACAGATCCCATAGCGATGATTACGCTTTCAGCGTCCTCTGCACCATGGTAGTTGAACAGTTTGTAGTTTGTTCCGATCTTAGCGTTAACTTTGTCCATGTATTCCTGTACGATTGCCGGCATAGCATCGTAGTATGGGTTACATGCTTCACGAGCCTGGAAGAATGTATCCGGGTTCTGAGCTGATCCTCTTTCACATGGATGGTTCGGGTTCAGTGCATGTGCACGGAATTCCTTGATTGCATCCTTGTCTACGAGATCTTCCAGATCTTCGTAATCCCATGTTTCGATCTTCTGGATTTCGTGTGATGTACGGAAACCATCGAAGAAGTTAATGAATGGAATCTTACCTTTCAGTGCTGCACAGTGTGCAACCGGTGTCAGGTCCATAACTTCCTGTACGCTGGATTCACAGAGCATTGCGCATCCAGTCTGACGACAGGCGTAAACATCTGAATGATCACCAAAAATATTAAGAGCGTGTGAAGCTACTGCACGGGCAGATACGTTGAATACACCCGGAAGCTGTTCACCAGCAATTTTATATAAGTTAGGAATCATAAGAAGTAAGCCCTGGGAAGCTGTGTAAGTAGTAGTAAGCGCACCTGCTGACAGTGAGCCGTGTACAGTACCTGCTGCACCTGCTTCAGACTGCATTTCTGTTACCTGAACAGTCTGACCAAAAATATTCTTTCTTCCTTGTGTTGCCCATTCGTCTGTGGCTTCAGCCATTACAGATGAAGGTGTGATCGGGTAAATAGCAGCAACTTCTGTATAAGCATAAGAAGCATGAGCAGCTGCATGGTTACCATCCATGGTCTTCATTGATCTTGCCATTTTCTTTGTTCCTCCTTAGATTGTGTCAAAACTTTTACTTGTGTTAAAATTTTTCTACACTTTCGTTCGATATTATTATAGCTGTTCATATATGAAAAGTCCAGTCATTTTACTGTTCTGATTGTTCCTTTTGACGTACAAACCCTGCATTTCAAGAGGTTGTTTTATGTAAACTGTAGTAAGGTTAAACTATCTCGTTTCATAAAAGAGACGGACATCTGTCCGTCTCTCGCCATACATTATCAATTACTTTTTTAACAAATATTATACGTTAAATCTAAACAGGATAATATCTCCGTCCTGTACAACATAATCCTTACCTTCCAGTCTTACCAGACCTTTTTCTTTTGCAGCGTTATAAGTGCCACATGCCATCAAGTCATCATAGGATACGATTTCAGCGCGGATGAATCCTCTTTCAAAATCAGAATGGATCTTTCCTGCTGCCTGTGGTGCTTTCGTTCCTTTTTTGATTGTCCATGCACGGACTTCCGGTTCTCCTGCTGTCAGGTAACTGATCAGTCCAAGAAGGCTGTAGCTTGCCTTGATCAGCTTTTCAAGACCAGATTCCTTAAGTCCCAGTTCTTCCAGGAACATGCTCTTTTCATCATCATCAAGTTCCGCGATCTCCTGCTCAATTTCTGCACATACAACGAATACTTCGCAGTCCTCTCTTTTTGCATACTCACGGACTGCCTGTACTCCTGCATTACTTGCACCGTCATCTGCAAGATCATCTTCTGCCACATTTGCAGCAAAAATAACCGGTTTGTAGGTCAGAAGATTATAGCTTTCCAGCCACTGCTGCTCATCTTCGTCATTGATATCATCAAAGCTCTTTGCCATCTTTCCATCTTCCAGATGTGCTTTAATTCTTTCCATCAGTGCCAGTTCTTTTGCGATCGTCTTGTCATTTCTTGCTGCTCTGACTGCTTTGGAAATTCTTCTTTCCAGGATCTCAAGGTCTGAAAAGATCAGCTCCAGGTTGATCGTCTCAATGTCACGCAACGGATCGATACTTCCGTCTACATGGACAATATTACTGTCCTCGAAACAACGTACTACATGAACAATTGCATCAACCTCACGGATATTTGCAAGAAACTGGTTTCCAAGACCTTCTCCTTTGGATGCACCTTTTACAAGACCTGCGATATCTACAAACTCAATCGCTGCCGGGATGATCTTTTTGGTGTGATACATCTCACCAAGCACATTCAGACGTTCATCCGGTACAGTAACAACGCCCACATTTGGATCAATGGTACAGAATGGGTAGTTGGCTGATTCTGCTCCTGCTTTTGTCAGTGAATTGAATAAAGTACTTTTTCCTACATTCGGTAATCCTACGATTCCTAATTTCATTTTTTATATTTCCTCCTATAAATCCTTTGATTTCAAGGGATTTCAGCATACTTATTTTTGCAAGTGGGCCATTTAGTGGGCCATTATATTGCCATAAGCGCTTCTGCCACCAAGTCCATTTCTTTTTTCTTTTCTTCCTCAGTAGTATGAACATATAAGTTCATCGTAATTCCAATATTCGAATGGCCCAGTAACATCTGAAGTGTTTTCGGTTTCATTCCTGCTTCAATACATCTGGTAGCAAACGTATGTCTCAAGATATGCATCGAAAATCTTGGAATTTTTGCTTTATCACAGATTTTAAACAACGCTGTATCATATGTACTGTTCTTGACAGGCGTTCCTTTTCGACACAGAAACACAAATTCTTCCCATTCTGTTGAAATTTCTGAAATCCTCTTATTCTTTTCTTTTTGTTTTTTTAGTATAGCAACCGCTTCTTCTGTTAAGGGTATCGTGCGGTAACCTGATTTACTCTTTGGTTCTCCGATACGCCACTCCTTTGCACTGTAACGATATTCCATACTTCTGCGAATCTGAATTGTTTTGGATTTTAAATCGATATCTTTCCATTTCAATCCTACCAATTCGCCTGTTCGCAATCCGGTTTGTAGTATAAAACGATACTGATTTTCATAGCTTTGACCTTCTGCGTATTGTAAAAATGTTTTTTGTATGTCTCTTGTTAATGCAACCTTCTTCTCAGATGGCTTTCCCATATCACTTTTCACAGATTTTTTACAGGGATTGCTACACAAGACTTCATTTTCTTTTGCATACTCAAACATGTTGTATAATGCAATTCTTGCCTGATAAATTGTAGATGTACGATACTCCTGATCTGCCATATCATAAAATATTTTCTGACAGTGAAGTGGTTTCACGTCTGATAGTGGCATCTCCCCAATTACCGGTTTAATATTTTTAATATATCTCTCCGTATAATTGCGAACAGTATTGGAACGGACTATTTTCTTTTTTATCCCAATCCAATAATCAAACCATTGATTGACCAGCATATCTGATGGCATTGAAATATCACTGTGTTCATCCACATAAGTTGCATCAGCAATCCACGCTCTGCATTCTTGCAGCTTTTTGAATCGTTTATGTTTTCTCTTTCCAAACCGATCTACAAATCTGGCTGAGTACAATCCCGTACTTTCCTGGGATATTCCCTTGCCAAGTTCTTTGCCTTTTAAATCTTTTCCCATATTTCAGCTCCTCTCATAAGAAGCCCTAATACAGTACCTTGTATTATACCATAGCATCTTATTTTTGTGAATATTCATTTTCATCTCCTGTCATTCATTTATATTTCCACACTTTCCGAAATGAATTTTTCAAATTCTTTTCTCTTTACAAGTTTTTTCGTACCTACGTAAAGCACAAACGGACATCTCGGTTCTTTCAAAAGACTACTTATTCTGTTTTGTCCGATATTACTGTATTCTGCTGCCTCTTCAATTGTAAGAGCCACTTTTTCACATATCGCAACATGTTGTTTGCTCATAAAATCCTTCCCTTATTATTTAACGTGCGTAGCATACACTTCTATCCGCAATACACACGATCATTCTTTGTATTCAACAACGTTTTCGCTTTCTCCATTTTCATACTTGCAATCGCTTCTCGTTTACTTGTACCTCCAACATACATTGGTGTACACATTTCTAAAATACGATCATAGATACGCCTTTTATCCAACATGGTCTCGCTTTTTATTTCTTTCAGCGGAAGATTGGTTGTGATGATCAAAGGTCGTCCCGAACGGATCCTGCGGTCTATGACGCTAAAAATAATTCCTAACGCATATTCTGAATTTCGTTCCACTCCAAGATCATCAATAATCAAAAGCTGGTAAGAAGCCAATGCATTGATATATTCCGTTTTGTCTGCCAGTGGAAATATATCATCAATAATGGTATTGAAATTTGTCATCTTTACCGTTACTTCCCGCTTAAGAAGTTCATTGGCAATGCATCCGGCAACATAACTTTTCCCGGTACCAACCGGTCCCCAGAACAAACACCCAATATGATTTCTTTTCATTTCATCCCAGTTATCAACATATTTTTTTGCTCTATGCATTACCGCGTCTGACATATCTGCATTCTCAAATGTCCACTCTTCCATCCTGCTCTCGTCAAAACAGATGCTTGTATTTCTGTTGACTAATTCCCGGTGTTCTTTGTCTTTAAAATATTTTTGTTCTTCTTCATATGCTTTTCTGTCACAGGCACATTGCCTGGAATGTTTCTTCATCCCCATAAATCCACCCTCTGGGAAAAAAGCTTCTTTCGCTTCCCCACAGACTTTGCAGTATCGCAAACCATCACTGCCTACACACACGGTATCTTCTTCTCTCATCACAAACTCTCTCCTTCCCCATAGCAATAATTTACTTCATAATATTTATTTCTTTTATATTTCTCAGTTACTTTACTAGGTGCCACATTTCCGGCTTCTGCACAGCCATTTTTACAGCTAGATGATGGTTGTTTTTCCAACTCTGTTGTAGCTATCTTTTCAACCGCCTTATTATCATCCAGTTGTAAACCAATCTCATCCGATGGAATTTTTACATATAAATGATTAGGTTTTGAAAATCCACCGGATCTGCGAACCAATAATCCCATATCATCTAATTCCTTCAACGCTGTTTTTACAGAAGATTTGCATTTATCGATTTGAACAGACAATTCTTCTATTGGAAATATCAAATAAACATTTCCATACTTATCTATCCAGCTATTCTTTCTCGATATCCGCGCCCGGTCATACAACACCATATAAAGAAATTTTGCAGTTTGAGAAATTCGCAGCTTTAATAAAAACTTCGGAAACTGGAAGTACTGAAGCATCTGCTCTGACTCCTTCATGTATTCATATTTCATTCTTTTCTCGCCTCATTTCTGTTTCTAATTATTGTAAAAATCATTTTTATGCCGGCTCAAAAATGTCCTTACATATATTCAAAAGATGAAGGGCATAAATACAGGCTCTTGAGGAAAGTTTTTTATTTTTCCCGCCCAAATACCCTTTCATTAATACGAAACGCCGAGAGGCATTTTTACAGCCCCCTGATGAAATTTTTTTAATTTTTTCGGTTAATTGAATATTTGAAAACAAAAAACACTCACCTATTCCAGGTGAATGCCTTATCAAAATTTCCTTATTTTGTTGTCTATGACGCTTATTCAGATATGCCTGCATATCTGCTAAAATGTAATTGCCTGCAATTATATTTTCACGTGGGTATGGGGACGTAATCCCCATCAAGTCCGCTACTCGTAAGTAATACAAAATTGTCAAAATGACAATACTGTATTACACGGGTGGATCTTGCTCTGGTTGTAACATATTAATTTATACAATAATAGGCCCAAATGGACACTTTCACCATTCGAGCCTATATATTATATGTCTTTGGGATAATAGCGTAAAAAGCAACTATAACAGGGCAAAGTTCACAAGAATTTCACCTCAAAACTTGACATAGATCCTAAATAGTCACCGCGTCTCTTCTATCTCTTCTTGTATATAAAATGTGTAACCATAACATTAATAAGCATTAAAGAAAACATTACACCTACCATAACATGAATCGGCCAATGAAATATAAAATATGACAATTTATTTTCCATATAAATTTTCACTCCAACCAAGGCTGCCACCCCTACAGTAAACAACATTCCCATCACACACATAAAATAATAACTGCCTTCTCCAAAGAGCATTAATTTCATTTGTTTATCCGTCATCCCGATACTTTTCATAATATCAAATTCTTTTCTCCGAGCGTACATCCCGGTAAATACGACGTTACAATAATTGGTCAATCCCGCAATGAATAATATGATGCTTATAGCACCTAGGAGAATTCGATTTCCTCTCATATATGTTTCTTTTTGCTGCATCAGGTCTGATTTACAGATAACAAAAACTCCTGCTTCGCCTGTGCCTTCATCCATCGATACTTCTGTCATTTCGGATCGTTTCTTATTTTCCTCGGATATCAGCTCGCTGATCTGTGTTTTCACATAAGGTTCTTTTTCCGGATCAGCAGTTAATTCCATTGCTAATATCTTTTTCTCAGTTGGTATCTTTTGAAAGCCTTTCTCACTGATAAAATAATATAAGCTGCCTTCTCTACCATGCCAGGATTGATGTATTTCTGGGAAATTATCACTTTGCCTGTCTAAATAACCACATAGAGTAAATGTTTCGGATTCCTTTTGAGGAAATTCCTCTTCCTGTTGTTTCTCTTTACTATCAGAATTACTTTGTTCTTTTCTACGAATCGCATCTTCTTTTGAAAGCAAAGTTTTAAAATATACCGGTTCGCCAATTGCTTCATCTGCAAGTTTTTGTTGTTCCGGGGTCAGCATATGATCATGTATAATCAATACGCCAGTCCCTTCTTCCAAAGATTTTACATCAATATTTAATTGATTATCCTGTACATATTTCTTAAGCGACAAGATTTGATCTTCGTCTATAACTTGTACAGTATCCCAGGTGATTCCTTCCACCATATTATCATTTGTAAGATCCGAAAGCCCTTCGTCATAAGGGCGGATGCCTTTTCTGGACATAACTGTAGTTACATAAGCTCCTTCGATCAGATTGGAATTTTCCCAATCAATACCTTCCATCTTATGTAGTTTTTTCTCCAACTCTTGAGAGATTGGTGAAAATTCATCATAATCGTTATCACACAGCAGTTCCACACCATCTCCCTGTGTCAGCAAAGGATCAACATCAATTTCTCTGGTTTTATATTCTTCTCCATAACCCATGCTTTGCCCAAATTGACTAAACTCTCCTGCCAGCAAAAAATCAGGTCGTTTTTCAAGAAGATGCTTATAATCACAGCCATTTATAAGTACATTCATTAGAATAAAAGACAGGACTCCTAAAAATATGGAAAGGCTTGTAATGATAAATCGTGTTTTATGACGCGTTATATTCCCCCATGCAATATAGAACATTTCTCCTATTTCAGAACGTTTCAACACCATTTCCACGGGATGTTTTATTTTTCTGTTAAGCTTATTTCCATCATAAGTGGCACTCTCAACGCAAGACAGAGTCGTTATTTTTCTAATAACACCTTCCGATGCTATCCACAGAATTCCATTTACAAATAGAACAGAAATCAAAAGAATCCACGGCCTGAAAAAGGAAAGTATCGTGTTTCCTCCCATTTCCTGATAAAAATGAAAGCCTACTATTTTCGGTATCAATAAAATCAAAATCAGTGCAGAAATCAAACTTCCCAAAGCAGAGCCTTTTAACATGAGTAATCGCATTTGTTTCCGGTAAATTTTTGTAATCTGTATTTCTGTAGCTCCAATTGTATGGAGCAGTCCGAGATTTTGAATATCTTCACTCATGGATATCCAAAGGACATTGCACACAAGGAAATATATTCCGCACAAAATGCCCAGCGTTCCCAATATCACCATCTCATATCCACCTGCGAATTTAGAAACGGCCGTATATTGTGCTGTATCAGAAACATATATCTTCTGTTCTGCACTCTTCATCGGCAATGTCTGATATAATTTTTCTTCTGTTTTGCTTCTGCTTAAATGATTACTCTGACTGAAAAGTAACGTATAAGGTCCTTTTTCCAGACTCAACTCATTAATTTTGTCATGTGAAATATATCCAATTGACAATTCATTTCCAGAGTCCGTATACCAGCCACATAGTTCGAATTTTTCTTTCGAATGTTCGAACGCACCTTTGTATACATCTAAGTTTATTTCCATTCCCTGTTCCGGTTCAGAAATACCAAGTTTTTTCAATGCCCTCTCAGATAATAGAATTTCCTCCTTTTTCTGTGGGTAGCTTCCAATCACATTGGTATATGCCGGCTTCAAAAAAGAGTTCCAGCTTTCCAAGTCAGCCCATACTACGTTGCATATCGTTTTTGCATTGTTCTCTGAAACTTCTGTAGCTTCACCTACAAAAATGCTTTTCCCAACCTGTTTTATATAATCCAGTTGTTTTAATTTTGCATATTGTTCTTCTGTTCCATCTTCTATTCTGCCCGAAGAAGCAGCTCCATTTTCTCTGATTAATCTTATTTCTTCTGCCTGTATTTTCCCAAAAGAGATTCCGAATACCATGGTAATCGCAACAATACCGATTACTACCGAGCAAAATAAAATCGAATTTCTTACCTTTTTTGTGCCTGCAAAATTCTTAGCCAGAAATCGGATTATGTCTTTATTGTTATTTGGAATGTTCTTATGAAACATAATGATACCTCCTAACAATCGTTACAATCTCTTGTATAGATTTTCCCATCGGACATACGTATTACTCTGTCTGCCATCTGTGCTACTTCCTCTTGATGAGTTACGATCAATGTCGTCTGATGGAATCTTGCGGCACAGGATTTTAGTAATCCCACAACTTCCATACTTGTAACAGAATCCAGATTTCCAGTCGGTTCATCCGCCAGGACAATGGCCGGTTTCGTTAATAATGCCCGCGCTATAGAAACTCGCTGTTGCTGCCCACCGGACAGTGTTGATGGGAAACGTTCTAATTTATCTTTTAGTCCAAGTGTTTCTACAATTTCATTGAAAAAATCCACATCGATTTCCTTACCATCCAGTCGCATCGGAAGAACTATATTTTCGCGTATGCTAAGAGAAGGTATCAAATTATATTGCTGAAATACAAATCCGATATTTCTTCTTCTGAATATCGTTCTTTCTTCCTTGTTAAGATCTTTTAAACTTGTATTTCTGATCCAGACACCTCCAAAATCCGGAGTGTCAAGACCGCCCAAAATGTTCATAAGTGTTGTCTTTCCACATCCAGACGTACCGACAACCGCTATAAATTCGCCCTCTTCCACTGTCAACGACACACCATCTAAAGCACGCACTTCATATGTATCGGATGTATAATATTTTTTTAGATTCATGGCTTTGATTATATCCATCTTTTCTGTAAACTCCTTTCGTAAATGCTACCTTTAACTCAGCCATAATCTATTGTACATGGTACATCTTACAAACTTCTTACAAGGTGCATATGAATTGTCTATATCGGAAGATTCACCTCTATAAGCATCCCTGGATTCATTTGTTTTGCTTTTATCATCCCTTTTTGTAATAAAACAATCTCTCTGGAAAGATATAAACCAATTCCGCATCCTTCCTGACCTCTTGTCTGCTCGCCTCGATAAAATCTTTGAAAAATTTTGTTTTCTTCTCCGTCTTTTATCCCGATTCCATAATCTCTTATCTGAATTTTATAAAACATTTCCGTTTGTTTCATTGTGATATCGATCGTACTATTGCTTTTGCTATATTTGACTGCATTATCAAACACATTATAAAACGCCTCACACATCCAGTTTTTATCATGTTCGCAAATGATTTTCTCCGGCAATTCTACTTGAAAAAAGATACCTTTATCTTCTGCCTTTTTTTGTATTTGCCCTAATGCATTTAGAATTGTTTCGACAAGATTTTCTTTTTGCATGTGAACTTGTATGATTCCTTGCTCTAATCGAGCAGTTTTTATAAAGCTTTCCACTAAAAAACATAATTGTTCTTCACTCGTTCGCAAGTCTTTCATGTATCCTGTATTCAATACTTCTTGCGTTTCATCCAATGATTCTTGCAGCAATTCCGTATAATTTTTTATATTCGACAGCGGTGTCCTTAGTTGATGCGCAATCTCAGAAATCAATTTCTGTATCTCATATTGACTTTTTTCGGCCTCTTTTCTTCTTCCTTCTAATATTTCCTGTAAACGGATTAATTGATTGGCTGTTTTAGAGTAAAGCGTTTCCTTCCCTATATCAGAATTATCTAAGTCATTGCCGTTTATTAAAGATTCGGTCAGTTTATATATTTTGTTCATTTCCTTTGTCCTAAAATGATTTTCAACTAAATATACAGTACTTCCTCCGAGTATGAAACCTGTTAAAAGTACTGTAAAAATTGCTACAGCCATGCTAATCTCCCATTCTATATCCCATTCCAAATACATTACTGATAACATTCGATGAATCATTTAATTTCTTTTTCAATCTGCTGATCATAACGCTAATTGTGTTAGGATCAATAAATTCACTATCGATTCCCCATATATTTTCCATTATCATCTCTTTTGTAAGAACCTGATTCTGGTTCATAATAAAATATTCCAAAAGCTGATACTCTTTGAGTGTTAACGATATTTCTGTTTTTCCTACAAAAACCTGTTTTCTATCCGAATACAAGATGACCTGCCCGCACATAAAAACATTTTCATTTGATTTTCTCTTCAAAACAACTTCCATACGTTTTAACAATACCTTTATTGAAAATGGTTTGACCACATAATCATCTGCTCCTATATCAAACGCTTTTAACATATCTTTTTCATCATCTTTTGCAGTTAAAAAAATTGCCGGGATTCTTCCATTTTTTTGAAGTTCCTGATATAGATTTATTCCATCTCCATCCGGTAATCCAATATCTACAATCAACAAATCTACAGAACTATCTATATTTTTAATTGCTTCTTTTCTTGAAGCGGCAAGAATCGTTGTATAACCTTGATTTTGCAATGATGTATCTAAGGCTTTTCTCAACAAATTGTCATCTTCTATAATTCCTATTACCATACACACCTCCTAATTTTTCTAGAATGTAATACAAAAAAGCCCATTACAATATACATAACACCTCTGCATATTGTAACGGACTTTTTTTCAAACCCAGACTTGGTGCAAGCACCATTTCTGATAAAAACCTCGAAAGTTTTTGTTCTATGTGCATATATTACCCAATTTCATTCATAAAGTCAATATGTTTTCTACTAAATTTTCAAGTACCTTTTATGTTTTGGATTATTATTTTGCTTCTTAATATATTGTATTACTCCACTAATGAATCTATACGCTTCAGCAATAACCTGATTTTTTTCAAAATACTCTTTGTACTTCAAAACTCTTCCATCTTTTTCACAGAAAAAATGGTACAATTCATCCATTGTTTTATCACGCATATTACGGTTAGCAGCTTCCTTTAAAAGGTCATTATAAACAAATAAAAGTGCCACAAAATCATGAAATGTAGGATAAGCCATATATTTACTACGAGCATGTAAACTAATTTCCTTTTGAGCCTGGGATAATGCATTTGTCAACTTGATGGTCTTTCGAAATTTTTTTGCTCCCTTGGGTTTCATAATTGAACTCATCAAACAATTGCTATGAGCTGCTGCATTTCTTAAAAATTTAATGGATTGTAAATAATCACTGTAATTTGGTGATTTATACTCTTGATAATACATGGTATATAACTCCACAAATTTTCCAAATGATAATAATTCAACCAAATTCCAAACGGAATATTCCTCATCCAGCGAATGTTTCTCTGCTAAATCAGACGTGAAATTATATGAATTTGCTTTCTGTAGTATTTCTATCTTTGTATTAGGATACGCCCATAAATATTTTTTGACAATATTATATCCATCTTCTTTTTCGTTTTGACTAACATCATATAACATCCTTGTTTTTAGTATATGCTCTACATCTAAACACATACCCAAAATTATTTTTCGAAGATACATATCCAGCTTCGACAATTCCACTAAATACGCAAATTCTAAATTTACATATTTACCATTTTTCGGATTAATAGGATAATTTTTTGCATATGATTTCAATTTGAAATAATAATTATTGTAGCGAAGAAATTTTTTTGCATCCTCTTCACACATTATTTCAAAAGTAACTCCTTTTTTCTTGAGATCTTCAATTTGCTCATCTATTGTAAGTTTCTTTTTCATTGTAAAAGCTCTACCTTTTTCCGTTATTTATATCATTTCCATAAATATCATAACAATGAATTTTACAAATAGCAACTATTGTTTATACCTCGTCAATAGCTGTAGCCACTTCACAATTTTCCGGTAAAAAATCACTTAAAATATTTACAATATTTTCCAAAAAAGAAGCGCTCCTACAAGCGCTTCTCCTTACCATATTAGGACTTCGATCAAAAAGTTAGTGGGCCACAAAGTGGGCCATTTTCCAAAAACTCACATGAATTTATATAGAGTTTTATCCAAGTCGGAAATCCGCTAAATGCTCTAGCTATCAGCATTTAAAGGCATTTAACAACTTATATGGACATTTATGAAATCGGTCTCGGAATAACGATTCCTAATTTCATTTTGTATATTTCCTCCTATAAATCCTTTGATTTTCAGTATAATTATCTAAATTCAGTACTCTGTATTATACCATAGCCTTTTCTCTTTGTGAATATTTAAGTTTCTGTTTTCTTTACACTTGTAAGCAACCTTATTTGTAAAACTTAATTTTCTCTAAGAAATTTGTTGCGCCTGCCGCCAATGACAGATCGTTCTTGATGAAAATTTTTTTCGGTTATTTAAATACCTGAAAGCCAAAAACACTCACCCATTCAGGGTGAATGCTTTATCAAAATTTCCTTATTTTGTTGTCTATGACGCTTATTCAGATATGCCCGCATATCTGCTAAAATGTAATTGCCTGCAATTATATTTTCACGTGGGTATGGGGACGTAATCCCCATCAAGTCCGCTACTCGTAAGTAATACAAAATTGTCTGTAATACACGGGTGGATCTTGCTCTGTTTGTAACACATGAATTCATACAATAATAGGCCCAAATGAACACTTTCACCATTCAAGCCTATATATTATATGTCTTTCAGATAATAGCGTAAAAAACAACTGTAACGGGGCAAAGTTCACAAGAATTTCATTTCAAAACTTAACATAGATCCTAAATAGTCACCATGCCTCTTCTATCTCTTCTTGCATATAAAATGTGTAACCGCAACATTAATAAGCAATAAAGATAATATTACACCTACAGTAATATGAATTGGCCAATAAAATGTAAAATATGACAATTTATTTTCCATATAAATTTTTACTCCAACCAAAGTTGCTGCTCCTACTGTGAACATCATTCCCACCACGCACATAAAATAATAACTACCTTCTCCAAAAAGCATTAATTTCATCTGCTTATCCGTCATTCCGATACTTTCCATAATATCTAATTCTTTTCGCCTGGAGTACATACCAGTGAATACAACGTTACAATAATTTGTTAATCCCGCAATGAATAATATGATGCTTATAGCACCTAGGAGAATTCGATTTCCTCTCATATATGTTTCTTTTTGTTGCATCAAGTCTGATTTACAAATAACAAAAACTCCTGCTTCGCCTGTGCCTTCATCCATCGATACTTCTGTCATTTCGGATCGTTTTTTATTTTCCTCGGAGACCAGCTCGCTGATCTGTGTTTTCACATAAGGTTCTTTTTCCGAGTCGGCAGTTAATTCCATTGTTAATATCTTTTTCTCAGTCGGTATCTTTTGAAAGCCTTTCTCACTGATAAAATAATATAAGCTGCCCTCTCCATGCCAGGATTGATGTATTTCCGGGAAATCATCACTTTGCCTGTCTAAATAACCACATAGAGTAAATGTTTCCGATTCTTTTTGAGGGAATTCGTCTTCCTGTTGTTTCTCTTTATTCTCAGAATTACTTTGTTCTTTTCTACGAATCGCATCTTCCCTTGAAAGCAAAGTTTTAAAGTATACCGGTTCGCCAATTGCTTCATCTGCAATTTTTTGCTGTTCCGGGGTCAGCATATGATCATGTATGAGCAACACTCCATTTCCTTCTTCCAAAGATTTCAAATCAATATTGAGTTGATTATCCTGAACGTATTTCTCAAGCGACAAGATTTGATTGTCATTTAAAATCTGCACAGTATCCCAACTGAATCCTTCCACCATATTGTCATCTGTAAGATTCGAAAGCCCTTCGTCATAAGGACGGATGCCCTTTCTGGACATAACTGTAGTTACATAAGCTCCTTCGATCAAATTAGATTTTTCCCAATCGATACCATCTATCTTGTGTAATTTTTTCTCCAACTCTTGAGAAATTGGTGAAAATTCATCATAATCGTTATCATACAACAGTTCCACACCATCTCCCTGCGTCAGCAAAGGATCCACATCGATTTCTCTTGTTTTATATTCTTCCCCACACCCCTGGCTTTTCCCAAATTCGCTAAACTCTCCTGCCAGCAAAAAATCAGGACGTTTCTCAAGAAGATGCTTATAATCACATCCATTTGTAAGTACATTCATTAGAATAAAGGATAGGACACCTAAAAATATAGAAAGACTTGTAATGATAAATCGTGCTTTCTGTCGTGTTATATTTCCCCATGCAATATAGAACATTTCTTCTGTTTCAGAACGTCTGTGCACTATTTTCCCAGAGTGTTTTGTTTTTCTGGCAACTGTATTTTCGTTATAAGCAGCACTCTCAATACAAGACAGCTTCGTTATTTTTCTAATAACGCCTTCCGATGCTATCCACAAAATTCCATTTACAAATACAACAGAAAGCAAAAGAATCCACGGTCTGAAAAAGGAAAGTATTGTATTCCCTCCCATTTCCTGATAAAAATGGAAACCTAATAGTTCCGGTATTAATAAGACTAAAATCAGTGCAGAGATCAAACTTCCCAAGACAGAACCTTTTAACATGAGTGACCTCATTTGTTTCCGGTATATTTTTGTAATCTGTCTTTCTGTGGCTCCGATTGTGTGGAGCAGTCCGAGATTTTGAACATCTTCGCTCATGGATATCCAAAGGACATTGCGTACAAGGAAATATATTCCACACAAAATTCCTATTGTTCCCAATATCACCATCTCATATCCACCTGCGAATTTAGAAACAGCAGTATATTGTGCTGTATCAGAAACGTATATCTTCTGTTCTGCGCTCTTCATCGGTAATGTCTGATATAATTTTTCTTCTGTTTTGCTTCTGCTTAAATGATTGCTCTGACTGAAAAGTAAAGTATAGGAACCCTTTTCCAGGTTTAACTCATTAATTTTGTCATGTGAAATATATCCGGTTGCCAGTTCATTTCCAGAGTCCGTATACCAGCCACATAGTTTGAATGTTTCTTTCGAATGTTCGAACACACCTTTGTATACATCTAAGTTTATTTCCATTCCCTGGTCTGGTTCAGAAATACCAAGTTTTTTCAATGCCCGCTCCGACAATAGAATTTCATCCTTTTTCTGTGGGTAGCTTCCAATCACATTGGTATATGCAGGCTTCAAAAAATTGTTCCAGCTTTCTGAGTCAGCCCATACTACGTTGCATATCGTTTTTGCATTATCCTCTGAAATGTCTGTAGCTTCACCTACAAAAATGCTTTTCCCAACCTGTTTTATATAATCCAGTTGTTTTAATTTTGCATATTGTTCTTCTGTTCCATCTTCTATTCTGCCCGAAGAAGCAGTTCCATTTTCTCTGGTTAATCTTATTTCTTCTGCCTGTATTTTCCCAAAGGAGATTCCGAAGACCATGGTTATAGCAACAATACCGATTACTACTGAGCAAAATAAAATCGTATTTCTTATCTTTTTTGTGCCTGCAAAATTTTTAGCCAGGAATCGGATTATGTCTTTATTGTTATTTGGAATGTTCTTATGAAACATAGTGATACCTCCTAACAATCGTTACAATCTCTTGTATAGATTTTTCCATCGGACATACGTATTACTCTGTCTGCCATCTGTGCTACTTCCTCTTGATGAGTCACGATCAATGTCGTCTGGTGGAATCTTGCGGCACAGGATTTTAGTAATCCTATGACTTCCATACTTGTAACAGAATCCAGATTTCCGGTCGGTTCATCCGCCAGGACAATTGCCGGTTTCGTTAATAATGCCCGCGCTATAGAAACTCGCTGTTGCTGCCCGCCGGACAGTGTTGATGGAAAACGTTCTAATTTATCTTTTAATCCAAGCGATTCTACAATCTCATTGAAAAAATCCACATCGATTTCCTTGCCATCCAGTCTCATTGGGAGGACAATATTTTCACGTATACTAAGAGAGGGTATCAAATTATATTGCTGAAATACAAATCCGATATTTCTTCTTCTGAATATCGTTCTTTCTTCCTTGTTAAGATCTTTTAAACTTGTATTTCTGATCCAGACACCTCCAAAATCCGGAGTATCAAGACCTCCTAAGATGTTCATAAGTGTTGTCTTTCCGCATCCGGACGTACCGACAACTGCTATAAATTCACCATCCTCCACAGTCAACGACACACCATCTAAAGCACGCACTTCATATGTATCGGATGCATAATATTTTTTTAGATTCACGGCTTTGATCATATCCATTTTTCTATAAACTCCTTTCGCAGATGCTACCTCTAAATCAGCCATAATCTATTTTACATGGTACATCTTACAAACTTCTTACAGACTGCATATGAAATATCTATACCGGAAGATTCACTTCTATGAGCAACCCGGGCTTCATTTGTGTTGCTTTCATAATCCCTTTTTGTAATAGAACAATCTCTCTGGAAAGATACAAACCAATTCCGCATCCTTCATACCCTCTTGCCTGTTCGCCTCGATAAAATCTTTGGAAAATTTTGTTTTCTTCTCCGTCTTTTATCCCGATTCCATAATCTCTTATCTGGATCTTATAAAACATTTCCGTTTGTTTCATTGTGATATCGATCGTACTGTTGCTTTTGCTATATTTGACTGCATTATCAAACACATTATAAAATGCCTCACACATCCAGTTTTTATCATGTTCGCAGATAATTTTCTCTGGCAATTTTACTTGAAAAAAGATATCTTTATCTTCTGCCTTCTTTTGTATTTGCCCTAACGCATTTAAAATAGCCTCAACAAGATTTCCTTTTTGCATATGAACTTGCATGATTCCTTGTTCTAATCGAGCAGTTTTTATAAAGCTTTCCACCAAAAAGCATAACTGTTCTTCACTCGTTCGCAGATCTTTCATATATTCTATATTCAATATTTCCTGCGTTTCATTTAATGACTCTTGCAGCAATTCTGTATAATTTTTTATATTCGACAGCGGTGTCCGTAATTGATGTGCAATCTCAGAAATTAATTTTTGGATCTCATATTGGCTTTTTTCAGCCTCTTTTCTTCTCCCATCCAGCATTTCCTGCAAACGAATTAATTGATTGGCCGTTTTTGAATATAATGTTTCTTTTCCTATATCAAAATCATCTAATTCATTGCCATTTATTAAAGATTCGGCTAGTTTATATATTTTTTTCATTTCATTTGTTCTAAAATGATTTTCAAATAAATATACAACACTTCCACCAAGTATTATCCCCACCAAAAGTACTGTAAATATTACTACCGCCATGCTATTCTCCCATTCTATATCCCATTCCAAATACATTACTAATAACATCGGACGAATCATTTAATTTCTTTTTCAATCTGCTGATCATAACACTAATTGTATTTGGGTCAATGAATTCACTATCTATTCCCCAAATGTTTTCCATTATCATATCTTTTGTAAGAACCTGATTTTGATTCATAATAAAATATTCCAAAAGCTGATACTCTTTGAGTGTTAACGATATTTCTGTTTTTCCTACAAAAACCTGTTTTCTATCCGAATACAAGATGACCTGCCCGCACATAAAAACATTTTCATTCGATTTTCTCTTCAAAACAACTTCCATACGTTTTAACAATACTTTTATTGAAAATGGTTTGACCACATAATCATCTGCTCCTATATCAAATGCTTTTAACATATCTTTTTCATCATCTTTTGCAGTTAAAAAAATTGCTGGGATTCTTCCATTTTTTTGAAGCTCTTGATATAGACTTATTCCATCTCCATCCGGTAATCCAATATCTACGATCAACAAATCTACAGATCTATCTATATTTTTAATTGCTTCTTTTCTTGAACCAGCAAGAATCGTTGTATAACCTTGATTTTGCAAAGATGTATCCAAAGCTTTTCTCAACAAATTGTCATCTTCTATAATTCCTATTACCATACACACCTCCTGATTTTTCTAGAATATAATACCAAAAAAGCCCATTACAATATACATAACACCTCTGCATATTGTAACGGACTTTTTTCAAACCCAGACTTGGTGCAAGCACCATTTCTGATAAAAACCTCGAAAGTTTTTGTTCTATGTGCATATATTACCCAATTTCATTCACAAAGTCAATATGTTTTCTACTAAAACATCTGTGTAATTCTTGCGATCTCCATAACTACAATCTTTAGCATCACTCCACCAGACATCACATGAAACCATATCTCACGCATATGCTGTGACTTTGCTATTGGTGCAATAAGTTTCATCCTTTTTTCCTCCTCCATATAAACGACGCAGTGCAAAACTGTAACGCTACAATCCATTCCTGACGCTCTGATTCATCGTTCAAATCGTTTCATCCTTTCAACTTATCTGCATTTCCTGTAAGAAATGATCCATATGCTCTTCCAGTAACTTTATCACTTGACTTTTGTCTTCTGCTCCATCATATATGCTATAAAGCAAAAAAATAGGTCCATAAAAATCAAGTGCTGTCTGTCTGGCTTTTCCTTCATCGCCCAGCATTCCTGAAAACAAAGCTTCCATATAAGTTAATGGTCCGCTTGCAAGATAATTCTGATATAGCTGTGCCATCTGTGGCTCCCTGTACTGTTCCAATGTCAACATCTTACGAAAACAGCTTGAAAATTCTTCCTCCGTCCAATGAAGAAACTGCACCTTTGTGAACTGCTTAATCTTATCAAATGCCGTTTCTTTATACTCGGCTGTAACCTTTTCCAGATCACCCTCCGGCATTTCATACTGCTTTACTCTCTCAATATCCAATTCATTCATTTTTTCAATAATACTGTCCAATATCTCCTGCTTGCTTTTATAATGCTTATACAATGCAGCCTTGGTTACTCCAAGTTTTGAAGCAATATCATTCATGGATGTTCCTATATATCCACTCTGTGCAAATAACTTCAAAGCTTCTTCCAATATTTTTTCCTTTTTGTTCTTTTCTTTGCTTTCCATGTCTATCTCCTAATTTAAATCTGTTATTAAGTTACCTTTTGGTAACTTGTCAAGTAAATTATAAATTAGTGTTTTTTTTCCATATCAACGATTGGTGAAATGAAAAAGGCTTTGTCTATCTGCTGAAAATAATATTTTCTATCGTCCGCCTTCACCATCTGGCAGCAATGTAACAAAATAATAAATAATTCCGAATACAGCTATACTTCCCATCATAATACCGATCATCTGATTTACACCTACCACATTTCCATGAAATACCGGATTGCAATCAAGAGTGGCTCTTATCGCTTCAACCATTTCATCCGGATAATGTTTTCTCTCCATCTCCATGAATACTCCGTGAAGCATATGATTCTTAATCAATGAAGTGGCATATGTACTCGGGAGATAAGACAGTGCCTTCTGAAGACCTGATCCAAAATTTGAAATCGGCATATAAGCACCACATATAAAACCATATCCTGCGCTGACAATTGTACCTACAGCCGAAAGCTGTCCCTGTGTTGTCAACGGAAAGCTAATGATACTTGAAAGCGTACTTCCAAACAGGACGAGCAATATCATATCAAATAAAACCCATAATACATCTACTGCATTCAGATACCATCCCATTTTAAGCAGATATCCCAGACATAATACAAACGCAAGTGCATTGACCATCAATGAATTAGCTACTGTTGACAGAAAATATCCCAAATATATTTTTCCCTTGCTGACAGGCGAAACATTAAAATCCTTCCATGTTCCATTTGCCTTGTCCTGCACCATAGTCAGATTCACACAAAATGTTACAGTGATACAGCTCACTGCCATAAGTGATGCTGTCAGTTGTGCTGCCACGGTTCCATTAATGAGCTTATCCGAAATCGTGATCATATCCGGAATCGCTGCTGTAAAAGAATCTCTGAAAACTTTTGCAAGAAACGTAGCATACAGAACAATCAGAATGACGGGGGTGATCATTGATGTAAACAACATACCTTTATCTTTAAAAAACAGTTTCCTGTTCCTGTTCATTAATGCCAATACTGTTCTCATCAATGCTCACCTCCTAGCTTTTTCCCTGTGACTGCAAGAAATACATCATCCATTCCGCCTTTTACTACTTCATAATCCCTGAATAGGTCCTGATGTTCTACAATAAGCTCCGTAGCTTCCTTCGTATTTCTTACTTTTATCTGATATCCGTCACGTATTTTTTTATATTCTCTGTTCAATGACTTTATTTCATCTTCGGAAACACCATAAACAGATACTATATCCTGTACATAATCATTTTTAAGTTCAAACGGTGTACCTTCCGCTGCGATACTTCCTTTGTCGAGAATCACAACATACCCGGCATTAGCAGCCTCTTCCATATAATGGGTGGTTAGAAATACTGTCATATTTTCATTTTTCTGAAGCTTCTCGATAACATTCCAGATTAATTGCCTTGTCTGTGGATCAAGCCCTGTTGTAGGCTCGTCAAGAATCAAAATTTCCGGTCTGTGCAATAATGCACGGGCAATATCAATCCTCCTTCTCTGACCTCCCGACAGCTTACCTACAGGTCTGTTTAAAAACTCGTCAAAATTCAAAATCTCGACCAGCTCCTGTAATCTCTTATCAAAGGCATTTCCTGTAATGCCGTACAAAGCAGCTCTGCTCATTAGGTTCTCTTTCACCGTAAGTGGTTTATCAAGTACGCTATCCTGAAATACAACACCAAGCATCCTTTTTATCTGTGCGCCGGCTTTGTCAGTTTCTATTCCGTTTACCTGAACCGTTCCACTGTCTTTTTTCAGCAGTCCACAAAGAATAGAAATGGTTGTACTTTTCCCTGCACCGTTTACTCCTAGAAATGCAAACAATTCTCCTTTTTTCACACGAAAGCTCAAATCATTTACCGCTTTTACTTCGCCAAAGCTTTTATTCAAGTGGCTGATTTTAATGATATCTGATTCCATATCTTCTCCTTATATTTTCATTTTTCCTTAAATGCTGCAGCATATGTTGGATTTATCTTTTTTGTTAAAATCCATATATTAAAAAGTAATATGAATGCAAAAATTGTCCATGCCCCTTGGCAGTTACCATTCGGTTACTTATATTGTAGTAACCAATTGGTAACTTGTCAATCTTTTTCTAATCTTCTATCACTTCTATCGGATGAGCATCCGAAACATAAATCATCGGATCATATGAATAAAAAATATAATTTTTTCGCTTGCCATTTTCGTTCTTCACTTGTTTTGTTATAAGCCATTATCTTTCCTCCGATCTGATTTTTGGTATAGAAATCAAATCGGAGCATGGCGGTGACCGGATATGTAGTATCCCACAATTCTCAAAAAATGTCGAAAAAAAGTGTTGCAACCAGTATGATGATTACAACACTTTGTTCATTCTTATTGTTTAATTCTTTTTGTTGAACCCATTGATGCAAATACCACTTCTCCTATTGCTCATGTCTCCCCTCAAAACATTACATTTAGAAGCATATGACATAATAATTAACCACTACCCCATATTATAAATACCACCCAGAGATACTTATTTCAGACTGATAATCAGATTTTTATTGAATTTATTAATCTATATGTTATGACAACATATCTTTCAGACATGTACTCCGGTAGTCACTCGGTGATATTTTATATCTTTCTTTAAATACTCGGTTAAATGTTCTCTGACTTTCAAATCCACTATCCAGACAAATGTTTGTAATAGAATCACTCGTATTTTCCAAACGCTGGCATGCATAGTTCAGCCTTACATCGTTAAGATATTGATTAAAGTTTCTATGGAATGTTTTGGAAAAGAGTCTGGATAAAACATATTTGCTCACCCCCAGATCTTTTGCCATCTCTTCCAGCGAAAATTTCTTCTTAAAATTTGCTGATATATAGGAAACTGTCTGGTAAATAAGATCGTTGCTCCCCACATTACTCTTTTCTACCAAATTTAATTTTCCTATGCAGCGTGCCAACACAATTTGAAGATATGCCTGTGCAACAGTAATATCCGACTGTTCTGTCTCTAAAATTGCATTTATAACCCTATATACCTCCGGTTCAACCTTTTCCGCTTTGATGATTGGGTATTCAGGAGCCATGGATTGCATGATATCTGCAAATTTGGCTATCGTAAATGGCGATGCAATCAGATAAGTCGCTTTATTTACACCGGGTGTCAGTACCTGATAGTGATGAATAACATCTAGAAATACAAAGCCTATATCTCCTTTTTCCATATGGTATAGTTCCTGTCCGACACCAAGTTCTAATGCTCCACTTGTTACACAAACGATCTCCAGTGCATTATGAAGATGTGGTTCAATATGTTTTGACTTCCTATTTATTGCTATGATCTCCTCTTTTGTGTCAACATATCTCGAAAAATGAATACCTGGATCACGAGATGGATAACGCAGTTACCTTTTTCAGTGAAAATTATAACCAGAATATTAGCATAGATGATTATGCTGCCTCACGTGGAATGAGTGTCAGCTGGTTTATCCGAAACTTCAAAAAATACACAGGTTCTACACCAATGCAGTTTATTGTGGGAATCCGAATTAACAATGCCCAGATGTTACTTGAAACAACAACCTATTCCATCAATGAAATTTCTAAAATCGTCGGGTATGATAATCAGCTTTATTTCAGCCGGCTTTTCCACAAGCTGAAAGGATATTCTCCAAGAGAGTACTGAAAGATAAGAAACAAGTTCTAAAATCCACAATATCATAAATCCAGTTTCCCCTCCAAAAGAGGATGCACTCCCTGCAGCATGTTGCCGGATTGTGTCCAACCCTTTTTCAGATTCGTGATTTTTTTCAAAATCCGGCTTTATAATCAAAAAAGTACTCATCTCAGACACCTGGTACCTTTTACGCAAAAAAACCAGATATCATTTTCGAGTGATATCTGGCTTTTCTCTTCTTATACATCTCTTATCAGTCTTTCGTTTCCATAATAACAATCCGACCATTTACAAAACTGATCTTCACTTCATCATCCACAAACTGGTTGCTCACCGTCAGACTGTCGCACGGCATCAGATCATGATGATTGAGCGGCCATTTCGTACCCTCCAAACTGAAATCATAAACCTCGCCTTCCAAAGAAAATACAGAAAGATATGGGCCGTATGCTTCTGACTTTTTCAGCACACAGGATTTATTCGTTACCCAGATTTTATTTTTCTCATCCAGAATGCAGGCATTTACTCCGGCATCACATGCCACACTAAGTGTCTGGACATTCGCCCACAAATGATCGATTCTTCCACCGGTTGCCCCAAGAAGGATCATCTCTTTGCTTCCCAGTGTAATTCCCAGCCGAAGAGCAATCTCTGTATCCGTCGCATCCTTAACCGGATTATATTCCCGGATCGGAATATTCGTCTCCTTGCGATAGTAATCAATCACCTTTGGATCAATACTGTCAAAATCCCCAACAATATACTGAGGCTCAATCTTATGGTTATACAGATACTCAAGCCCCTTATCTACTGCGATAATATAAGCCTCCGGATTTGCTTCAAGAACCTTCTCTGCAAATCCCTCGTCAAGCATTCCCCCACTGATAATGACTGTCTTACTCATAATTCTTTAAAATCTCCATCAATTCTCTTGTGTTTTCTCCTGCATTCCCTTTGAATACAGCTGATCCCGCAACAATCACATTTGCTCCCGCATCCAGTGCTTCTTTCACATTGAATGCATAAATTCCTCCGTCAACCTGGATATCAGTCTCAAGTCCACGTTCATTCAGCATTGCCCTAAGTGTTCTGACCTTATCCAGCGTCTCAGAAATCAGCTTTTGTCCGCCAAATCCCGGATGGACTGTCATCACAAGGAACATATCCACTTCACCAAGGAATTCCTTCAGGACCTCCACCGGTGTATCCGGTGAAATTGCCAGTCCTGTCTTCATGCCACACGCTTTGATCTTGTCCAGAGTCGCACGTATATCCTTACATGCTTCATAATGTACAGTAAGAATATCCGCTCCTGCCTCTGCAAATGCTTCCACATAACGGATTGGTTCCGTGATCATCAGATGCGTATCTATCACCTGCTTTACCGCCGGTTTGATTGATGCAAGTACAGGCATTCCAAAAGAAATACTCGGTACGAACACGCCATCCATCACATCAAAATGTAAATATACCGCTCCATTTTCCTCTGTCTGGCGGATACCTTCTTCCAGATTACAAAAATCTGCCGATAAAATAGATGGTGATAATTTATATTCCATTTTAGTACCTCCTTTTTTCCTTCTGTTCTAGTTCCCGATACATCTCACAATAATCTTCATACCGCACCGGATGCACTTTTCCCTCTTCCAGAGCCTCTTTTACCAGACACCCCGGTTCACTGATGTGATTACACCCCTGAAACCTGCAGCCTCCCTGATACTGATCAAACTCCGGAAAATAATATTTCAATTCTTCCTTGCCAAAATCATTGGTATACAGTGACGAAAATCCCGGTGTATCCATGATATAGGAATCCTCGTCGATCGGGATCAGTTCTGAATGGCGGGTAGTATGTTTTCCCCGCTCGATCTTTCTGCTGATACTTCCGGTCTCCATATTGACATTTTCCTGAAGACAGTTGATCAGAGAGGATTTTCCAACTCCTGAAGGTCCGGCAACAGTTGTTGTCTTTCCTTTTAGTGCCTCTTTAATCTCCAGAATATTTTCTCCTTCTCTGGCACTTGCAAAGATCACACGGTACCCACAAGCCTCATAAGTCTTCTCCAGAGACTCGATTTCCGGCTCATCTGCAATATCCTTCTTGTTGAAACAGATAATAACCGGAATCTCCTGCCGCTCCATCATAACCAGAAACCTGTCCAGCAGATTAAAATGCGGATCCGGCTTCTTCACTGCAAATACAACCAGTGCCTGATCAATATTTGCCACTGCCGGTCTGATCAGTTCATTCTTCCTGGGAAGGATCCGGATGATATTACCGGTCTTCTCTTCTGCATCTAAGATCTCATATTCTACCAGATCTCCGACCAGTGGTTTAATCTTCTCCTTACGGAAAATTCCTTTTGCTTTACATTCATAAATGACAGATTCTACTACGTCATAAACGTAGTAGAATCCTGCAATCCCTTTTATAATTCTTCCCTGCATAAAACAGTCCTTTTAATTTCCTGTATTGTTGCCGTTATTTGAGTTGTTACCGGAATTATTGCTGCCCGAATTGTTACTGTCGGATCCACTGCTTGCCTGTGAGCCATTGCTTACATACAGTGTGATCGCAGTTCCTACATCTACCGATGTACCTTCTCCCGGATCAACTTTTACAACTTTTCCAGATGGTTCTGCACTGTCAATATCAACTTCTGTATAAGTCAGATTTCTGGCATTCAGTGCTGAAATCGCATCTCCAAGTGTCTTTCCTGTCAGAGTTGGTACCTTCACCTGATCTGCAGGCTTTGGTCCTTTGCTGACAACATAACTTATACTTGTTCCTTCAGTCACCTTCGTTCCGGCATCTTTACTCTGACGAATAATCATACCTTCTGCATAATCATCTGAATATTCTTCACTGCTCGTTCCGCCATCGGACAGTCTGTTTGCGTTCAGTGTAGATACCGCATCATTTACATACATTCCCACAATTGGCGGAACTGATACCTTATCCGGCTGTTTTTCACCTTTACTGATATACAGTGTGATCTTAGAATCAGCAGATACCTCTGTTCCCTCTGCCGGATCAGTCCTTGTTGCTTTTCCGCTTTCAACATCACTGCTGTATTCACTGGTAACAGTGATGTTCTTGCTCGTAAAGCCCTGTTTGATCAGTGCTTTCTTGGCCGCATCTTCATCCATTCCCTCTACACTCTGGATCGTGATCTTTTCCGGTCCTGAACTTATTACAACCTTGATCACCGTATTTTTCTTGACTTTCTTTCCTGCTTTTGTCTTCTGCTCAACAATCGTACCTGCTGCCTTATCTGATGCTTTCTCGGATTCTACTTCCAGCTTCAGCTGCTTCTTTTCGCACATCGTCTCTGCAACATTCTGCGGCTGTCCGACCAGATTTGGCACTTCAATCTCATTGGAAAATGAGATCTGACTGTCTGAACGCTTACCAAACACGCCTGCTGCTTTGCCGATCAGGAAAATCAGTGCAAATGCAACGATCACTGCAACTGCAACCATGAGGATCTTCATCATCTTGTTCATCTTCGGATCTACGCCATTTTTACTGTTACCGCGTCTGCCCCCGTTATAATTATCCTCTTCGTCATCCTCATCATAGTCATCATTTTCGTCATATTCTTCATCGTCATAGCCATCATCATACTCTTCGTCATCATAACCATCGCCCTGACGCTTTTTCATACGTGCCATCCGCTCCGGCGAGATCATCACCGTATCTCCCATACTCCGGATCGGAACCATATCTACAAATTCGCCACTCGGATCGACCAACGCCCTCTTCAGATCCTGGATCAGTTCTCCGGCACTCTGGTAACGTCTTTCCGCGCTCTTCTGTGTACACTTGAGAATAATCTTCTCCAGCGCCGGATATAAATCCGGTGTATACTCAGAAGGCGGGGTAATATTCTCCTGTAAATGCTTCATTGCAACCGAAACAGTAGAATCGCCATCGAAAGGAACCCTTCCGGTCACCATCTCATACATGGTGATACCTGCAGAATAGATATCACTCTTCTCATCACAATAGCCACCCCGTGCCTGCTCCGGAGATACATAGTGTACCGATCCCATTGCACTGGTGCTGACTGTCTGCGATGTTGTCGCCTTTGCAATACCAAAATCCGTAACCTTTACCTTTCCTTCTTTGGAAATGATAATATTCTGCGGTTTGATATCTCTGTGTATGATGTGATGATTGTGAGCTGCCTCAATACCGGTACACATCTGAATTGCAATACTGATCGCTTCCTTGGAAGAAAGCTTTCCTTTTTTATGCACATATTCTTTCAGAGTGATTCCTTCTACCAGCTCCATGACCATATAATAGAGTCCTCGATCCTCCCCTACATCATATACATTGACAATATTCGGGTTCAGAAGCCCTGCTGCTGCCTGTGCTTCTGACCGGAATTTCTTTACAAAGTTTTCATCTTCCCTGTATTCTTTTTTCAGGACTTTCACTGCGACATATCTGTTCAGCATACAGTCCTTCGCCTTATATACATCCGCCATTCCACCGGCTCCGATCTTGCTCAGAACCTGATAACGGCCACTTAAATAAATCCCGTCTTTTACCATATACTCACCTCATCAGAAAACGGTTCTGCAAGAACAACACTGATATTGTCATTGCCCCCGTTCTCATTCGCCCGGTCAATCAGATTCTGACCAGCTTCTACGATATCTCTTGCCCCTTTAACTATCGCAAAAATTTCTTCATCCTCTATCATATTACTGAGTCCATCGGAACACATCAGGATGATATCTCCCTTTTTGAGGCTGAATTCATAAAAATCCGCCTCTACATCCTCTTTTACTCCAATTGCTCTGGTAATGATATTCTTATCTGGATGATGTCTTGCCTCTTCCTCATTGATTCCTCCCAGACGAACCATCTCTTCTACCAGGGAATGGTCTCTGGAAAGCTGCCTGATATCCTTATTCAAAAGATACAGACGGCTGTCACCTACATTTATAAAATAAAGTGTATGATCGATCACAGTTGCCGCAACCAGAGTGGTTCCCATCCCCTCCAGATTAATGTCTTCATCTGCTTTCTCGATCAGCTTGTGGTTCGCTGTCTGAGCCGCATCTTTTAAAATCTCTTCCGGTCCATCCTTTAATGTATGCTTCAGTTCTTCTTTCAGAACTTCCACCGTATATTTTGACGCAAAATCGCCTGCCTTGTGTCCACCCATTCCATCGGCTACTACCAGAAGATTCGGCAGCGTACCTAATGACTCATCTGTGGCAAACACGTAATCCTGGTTCATTTCACGTTTTCTTCCAACATCTGTCATAGAAAATATTTTCATATTTTATACTCCTTGCATCGTCTTGCGCCGTAACTGTCCACAGGCTCCGTCTATATCTGAGCCCATTTCTCTTCTTATAGTAACATTTATCCCGTTTTTTTCAAGTTTATTTTTGAAATTCTCGGCACTTTTTTTGTCCGGTTTTTCGTAGTTTCTCTCCTTGATCGGGTTCACCGGAATCAGGTTTAAATGGCAGTTTCTGTCTTTTAAGATTCCCATCAGCTCTTTTGCATCCTCCGGTGTATCGTTTACGCCGTGAACCAGGCTGTACTCAAAAGTGATCCTTCGTCCGGTCTTTTCAAAGTAATAATCACACGCTTCCAGGACCTCATGAAGCTCGTATTTATTTGCCACCGGCATCAGCGATCTCCTCTTTTCCTGGTTGGAACCGTGCAGGGAAAGTGCCAGCGTGATCTGCAGCTTTTCTTCTGCAAGTTTCCGGATGTTCGGTACAATCCCACAGGTAGACGCCGTGATATTTCTCTGGCTGATATTGAGTCCGTGTTCGTCACTGACCATGTGAATGAATTTCAGAAAATTGTCATAATTATCCAGCGGTTCTCCGGTTCCCATGATCACAATATTAGAAACTCTCTCGCCAGTTATCTTCTGGATCTGGTAAACCTGTCTTAACATCTCTGACGGTGTCAGGTTTCGTTCCAGCCCGTCCAGTGTTGATGCACAGAAACGGCATCCCATCCGGCAGCCAACCTGCGAGGATATGCATACCGAATTGCCATGTTTATATTTCATCAGAACACTTTCTACCATATTCCCGTCTTTCAGACAAAACAGGAATTTATTGGTCCCGTCAATCTTTGAAATCTGTCTTTTTTCCATTTCGACTCTTCGTATTTCGTATGCTGCTTCCAGTTTCTGGCGTAAAGTTTTTGGAAGATTGGTCATTTCTTCAAAATCATCCACCAGCTTTTCATGGATCCAGGAATAAATCTGTCGACTGCGGAATCCTTTTTCTCCAATCGCCAGCATTTCTTCCTGTAACTCTTCAAATGAATACGAAGCGATATCTTTTTTTTCCATTATCTGCCCCTCCGGATAAATTTAGCAATATAGAAACCATCGGTTATATCAGACGGGAAAATCTGTTTCTCCCATTCCAGGTCAAATTCCGGATGTTTTTCGGCAAACCATCCGGCGTTTTCCTCGTTCTCTGTCCTGCTGATCGTACAGGTGCTGTACATCAGTGTTCCCTCCGGCTTCACATATCGGCAAACCGCATCCAGGATCTCTCTCTGAAGTGCTGCAACTTCAGTCTCCGTCTCCGGGTTCATCTTATACTTCAGATCGGTCTTCTTCGCAAGAACACCAAGGCCGGAACACGGAAGATCCGCGATCAGCACATCTGCTTTTTCCTCAGAGTCCGCATCGAAGCAGGTTGCATCCTGCTGCACTGCACGGATATTTTCAAATCCCATCCGTGAAATATTTTCCCGAATCAGCTCTACCTTCATCTCTGTCAGATCCCTTGCCTCTACCATACCTGTCCCATTCAGGATCTGTGCCGCATGGAGCGCTTTTCCTCCCGGTGCCGCGCACACATCCAGTATGTAATCTCCTTCTTTGATTCCTGCCTGTTCCGCTACCATGATCGAAGCTGCATCCTGTACCTGGAATTTTCCTTCCCGGAACGCCGGGATTGCTGCCAGATAATCATAGCCTGAGATCAGAAGCGCAGACGCAAGAAGCGGATGTTCTTTTACCTGAATGCCTTCTCCTGTCAGCTCTCTGATCAGCTCTTCTTTGGTGGTTGCATTTCCATTGATCCGGATTGTTGTTGCACGCTCTTTATAAAAACCTTCCAGGATGTATTTCGTCTTCTCTTCTCCATAATCTCTCACCCACATACGGATGATCCATTGTGGCATGGAATACTTTATTGAGAGAAATTCTTCTGTATTCTCCGGATACGCAATCTTATCAATGTTTCGCGCGATATTTCTAAGTACCCCATTTACAAATCCCCGCAGGTTCTTAAAGCCTTTCCTGATAGCAAGGTTGACTGCTTCATTGCATGCTGCCGAATCCGGAACCTGATCCATGTATTTGATCTGATAGACCGCACAGCGCAGGATATTGCGGATCACCGGTTTCATTTTTTCTGTCTTTACTTTTGAAAACTGGTTGATAATATAGTCCAGTTCTATCCTCCGCTCTGTTGTCCCTTCTGCAAGCCTGGTCAGAAATGCACGGTCCTGCTTGGACAGATACTGATATTTTTCCAGCACCTGTCTGAGCACGATATGACTTTTCTCTCCACGCTCGATTTCCAGCAGGATCATCAGTGCAAGTTCTCTTGTACCTACTCCCTGGTTATTCGTCGTCATTTCTTCTTCCTCCTGTCAGGATCAGTATTCTTAAAAGCTGCAGAAGTGCAGATGCTGCACTCGCCACATAGGTAAGCGCTGCCGCTGTAAGAACACTTCTTGCCTCACGTACTTCTGATTCATATAGCATGCCTGAATTTTTCAGGATTTTAAGTGCTCTTCCCGATGCATTAAACTCTACCGGAAGCGTGATGATCTGGAACAGCACTGCCAATGAAAACATCAGGATCCCAAGATTGATAAACAATGTAGACATTTCTCCTCTGATAAATAATCCCATTATGATCAGCGGCCATGAAATCCCGGATCCAAAATTCGCCACCGGAACAAGTGCTCCGCGTATTGTCAGCGGTACATAATGCCTTGCATGCTGGATCGCGTGTCCACATTCATGTGCTGCAACTCCAAGTGCCGCAACCGATGTCGAACCGTAGGTGGAATCTGAAAGCCGCAGTACATGGTTCGCCGGATCGTAATGATCGGTCAGTTTTCCACTTACTCTCATCACCTGTACATCATAAATCCCTTCCATCCTGAGGATCTGCTCCGCAGCCATCGCGCCGGTGATCCCGGCGTGGTTGCGAACCTGATCGTACCTGGCGTAGGTAGAATTCACTTTGGCGGATGCAAGGGCGCAGATGATGACGCCGATGATGACAAGGAAATAAGTTGGATCAAAATAATATGGGTAATACATGTTTGCCTCCTTGTTGAATAAGAGTCCGCCCGGAAGCGAAAGATATTCGCATGCAGGCCCGCTCGCGCTTGCTTTGCATGCCTAAATAAACGTCCGGTGGACGTTTATTCGGCTAGTCCGGAAACGCAGCGGTACTAAGCGCGACCTTCGCTTGCGTTCGGTCTTGCTAAGTGCCGGCGTTTTCGATGACCTGCTTAGCGAATATCTTTCGCTTCCAGGCTACATTTTTCAATGGGTGTCGGCTGTTTGTCCTATCGTGCGGTGCACGATGGGACAAATGCGCAAAAGGGCGCGAAAAACGCTTTGCGTTTTTTTGCGCCAGATATGTTAGGTCGAAAAATATTTGTTAAATTTGCAAAGCTCAAATTCTAAAAGTAAACTCTAGCCTAATTTTTCTCCTGTTTCTATGTGGTATCCGCGTAGGAAGGCATCGGCTTCCATGCGTTTTTTGCCTGGGATCTGGAGGGACTTGATGGCTAGTCTGCCTTTGCCGGTCTGAACTTTGAAGCCGTGTTTTGTGACTTCTGTGATCGTTCCGGGCTCATGAGTATCTATGGTTTCTACAATATCCTCTACTTCTGCTTCCCAGATTTTCATCGTTTTTCCTTCCCACTGGGTGTAGGCACTTGGCCAGGGATTTAAGCCGCGGATCAGGCGTTCGATTTCTACTGCTGTTTTCGTCCAGTCGATCTCACCGGATTTTTTGTTGAGCATTTTTGCGTATTCGGTGGTGCTTTCGCCCTGTTTTTGTGGAGTAATGGTTCCTTTTTCCAGTTCTGCAAGGGTATGGACGCAGAGTGCGGCTCCTTTTGCGGAAAGTTTATCGAAAAGGCTTCCTCCTGTTTCTTTTTTATCTAATGTGATTTCTACTTTCTCCAGCATATCACCCGTGTCAAGTCCTTCATCCATCTGCATCGTTGTGACACCGGATACTTTTTCTCCATTGATGACCGCCCATTGGATCGGTGCAGCACCGCGGTATTTCGGCAGAAGGGATGCATGAACATTGATACATCCGTACGGTGTCATTTCCAGAATCTCTTTTGGAAGGATCTGTCCAAATGCCACGACTACGCAGACATCTGCCTGATATTTTTTCAATTCTTCGATACATTCCGGTTCCCGGATCTTCTTTGGCTGATAGACCGGAATATTATGTGCAAGTGCACATTCTTTTACCGGAGTGAACTGCATTTCTTTGCCTCTGCCCTTTGGCTTGTCCGGCTGTGTGACAGCGAGCACTACTTCATGTCCTGCTTCTACCAGTGCTTCCAGTGTTCCGACTGAGAAATCAGGAGTTCCCATAAATATTATCTTCATCTTATCTTCCTCCCGCTTCCAGCCTAGGCTTCTTCGTATTCTGTGCTGTGAAGTTCGCCTTCTACTTTTTCTACATAAAGATGACCGTCCAGATGCTCCAGTTCGTGACAGATTGCTCTTGCCATCAGTCCTTCGCCTTCGATCTCGTATTCTTTCATATCTTCATCAAGTGCTACTGCTTTTACATAATTCGGACGGGTAACAATACCGGATTTACCTGGTACACTAAGGCATCCTTCTTCCCCGGTCTGTTCTCCGCTGCTCTCTACGATGCGTGGGTTGATCATGACAACCGGACCTTCTCCGATATCGATGACAACGATTCTTTTGAGAATTCCAACCTGTGGTGCAGCAAGACCTACCCCCATTGCCTCGTACATGGTCTCTAACATATCATCGATCAGTTCTGTTGTTCTTGGTGTCATCTTTGTTACTTCCTTACACACCTTTGTCAGTACTTCATCGCCTATTTCTCTGATTTTTCTAATTGCCATTTGTTCTTCCTCCTGCCTTTTCTTTTAAAATCCACTCATCGGATCAAAATCAAACTGAATCCGCATCTTTGCAAATCCCCGGTTCAATTCAATATATTGTTCCATTTTATCTTTCATTTCAATCAGGATCTCATAGGATTCCTGCTTCAGATACAAAACTTTCCGGTACACATCCTTGACCTTTTCGACTGCCGGAGCTGCCGGACCGATCACCTGTACCTTGCGGTTCTTCGTGATCCGCATTGCATATAATTTGAGATAGTGCATTCCTTTTTCCAGAAGTGCTTCATCCTCACAGGCTACCAGTACCGCCATCAGATGCTCTGCCGGCGGATACCCCATCAGTTCCCTGTAATTCATCTCTTCTGTATAAAATGCCTGATAATCCTGACGTGCTGCCGTCTGGATACTATAATGCTCCGGGCTATAGGTCTGAATCACGACCTCTCCTTTTTTTTCCCCTCTTCCGGCCCTTCCCGCTGCCTGCGTCAGAAGCTCGAATGTCCTCTCTGCTGACCGGAAATCATCCGAGTATAAGGACATATCCGCGGCAAGCACGCCAACCAGGGTCACATTTGGAAAATCATGTCCTTTTACGATCATCTGCGTTCCGACAAGAATATCTGCCTCTTCATTTGCAAATGCAGATAGAATCTTTTCATGTCCTTCTTTGGATCTTGTAGTATCCAGATCCATCCGAAGTACCCTTGCCTGCGGAAATTCCTTTTTTACCAGTTCTTCAATCTGCTGTGTTCCTGCGCGGAAACCTCCGATATGAGGAGAGCCGCAAGACGGGCATTTTTTTGCAACCGGTTCTTCGTAACCACAGTAGTGGCACACCATTTTCCCATTATTGTGCGCTGCCAGTGAAACATCACAATGAGGACATTTTACTACATATCCGCAGGACCTGCAAGAAAGGAATCCGGCATACCCTCTTCGATTCAGAAACAAAATGATCTGTTCCTTCTTTTTCAGACGGTCTTCCATCAGCTCATGGAGCCTGTCACTTAAAATAGAACGGTTCCCTTTTTGCAGTTCTTCACGCATATCCACCGTGTAGACCTCCGGGAGTTCTGCTTTTGCAGTCCGCCTCTTTAATTCCAGCAACGTATACTCTCCCAGCTCGCACCGGTAAAATGCTTCCATGGAAGGGGTTGCCGATCCCAGTACCACACTTGCCCCTTCCAGGCTTGCGCGTTCGATTGCCGTCTCCCGCGCATGATACCGGGGAACCTGTTCACTTTTATAAGCTGCCTCATGTTCCTCATCGATCACGATCAGCCCAAGACTCGGAAACGGGGTAAAAAGCGCAGATCTTGGACCGATCATCACATCAATCTCTCCTTTTTTCGCCCGCATCATCTGGTCATACCGCTCTCCCGCTGAAAGTCTGGAATTCATGATGGAAACGCGTTCCCCAAATGTCCTGTAAAAGCGCATCACCGTCTGGTAAGTCAATGCGATCTCCGGGATCAGCACGATTGCCTGCCGCTTTTCCTTTACCACCTGCCGGATCATTTCCATATAGACCTCTGTCTTGCCGCTTCCAGTCACACCGTATAAAAGATAGGTCTTTCGGATCCCTTTTTTATAATCGTTTTCAAACGTCCGGATTGCTCTTTCCTGCTCCTCCGTGTAGGTAATAAAATGCCGCTGCTGCTCTTTTTCTTTCACAGGATTACGGTAAATCTTATGATTTTTGATTTCCAGAACCCCCTGCTCTTCAAGAGCTCTCACCACCGTCAGCGTGATATTCAGCTTCTGGCTGATCAGAGAATATTCTACCTCTTCATCATCCAAAAGTGCTTCCATCAGTCTTGCCCGCGCTTTCTGGTTCTTGTGAAGATATTCTTCCAGCTTCTTTTCGCCTGCTTCTCTGGAAATACATCTTTTTAAAATCCGCTGTTCCTTCTGCTGCTCGGTACGCTTGATCGGAAGCACCGTTTTCAATGCCTGGATCATTGTACCTCCATAATATTCTTTCATCCACGCTGCAAGTGCAACCAGCCTTGCCTCAATCGCTACACTTGATGTATCTGTGCGCAGAATATCCTTTATTTTTTCCGCATCATAATCACATGTTTCCGAAAAACCGACAATATACCCCTTCGTTTCCCGGTTCCCCCGTCCAAACGGCACAATGACGCCTGCACCGGTTCGTAAATCTCCTTCCAGTTCTTCCGGTACACGGTACTGAAATACTTTATCCAGTTTTTCATGTGTAATATCTATAATAATGTCTGCGTACATTCTGTCTGTTCCTTTTTTTGTCTCTTTTGTGCAGCAAGCCTGACGGCTTTTCGCACCAGTTCCCGGTCATCCATCGGATACCTGACTCCCTGGATCTCCTGGTAATTTTCATGTCCCTTTCCCGCAATCAGTAGGATATCCCCTTGTCTTGCCATTTCCACCGCAAAGAGTACTGCCTCTTCCCGATCCTGGATCATCCGATAGGCTCCGGAAGTTTCTTTGATGCCTTCTTCAACGTCTGCCATAATCTTCGCCGGCTCTTCCCATCTCGGATTATCTGAAGTGATGATCGTCAGATTCGCAAGCTCTCCTGCCACTCTTCCCATCCCGCTTCTTCTGCTTCCGGCACGGTTGCCTCCACATCCAAACACCAGTAAAATACGTTCTGGTTCGTAAATTCTCAGCATTTTAAGCACTTTTGCAAGACTCATGGCATTATGCGCGTAATCAATGTAACACAGGATATTTTCTCCTGCATCTACCCGTTCCATCCTGCCTCTTACCACCAGATGCTTTAACACGTCTCCTGCTTCTTCTCTTTCAAATCCAAGACAGCTCACCGTCTGTAAAGCAGCCAGTGCATTGTACACATTAAATTTTCCAGGAAGGGCAAGCTCATATTTTCTATCATCTGCATAAAATACCGTTTTAAGTTCTCCACCTTCCATCAGAAAACTGATTTTTTCTGCCGTCAGTACATGACTGTTTCTAAATCCTCTTTCCTGCCCTTCTTCTTCCCGACAGGTAAATCCGTATTTCGTGCAACATTTTCTCTGGAACATATAGCTGCACTGTGCATCATCCAGATTCCCTATTCCAATCCTGCACTGTTCAAAAAGACATGATTTGTAATATCGGTATTCCCCAAGACTTGCATGCTCGCCTGGTCCGATGTGATCCTCCCCGAAATTAGTGAATACCGCAATTTCAAACCAGATTCCATCGATCCGATGCTGCTTTATTCCCTGTGAAGATACCTCCATCACCGCATAGTGGCAACCTGCTTCTACCATTTTAGCAAAATACGACTGAATGGTAAAGGCATCCGGAGTCGTATTTTGCGAAGTTACCACTTCATTTCCAAGATGGTGGCCGATCGTACCGATCAGTCCGCATTTTTGGCCAATACTTTCCAACATCTCCCAGATCATCACTGCCACCGTACTTTTCCCCTTTGTGCCGGTCACGCCAATCACTTTCAACTTATCAGCAGGACTTCCAAACCAGATCCTGCTGATCCCGGCAAGAGCTTCCCGTGTATCTTTTACCAGAACGACGGCAACATTTTCCGGAAACTTCAGCATCCTTCCCCCAGATACCAGTTTTTCTATCAGAATGCAGGATGCCCCAAGGTTGCAGGCTTCTTCTATATAATCATGTCCATCTGCCCGGCTTCCCTGAATGCAGACAAACAGACTGTCTTCTTCTGCCTTTTGGGAATTACAGGTAATCCCCCGGATTTCCATCTCTTCTTCTAATTCCGGCATTTGGATCACCGCATGCTGAATCCTTTTAAACAGAACCGAAAGCTTCATAAGGCTCCTCTTTTTGGACTCTTTGTTTTCAGAATATGCTGTTTCCCATCAAACGTCACACCGGATATGAAAATATATAAAATGGGTGGATTTCCTGCTTTCGTTTTAACGCATCCTGTGCGTTTGCAGGAACACCCACCCATCTCTCAGTCTCTATTGATGCTTTTTATCATACTCGGCAAGATATTCTTTAACATACTGTGTATCTGATTTGCAGTCCAGATACTCACAGCCATATTTCTGCCTTGTCTCATTTCCTTTTCCGGTAATCAGGAAAATAGTCTTTCCCTCTGCTTCATCCATCGCTGCTTTGATTGCCTCTCCCCGATCCTCGATCATGGCATACGGACAGTTTTGTGCTTCCACATACTGTGCGATTTCTTTGGAAATCTGCTCTACCGGCTCATATCCCGGATCTTCCGCTGTCAGATAAACCTTTTTCGCATACTGACCAGCTACCGTTCCAAGGTCTCTTCTCCGGATAAATGCTTTCTTTCCTGGGCATCCGAAGATCGATACGATATTATAATCCGGATATTCATCTTTAATTGAAGAGAACAGCTTTTCAAAACTAAGCTTGTTGTGTGCATAATCCACAACAGCGATCAGATTCTTATCTGCACTTCCATAAAGCTCCATACGTCCGCTGGATCTTGCCCTCAAAAGACCGCTGTGCATATACTCCTTCGGGATTTCAAGAAGAATGGATGCCGCAATGACAGCCAGTGCATTTTCCACATTGAAAAGTCCCGGCATCGTCAGACGGAATTCTTCATCAAACAGCTCTGTTTTTACCATAAATACCGTTTCATGTCCGTCTTTCTGGATCTCATAACCATAAACATCCGCTTCCGGATTCTTTGTACTGAACGTCAGCACCTTCTCACAGACCTTTGACTCTTTCAGAATACGGTCTGCAAAATCTGCATCCATGTTCACAACTCCGTAACGTGATTTTCCGAAAATTTTCAGTTTAGACGAAAAATAGTCTTCAAAATCCGGATGCTCGATCGGACTGATATGGTCCTCTGAAATATTCAGAAAAATTCCCACATCAAACTGCATGTTATCGACACGATTGTATTTTAACGCCTGTGAAGATACTTCCATCTCGGCAAATGTAATACCACTTTCTACGGCATGGCGCAGATGCTCCTGCAATTCTACCGACTCCGGCGTAGTAATATGGGATTCTTTCTTGATCACTCCGTCATAAATATCGATTGAAGAAAGGACTGCACTTTCCTTTCCACCGGTTGCTTCCATATAATCATCCACGATTGCTTTCATATAGTAAGCAGAAGTGGATTTTCCTTTTGTTCCGCCGATTCCGGTGATCGTCAGTTTCTTCCACGGTGCATTATTGAACTTCTCTGCAAGTGGAGGCATCGCCTTACGGATATCGTCTACCAGAAAATATGGAACATCTTCTTTCGTTTCATATTTTACTTCGCTGACATAAGCAATCGCACCTTTTTCGATCGCTGCATCCAGATACTCAGCCTTAAATGCCGCACCTTTGCAAATAAACAATGTCCCTTCCGTCACCTCTCTGGAATCATAGGTCAGATATCCTACGTTTTTTTCTTCTTCCCCATTTGAATAAAATTCTTTCATCATACGCAGGTTCTGTAACAGATTTGCGTACTCCTGTAATGTGTATTTTTCCATCTGGTATTTATCTCCCTTATATTCTTTCCGGTATTATTCCCGGTACTCTGCGCCGGATCTGATGATGGATTCTCTTACCAGAACATCCATTGCATCCATGCAGTCTGCCGGTACCTGATAATATTCTTTGAATACCGAAATCTCTGTGCATGCAAGAATTACTGCATCACAGCCTTTTGCCTTCAGATCATTATAGGCACGGTCAAATTTGTTCTTGTCTCCCGGCTTTCCTTTTTTGATATCATCATAGATCAGCGACATCACATCTTTCTGGCAGGCTTCTCCCGGAACTACCGGTGTGATTCCAAATTTTTCGCAGGCTCGGTGGTAAGTCTTTGCCTGCATCGTTCCATCTGTTCCCATGATCCCGATCTTCTTCACTTTTGGATGAGCCTCTACTACATATCTGACACTCTCCTCTACCATATTGATGATCGGAACACTTGTAGATTTCTGGATATCTTCCAGGAAATAGTGCGAGGTATTGCACGGAATCGCAATATTTTCCACTCCCAGCATCTCCAGATCTCTTGCGTCCTGTGTGATTGCTTTCAGAAACGGAAGCTTATTTCCTGTAAGGATTGCCTGTGTCCTGTCCGGCATTGTCGCATGACTTAAAATGATCATGTTGATATGCTCCTGATCACTCTCCGCCTTTGTCCTCGCGATCACTCTTGCATAATAAAAACTTGTCGCCTCCGGTCCCATTCCGCCGATAACACCTAATTTTTTCAGCATATCATTCTCCCTGTTTCAGCTTCTCTTAGCTGTAATATTTCTTAAAGTTACCAAACTGTCTGAGATGATTCTTCACCATAGCAAGATAACGTCTTGGTTTAAAATCACCTCTCTTAAATACCGGATTGACCATCTTCTTTTCCTTAAGAAGGCGTCTCATCTTCTCACGGTTTGCTTCTTCTTTGATATATTTGAAAGCAACTGCCTTCGGTACTGTCATCCAGAGATGTTCTTCTTTTGCAAATTCAAACGGCAGTTCTTTTCCGTAAACATATTCTTCTACTACATATTTTGCAACATTGAATCCAGATCCTGTCACATAATAATTACTTCGTCCCTGGCGGGTGTTGATCTCGAAGAAACGGTATTTGCCATCACGCCTGTCATACTTGATATCAAAGTTGGAGAATCCTACATAGTGCAAATCTTCCAGCAGATTCTTCACCTTCATCATCAGCTCTTCGTTTGGCTCTGTGATGATAACTGCATGATTTCCAAGTCCGTGTGGTGTGTGTTCTTCCAGGAGTACATGTCCCAGACACATCATTTTAACTTTTCCATTCCGGTCAGAATAAGAAGTCAGAACACGCATATATTCATCATTTCCCGGAATCATATCTTGGATGATCAGTTTATCTGTATAACCTGCCCCATAGATATCCCGAATTACTTTTTCCAGTTCTTTTCTGTCCTTGATCGTGTAGATCTTATTCTGGGTTGCAAACGGATGCTCCCAGTAAGAAATACTGTCAGACGGCTTTAAAATTACCGGGTACGGGAAATTCATCTCAAAATCCAGTCCCATGGACTGATCGTAAATAATCGTTCCCGGATAATCTACCCCATGCTTTTCGCACAACTTGTAGAAAGTCTCTTTCTGCTGCAGACTGTTCATCAGATCAAAATCGATATATGGTGCGATAATATTTTTCTCAAGCTCTGCCTTATGCTTACTGATCAGCGCCACATAACTGTCACCACATCCGATGAGCATAATCTTTTTGTCTTTATGCTTTTTTGCAAATCCATTGACTGTCTGAAGAAAATAATCGTCCGTATCAATCTTCGGATTCGGATGATATTCGATGATCTTACTTCCGTAACTCGGTCCTGTTGCAAACTTTCCAAATATATATGTCTTCACCTGATACTGCTCATAAAATGCGCGGGCAACACTGTAAGTATTGATATCTCCACCAAGCAGTACCGGAATAAATTCTCTGTCTTTAAATTCCATTGTTTAAAGAAGCTCCTTTCTATCCCCTTATATTTCTACATATCATCTCATTATACTCCAGGGATTCTTTAGGTGTCAAGGCATGGAAACAGCTCTGAAAGTTTCCCGGGAAATTTTCAGAACTGTTTCTTTTCATATTTCTTCTCTTTTTCTCTCTGCTCCAGAACACTGCCCCGTATCACCGCATCCGCCCCATACTTTCCGCGGATCTCTCCCATTGCCGCACTGAGCTTTTTCAGCTTTTCCATGCTCTTCTTCGGCTTCTCAGATTTCACCTCGAATTGCAGGTCAAACAGGCTTAACTGCTCCGGTTCATCTTCATCCACAAGCTTCGCTGTGCGAACACCAAGCAATCTGATCGGCTCACCGTTCCACAACTCATCGAACAGACTGCAGGCCGCCTCGTAGATCACCTGATCTGCACCGGATGCTCTGCCAAGCTGCTTCTGGTGAGATACATTCTGAAAATCACTGTAGCGGATTTCCACACTAACCATATTGGCTTTCTGCCCTGCTTTCCTTAGTCTCTTTCCCACACTTTCTGCCAGAGAAAATAGAACCTTTTTTGCATCCTCTGCCTTTTCCACATCTTTTGGAAGTGTAGTGGAATTACCGACACCCTTTGCTGCGGTCTCCTCGGATTGCACCTTCGCGTCACCGATTCCATTTGCAAATTCCCACAGCGTTCTCCCATGACTTTTCAAATGAAATTCCAGAAGCTTCGGATCTGTCTGCGCAAGCTCACCAATTGTCCGGATTTCCAGCTTTTCCAGAATTGCCACACTGGACTTCCCTGCCATAAAAAGCTCACTCACCGGGAGCGGCCACATTTTTTCCTTGACCTCTTCCGGGAAAAGAGTGTGGACACGGTTTGGCTTTTCAAAGTCTGATGCCATTTTTGCCAGAAGCTTGTTTGTCGAAATTCCCACATTCACGGTAAACCCAAACTTTTCATAAACCCGGGCTTTGATTTCATACGCAGCCTCCACCGGCGAAGAAAAGCGCTGTGCGATTCCGGTAAAATCCATATAGCACTCGTCCACACTGACCTGCTCGATTTCCGGTGTATAGGTTTTCAGGAAATCCATCAGTCTCCGGCTATACTCCCTGTACATCCTGTGATTTGGCGGATCCATGTGAAGATTCGGACACTTGCGGAACGCATTTACCACCGGTTCTCCCGTCCGGATGCCAAATTTCTTTGCCGAAGGAGATTTCGCCAATACGATCCCATGGCGTGATTCTCTGTCACCGCCGATGATCGCGGGGATCGTACGGATGTCCACATCGGCACCATTTTTCAGTTGTTCTACTGCCGTCCAACTAAGGTAGGCTGAATTGACATCTATATGGAAAATGATGTGTGACATTCCTGCTGTCTCCTCTCTCTAAATAATCGAGCAGGCTGACTCCTGCTCGATTTGTATACTTTGTACACCATCTCGCTTAACAGCCAGGTGATGTACATTCGACAAATGCAGATCCTTGTGCAAGCACAAATCTGCACTTGGCTCGTCGTATACACAAAAAATACGGAATATGATATTCATTTTATCATATCCCGCATCCATTTTCATTATTTTATCTTTTATTTATCAAGCTTACTGCCGATTTCACTCCATCCACAGTTAAATACATATTGTGCAAATTCTTCCATCTGCTTTTCATTATATAAACTTAAATCCATCGTTTTCAGCTTGGATTCTACTATTTTTTTGTTGTATCTCAGATCGGATACATATGAACAGTCCACTCTCTTTATCATATCATCAAATATATCTCTTTCCATATGTTCCCTCTTTTCTACATAATGTTAATTATGTTGTAGTTTTCGATATAGGTATTTTGACTCGAAAATATGAAAATAAAAAGGAAAAAATAAATGTTTTACATAATTAAAGTGAAAGGACTGTTTTGCGTTTTTATAACGTTTTTTAATGTTGACAGTCTTTGTAATACAGACTAGAATATAGTTGGACTGAGTTTGGACGATTTATATTACAACATAATTAACATTATGTCGTCATTCTACAAGCATCTCTAACATTTCCATGCTCTTTTTCCATTCCATAATTCCATCCGAAGCATAAATCCTTGTCACCTCGATACTGCTGTGTCCCAGAATATCCGCAAGCTGCAACAGATTCCCAGTAACCCTGTAAAAAATTCTTGCAAACATATGTCTGAAATTGTGCGGAAATACTTTTTCGGTTTCCACCCCCGCACTTACTGCAAGCTGTTTTAATTCTCTCCATATATTCGACCGGTCTTTTTCATGACCCGATCTCGTTATAAACACATTTCCCTTTTGAATCCTGTTTTTTCTTATATAATATAACAGTCTTTTTCTCAACTGATCCGTTAAAATAACCGGTCTGTATTTTCCTTTATTCCACACCTTCACGATCCCGCTTTGAACACTATCAACTGAAAAATATCTTAGCTCACTGATCCGGATTCCTGTACCTGCAAGCGTCTCCATAATCATTACAAGCTGTTCCTTTCCCTGCTCTTTTGCTTTCCGCACCAGTTTGATATAATCGGATTTCTGCAGTTCTCTTTCCATCATCTTTGAATTACAGCCCTGTACACGGACTCTGCGGAGCTTCCATTTTCCAAGCCCAACGGCAAGTAAATACTGATTCAGTGCCACAAGCATCGAATTTACACTGCTTACTGCATAATGCTGCATCAGCCACTCCCGGTAAGCAAGCAGAAGTTCCTTATCTATTTCTTCCGCTTCTGCTGCATAGGAATAAAAAGTCGTTACATCTGTCATATATTTCTTCTTTGTTGCCTCCGATGCTTCCCGCTCGATCAAATACTTCATAAAGATTTCTTTTTCAAATTTCATTCCGCTCATAATGTGTCCTCCTAGTTTTTTCTTTTTACTCACATTATTTCACAGATCTGAAATTTTATTAACCGAAAAAGCAGTAGGACAAAAACTTTTTTCATTGTCCTGCTGCTCATATCCGCCTATTTTTCTTAATTGATTTTAATTTGCATGAATCCTATCATAGTAGTACTGGAAATCTGGAAGTGGAATATCCTTCTTTTTAATATTTTTCTGAGGATAAAAAAGTAATTCCACCTCTTTTGGTGGCATCATCTGGAGTTCTTCAATCGGAATTTCTCCCGCATGATAACGTTCCATAATCAAAGATAATGTTCCGGATCCAATCTTATACCGATCCATGCTAGAGCTTCTTAATTTTTATATTATATTGGCTTGAATCCTTTTCCACGCACTTCATTCGATTCCATTGTAACAAGAAACGCTGATGAATCTACTTTCTTTACAGCTTCTTGAATCGTATGCATTTCTTTATTGTTACATGCACACATTAATACTTCTTTTTCACGTCCTGTATAACTTCCTTCTGCCTTAATCAAAGTTGCCCCTCGTTGTGATAGCTCATCAATTTTTGCCGCAATTTGCGGCCCCTTTTCTGTTACAATCAAAGCAAGTTTTCCAGCATCAACGCCATACATTAGCTTATCTACGACAAATGATAGAATATACGTTCCAATTAATCCATAAATAATCTTATCAATGTTTCCATGCATCAGAATTCCACCAATAATTACAATAATAAAATCCATAACAATGATAATTTTTCCTACAGAAATATGTGGCTTTGCCTTGTGTATTGCCATCAAAACAAAATCTGCTCCACCTGTAGAGGTATCTCTCATGTAAATTAATGCATATCCGATTCCTGAGAATACACTCATACAAATACAAGATAACATCATATCACCTTGGTAAATTGGAAGCAATGGAACAACCCAGTCCATCAGTATATTAGAAATTAACATTGTCTTTATTGATCTTAAAAAAAATTGTTTTCCCAACAACTTGTAACAAATTAAAATAATTGGAATATTCAAAATTGTCGTCATTGTACCAATTGGAATTTTCCAAAAATAATAAAACACGATTGCAATACCTGATATACCTGCTACCGGAAATCCAGATGCCACTGCAAAATTATAGACTCCAATCGCAATGAAACAACCACCTACAATATCAAGTAAAATATCAATTAAAAATGTCTTTGCCTTTGATTTCAATGTGAATTCCTCCCTATTACGGAATCTTATTTCTTTTGCATCACAATACATTGATATGTTTGCAGTTTTATTGAACCTGTAAGGATTTCATCAGTAATCAAATTTGTATAACATTCATTCAAAACCATCTTCACAGGATGTCTGTTAAAATTCTGAAGAAAATATACATCATCTTTCTGTTCTTTTCCACTTCTTTTTGAAACAGTAACTCCATAAGGCAATGTTTCCGTCAAATTTGCTTCCACATTTGCTTCCTCAATTACATCGCCCAAAAATTCTTTCAAAAATTCCAGATCTGGTTGAACAGCAACATAGTAAGCTTTTCCTTTGCCATACGCATTTTCTGTAATTGCTGGAGTATTTACATTGTAATCTTGCAAGTATGTTCCCAACGGCTTTGCAGTTTGAAGTGTCACAACTTCTCTTAACACACCGGCTTTATATACACCGTCTTTATAGGAGAAAGTATTTGGAAAATATTCATTCCCCACATCAATCTCATCAACTGATAATCCTAGCAATCTCTCATGTGGTCTCTCTCCAATAAAACATAAATCTGTTTCATTTACTACTCCACTCCAATAAGTTGTTACATATATTCCACCTGCTTCCACGTATGCTTCTACTTTATGAATATACTCTTTTTTATGTAAGTACAAGGTCGGAGCAACCACAAGCTGATAATCTAACAACTCTCGATCCATGGAAATTATATCAACTTCAATTCCTTTTTCCCAAAAAACCCGATAATATTTTAAAAGTTCTTCCGTATAATCAAATTTTCTCGATATTGCTTGTGCGTCAGAAAGAGCCCACCAATTTTCCCAATCCATAATAATAGCTACCTTCGCCCTATTACATGTACTTAGTATTTGACTGCTTAGCTTTTCTAGATCTTTGCCAATCCAAGCAACTTCTTGAAAAACTCTATTCTTTTCTGACGCATCATGATCAACAACCGCTCCATGAAACTTTTCACTCGATCCTCTGCTTTTTCTCCATTGAAAATAAAGAACACTATTCGAACCTAACGCAATTGCCTGCATTGAAGATAAGTAATTCATCCCCGGTCTTTTTACATTATTTTCCTCATCCCAATTCACAAGTGATGGTGTTGATTCCATCATCAAAAATGGCTTCTTCTGAAATCCTCTCATCTGGTTATGCATAAAGGCTGCCCACACAGCAATCGGTACTTCATCTTCTTTTGTATGCCAACTCGGATAAGAGTCCCAAGAAATCACATCCAACTCCTTTGCCCATTTATCATAATCCAATGGTGAAAAATACATCATCATGTTTGTTGTAACTGGAAGATCCGAATATGTTTTAACAGCTCGAATCTCTTCTCTACAAAAGTCCTGTAACTGTTCGCTCACAAATCTTTTCCAGTCCAATTTCAAACCGTGTAATTCATCCTCTCCCCTCGGAGAAGGTGAATGAATCTGTTCCCAATCGGTATAAGTATGACTCCAAAACGCACTCCACCATGCATGATTCAATGCATCCAATGTTTTGTATTTTTTTTTCAACCATTTCCGAAATGCTTTTTGACATTCTTCGCAATGACAAGAAGCATCCCTAAAATTTCCTCCGTATTCGTTTGATATATGCCAAAGAATTACTCCTGGATGTTTTCCAAAGCGTTCTGATAATTTCAAATCCAACTTTCTAGTTTTTTCTCTCATAACAGCAGACGTGTAACAAAAATTATGCCTTTTTCCTGGTAAATTCTGTATCCCGTTTTCATCTGTCTGCATTACTTCAGGATATTTTTGAGTCATCCAATTTGGCATTGCACCTGTTGGTGTAGCTAGATTTGTATAGATGCCATTGTCATATAAACGGTTAATAATTTCTTCTAAATAGTCAAACTGATATTTTCCTTCTTCTGGCTCTAAAAATGCCCACGAAAATATTCCTAGTGAAACATTATTTACATGCGCTAATTTCATTAACCGGATATCCTCTTCAAGAATATCCGGTCTATCTAACCATTGTTCAGGATTATAATCTCCACCATGCAGAAGACCTGGCATATTTATTTTTTTATATTCCATTTCTAATCCCTTTCTTTATAGATATCATTTATTATTTTACAGCTCCAGTAATACCTTCTGCAAAACTCTTCTGTAAAATAAAGAATACTAAGGCGGTAGGCAATGTACATATTAAGACTGCCAACATAAGCATTCCATAGTCTGTTACATATCCCTCTGTCAGATTTGCTACAACCATTGGCATTGTCATGCTCTCGGATTGTGTCATGATTACTTTCGGCCACATATAACTATTCCAAGCATTCATAAATGTAATAGTCATAGCCGCTGCATATGTTGATTTCATTGTAGGAATAAACATCTGAAAGAAGATTCTAATTTCCGAAAGTCCATCTAATCTGGCAGCTTCAATAATATCACGAGGAAATGATCTTGCACTCTGCCGAAACATCATGATTAAAAATGGGGTTGATATCGTTGGTAAAATGAATCCCAACGTACTATTTAACATTTTCATTTTTGCAACCATCTGAAACAATGGGACCAATATCGTAATAAATGGAACCATCATCGCAAGAAGAATCACACCCATCACGGCATCTTTTGCTTTATCATGATAAATTTCAAATCCATATCCTGCCAAGGAACATATCACCATCGAAACTATTGTAAGTAATATTGCATATTTAAATGAATTGACCAATGCAGCCCATACATCTTGATTTGCCAGCAGATTTTTCAAGTTTTCTCCCAAATGAGAGCCAAACGATAATACACCTTTTGATACATCCACACTTTTGTTTGTGGATGCACTTACCATCCAGTACAAAGGAAATACTGAAATAAAAGTAACCAAAATCAAGAATGCATACATTCCTATATTTTTCATTTTTTTAATCACGTTTATCACCCACCCTCATTTGTATAAGTGCTAATACTGCAACCAACAGTAATATAAAGAAGGACATCGCTGCTGCATATCCAAAATTCGGCACATACTTAAAACATAAATTATATATGTAATGTGACATAGAGATCGAAGCATTCGCAGGACCTCCATCGGTCAAGTTAATTGATTCATCAAATAACTGTAATGTTCCATTTGTTGACATTATTGCTGTCAACAAGATAGTTGGTTTTAATAATGGAACAGTAATCTTAAAAAATGTCTGTATTGCTGATGCTCCATCAATTTTTGCAGCTTCGTATACTGAATATTCAATGTTTTGCAATCCAGAAAGGAAAAATACCATATTATATCCTGTCCATCTCCACAAAAGAGCCAATATGATAACTATTTTTGCCGCAAATGGTTGTGTCAAAAAATTATATGGTTTATCCAAAATTCCCAAATTCACTAGAACATAATTTACTAATCCATCATTTGCAAACAAAGACCGAAAAATAATTGAGTACGCAACCAATGAAGTTGTACACGGCAAAAAAATCATTGTTCGGAAAAATCCTTTAAACCGTAAGTCTTTTTTATTTAGAATACAAGCTAACACCATCGCTACTACAAGCATAATGGGCACTTGAAGAATGAAATAAAAAAATGTGTTTTTTATTGACTGAATAAATACATCATCTTGAAACATTCTGATGTAATTTGTAAATCCAGCCATCTGCATATTTCTACCTTTCCCCGTCTGAAAAGATAAAACTAATGCTTTGATCATTGGCCAAAAACTAAACACCGCAATCAAAAATGTTGCTGGTGCCAAAAAAGCCCATCCTGTTAAATTATGCTTTTTTTCTAACGTCATTTTTCTTGGTTTGTTAGACACAAAAACTCCTCCTTTCTATCCATAAGGGGGATGGTTCTACATTCCATCCCCTTGTATGATAGGAATCTCTCTTACTGTCCCATATTAAAATTAACAGTATCTTCCGCTTTTTTAAGCTCTTTCTCTAAATCTGCACCATTTGTAATATTTGTTGTCGCAACAGAGATTGCGTCTCTTGCTTCATGGAAATATGGTCCCGTAATAATAGAAGGAACTTTTGTTGAATAGTCAACTATTTTTTCAAACACTGCATCACCAGAGAAAAATTCATTCGGTACTGCATATGCATCAGAATCTCCTGCTGGTGTCCATGTAGCAATTGCTCCACAAGAGAGAATATTATTATATAACTCTGTACTTCCAGCAAATGTAGATGCAAGAAAATCTTCTGCTAACTCTACGTTTCCACAATTCCCTGAGATTGCCCAGGAAGAACCTCCAATATTTGAATAGTTTGTGGCACCCTTTACATTTGTAAGTTTTGGAATATTTGTAATAGCCCATTTTCCTGACTGATCCTCAGCTGTCTGAATTGTTCCCATAATCCAACACCCATTAATCACACCTGCAACTTCACTGTTCAACATTGAGCCAGTGTATTCATCCCAGTTATTTACTTCCTGTAACACACCTGAATCTTTCATTTTACAATATGTATCAATTACCTTCTTCAAAGTGTCATTTTTTGCAATATTCGTTGTTCCATCTTCATTAAACAAAGATGCTCCTGCAGACTGTAACATCATCGTAAGCAAATCACATTCGCCTGCTGTCGTTGTCAATAATGGTTTTCCTGTTTTTTCCAGTACTACTTTGCCTTTTTCAACCCACTCATCCCAGGTAATATCTGTAAAATCTTCTAAAGTCATTCCAGCTTCTTGCAAAATATCTGTACGATAACAAGCAATTGCTGCTCCGTTGTCAAAAGGCACTCCATAGTGTTTTCCATCTACAACAGAAAAATCTGTTTTACCAGGAGCAAATTCTGAAAAATCAATTTTCTTTTCAGAAATTTCTGTAAATACATCTGGATAAGATAATACATTTTTTTGGAATGCCTGGTCTTGCATCAAAAAAATATCTGGCAATGTGCTTAGATCTCCTGATATACCAGCCGTAGTAAGTCTAGACTGTACATCTACATCTCCAACTTCGACAATATCAATTTTCACATCTTGATGATCTTCTTGATAAATTTTTGCAGCTTCTTCCATTGCAAAAATATTAAATGTTTTGTCCCAACACCATACTGTAATTGTATTATCGTCTTTTTTGTCCCCTGAACCTCCGCATGCTGCAATCCCCATTGCCATCGTAGCTATCAATAAAATTGCCACTATTTTTTTTCTCATTCGTTATATTCTCCTTCTACCATGCCCCTTGATACCCTATTGTTACCGCACTATTCCGAGCTCCTGCTTCCATCGAATCTTGAACATTCAATCCATTCAAAATCCCATATAAAAATCCGGCAATAAAACTGTCGCCTGCACCCATTGTATCAACAACTTTACACTCTATGATTCCAAATCGATACCAAGAATTTCCATCATACCCAATGCTTCCATTTTTCCCCAATGTTGCAATAATGACTTTAGGTCCTTTTTGTTGCATTGCTTTCATGAATTCCTTTAATTGTTCCGTACAATTTTCTTTTTCTTTTAAGCCCATGCTATGATATTTCTGTCTAAACTCATTGCGTGATTCCTCGTCAAAAGAGAAGAATGCATATGTCACATATGGAATCGCTTTCTCAACAATTGGATTTGCAAATTTATTGGCAAAATCAAATGCAACTGGAATTTCTTTCGAAATAAGTGGAAGCTCATCTTCAATCATTCCCCAAATTCCTGTAACCGCTAAATCATGTTTCTTTATAAAGGAAATGTCTTGTTCTCTTAGCTTAAAGTCTGCCAAAACACCTTCTTCATATTTTCCAAACACTCTATCTCCGTCTACAATGTCAACATGTGTAACTGCGGTCTTTCCATCCAGCACTTGAATATGAGAAGTATCAACTCCTTTATTTTGAATTGCACTTATCATGATTTTTCCGAATGAATCAGTTCCAACAGCACCTGTATAAGAACTTTCTCCACCTAATCGTTTTATGTATACAGCAACATTCACTGGGTTTCCCCCTGGATAAGATTCATTCAATGAATCATAATAATCAATACAATTATCTCCTATTGCTGCTACTCTTATCTTTCTGTCCATTTTGCCACCTTAATAGTCCAGACATCTGTAATATCTTCTGATTTCCATAGGATGACAATTGACTTTTTCCATATGTACATCAATTCTCTGTGTTACCGCATGCATCACTAAATGTGATATATATCCTCTGTACTCTGGACTAATTCCTTTTAATTCAAATTTCTTGGTATCAATAATATTGTATTTTCCACAAATGCGTGGCAAGAAGTTTGCAACGCGCTCGCTCAATGATCTCTGAGAATCTTCCCCAATAAATACTGTAACTGGTGTATCTTTGTCAATTATTTCTAACATTCCATGGAAAAATTCTGCACTGTGGATAGATTTTGTACGAATCCAATGCTGTTCTTCCCAATAACACATTGCATAAGAATATGTGGCACCATACTGGTTCCCAGCCCCAACAAAATAATGAATTTTGTCGTCCTTATGACGATTTGCAAATTCTTCTCCGAAAGCATCTGCTTCCTTTTCAACTTCCACAAGTGCAGTTGCCAAATACTGATCCAACTCCTTGTATAAATCCTCATATTCTGGAAATTCTCCTGCATTATACATAAATCTATCTGCTACCATATAAAATTTCAATTGTTCATTGGCAGGATATGTAATCACATAGTCTACAAGTTTTGCAAGTTCTGCAGTAGCAACATCAATAAAACCAATCACCCTTGCTCCACTCTTCTGTGCTTTTTTTACTCCATCTACGATTTCAGAAGTTGTTCCTGTAACAGACGAAATAATTACAATAGTTCCTTCTCCAACTTTTTTATTTCCAGTTGTCAAATACTCTGCTGCGTTTTCAACAAAAAATGAAAGTTTTGATTTTTCTTTCATATGAACCTCTGCCTGGAGGCAAGATGCATATGTTCCACCGATACCGAGCCAACAAATATTCTTGTATCCTTCTTTACAAATTCCATCAATCAATTCATTAATTTGATTTCTCAGAGCAAGCGCTCCATTCACACTTTCAATCTGTTTCTGTTCATTAAATTTCAACATAGTGTTTTCCCTTTCCCTTCTTTTGTATTGGTGACTATTTTTAAATTTAATATACCACTTTTTTCATTTTTTTCAATATTTCACGCAAAAAATATTGAATATTGTTGTATTTTTATAAATATAAATGCATTTTTTTATACACAATGCATATATTTCTTTTATTCTGGTATGAAGCACATTTCAGGTTTACTATACCAGTTTTTATATTTATTTTTTATTTATTCATTTCTTTTTTCCTTTCCATTTGCTTTTTAAGAACTGACAACGTATAATTTGATTATAATTTACAAGTAAATTATAATATTAGGAGTTCTTATGAAAAAAAATTTATTAACTTTAGATGTTGCATTATCAAAAGAAATCAAATACATGCTAAAGGAAGAACACTATCTTCCAGGTGACAAACTGCCTTCGGAACGAAAGCTGGCAGAGCTGTTTCATGTACAACGCTTAACTGTTCGTGGAGCCTTGAATCTGTTACTTCAAGATAAAACAATTATCTCAAAACCACGAAGTGGTTATTACGTAGCGCCTAAACGCATTTTACAATCCATTCGTAATTTTTCCTTACATTCAGAGGAAGATAGCGGACAATTAACTTACGAATTATATGATTTCAAAAAAATAGAAGCAGATAACTATCTTGCAAGCGAAATGTTACTTCCTGAAAAATCGAAAATATACAAAATTGTTTGGCTTTATTCAGATGGTACTCAACCAATTTGTATCAATACAACTTATATTCCTGAATATATCTATCCAGATCTCACCCAACAAATTGCTGCTTCTGCTCCTGCAATTGATTTGATTACAAACAATTGTCAAATAACCTTGGCAAAATCGAATCAAAAAGTCACCTTACTTTACGCAGACACAAAGACTGCTCAAATTTTAAATATTCCTGTTGATAGCCCTTTAATGAAATACAAAGGGCTCATGTATGATAAACAAGGACATCTTGCAGTCTTTTTTGAAAATAATATGCTAATTGATCGTTTTGGTTTTATCAGGGAGGTAGTTTTATGAGCAATGATGATGTATTAGCCGCACAAATAAAATCTAGTATCATTACAAAAATTAAAACACAGGAATATCTTCCTGGGGAGTTGCTTCCTAGCGAACGGGATTTTGCAACAATGTATAGTGTAAGTCGGTATTTGATTCATGACATCTTTGACGAATTAATTAGCCAACATTACTTAATTCGCGTTCACGGAAAGGGAACTTTTGTCCGCAAACCCGAACAAAATCGAGTTGCTTTAGGAGTACTAAATGAATCAAAAAATGCCAGCTTTACCTCTTTAGTTCGTAACTTTGGTATTGAAATTTCCAATAAATGCTTAGGCACAGGTATAATCAAAAACAGAAAATACTTTGCAGATAAACTTGGACTTTCTGAAGAAGATGAAATATACGGTATTCATCGAATTCGTCTTGGAAACAAGGAACCTCTTGCAATTGAGTTTACCTATGTTCCTCTTCATTTTTTTTCAGATATCGATAATTACAATTTTGAGCACATATCGCTTTATGATTATATGAAATCCAAAAATCATTTGCCTGTAAAATTTAATGAGACAATGATGATGGTAGAAGCTGGCGAAAAACTTCAAAAGCACCTTCATCTTCCAAGTGCCACCTCTATCGTCAACTATATTGAATTCATAGGATACGATGAAAATGGTAATTTAGTTGAATATACAGAAAGTTATTCACGCCCTGATAAACTTGAAGTGCGCTTTGTCACAAATGATATCTAAATTCACTTTAATTTTACCATTTAGTATGTGTATGCACCATAAACAAAACAAGATAGAATATACACAAAATAATACTTTTTTAGGGGCGGGGAAAATTGACCACCTAAAGCCGCTTAGAATTAACCATTTTTAGTCGGATAGAAAAGCTTTTCCTTGAAATTTTCTTCACGCTTGTCATCGAATACAGCAGAAGCATTGTTTAGGGTGTCTTAATTTATGAGACCATTATAGTACTCAATATAACAAAAATAAGGACAGCTTTTTAGAACCTCATTAGTTCAAAAAACTGTCCTTATTTTCCATCCTATCGTTTTTTATCTTTTATGTTTTCTTTTCTGTATTTGTGCGGTGTCATTCCGTAACGTTTCTTAAATCGCCTGAAAAAATAGCTTTGATTCTCATACCCGACAATCCAGGGCTATTTCTTCAATCGAAAGCTTTGTATCGCACAACAGAAGAACCGTCATCTGAAATCTTTTTCTTTGCAGAAGCTCCTGAAAATTGTATCCGGTTTTTTGCTTTATCAGCTTGTATCGCGATTATGTGATTGAAGAAGCCATTTTATTCTCCGGTGCAAGCCCGAGGAGGGACGGCGTCTGCTTCAGTTCACGAATAAACCGATCAGTACAATCAGCACTTTTTTGTGTTTTTCAGGCCAGAACCACTTTCAGACTGCCTTCAAAAAACAGTTTGGTATAACTCCAAACGAATACAGGCGCAAGCGGTTATAAACCGTCCTGCGCCTGATGATGTCACCATGATCGGATTCGATGATCTGCCGATTGCAGATTCTTTATATGTCACATTTCTTATACTTCTCTTAAGTGCTGCTTGATCCTTGCAGTAAGTTTTCCATCCACATTATCGATCAGGATCGTATCTCCGCTGCCAACATTTCCTTCCAGAATCAGTTTAGCTGCCTCGGTTTCAACATTCTTCTGAAGATATCTCTTCAATGGTCTTGCACCATAGGTCGGATCATATCCGCCTTCCACTACAAGCTGTTTGGCTGCTTCGGTAAGCTCGATCCTCAGTTCTTTATCTGCAAGCCGTTTATTGATATCATTGACAAGCAGGCTGATGATAGAGTAGACATTATCTTTCGTCAGCGGACGGAACATAATCGTCTCATCCAGACGGTTCAGAAATTCCGGTCTGAAATGTGCTCTCAGATCATTCATGACCATCTCCTCTGCCTCTGGTTTGATATCGCCATTTTCATCGATACCATCCAGCAGATAAGAAGATCCGATGTTCGATGTCATGATCAGGATCGTATTCTTGAAATCAACGGTACGTCCCTGCGAGTCCGTGATACGTCCGTCATCCAGTACCTGCAGAAGTACATTAAATACATCCGGATGTGCTTTTTCTACTTCATCGAAAAGCACTACGGAATACGGTTTTCTGCGAACGGCTTCCGTAAGCTGACCGCCCTCATCATATCCGACATATCCCGGAGGCGCTCCGATCAGACGGGACACGGAATATTTCTCCATGTACTCACTCATATCGATACGCACCATATTGTTCTCATCATCAAACAGATTCTCGGCAAGTGCTTTTGCAAGCTCTGTCTTACCTACACCTGTAGGTCCAAGAAAGAGGAAGGAACCAATCGGCTTAGTCGGATCTTTGATTCCTGCTTTGGAACGGATGATTGCATCGGTTACTTTCGTAACGCCTTCGTCCTGTCCGATGACACGTTTGTGAAGTTCATCTGCAAGGTGCAGTGTCTTGCTTCTCTCGCTTTCGTTTAATTTTGCAACCGGAATACCAGTCCAGCGGGAAATGATCTTAGCAATCTCATCATCGGTAACACTTTCATGAACCAGTGACAGATCTTCATCTTTTACCTTTGCTTCCTCTTCTTCCAGCTGTTTCTGCAACTGTGGAAGACGTCCGTACTGAAGCTCTGCTGCCTTGTTCAGATCATAGCTCCTCTGAGCTGCTTCGATTTCACGGTTCAGCTGTTCAATCTGCTCACGGATCTTCTGTACATGTTCAACAGAATGTTTTTCGTTATCCCACTGTGCTTTCTGCTTTGCGAATTTTTCCCGTTCTTCGGCAAGTTCTTCCTGCAGTTTCTGCAGTCTTTCCTTGCTCAGTCGGTCATCCTCTTTCTTCAAAGCAGCTTCTTCAATCTCCAGCTGCATGATCTTACGGTTCAGTTCATCCAGCTCTGTCGGCATAGAATCCAGCTCTGTCTTAATGGATGCACATGCTTCATCAACCAGGTCGATTGCCTTATCCGGAAGGAAACGGTCTGAAATATAACGGTTACTCAGAGTAACCGCCGCAACCAGTGCGCTGTCTGTGATCTTGACACCATGGAATACTTCATAACGCTCTTTCAATCCACGAAGGATAGAAATGGCATCCTCAACTGAAGGCTCATCCACCATAACCGGCTGGAAACGACGTTCCAGAGCGGCATCCTTTTCAATATACTGGCGATACTCATCCAGAGTTGTCGCACCGATACAATGCAGCTCACCACGGGCAAGCATTGGTTTTAACATATTTCCGGCGTCCATTGCACCGTCTGACTTTCCGGCACCTACAATGGTATGCAGCTCATCGATAAACAGGATGATGTTTCCATCACTGTTCTTGACTTCTTCCAGAACTGCTTTCAGACGCTCTTCAAATTCACCACGATACTTGGCACCTGCAACCAGTGCTCCCATATCCAGTGCAAATACTTTTTTATCTTTCAAAGCTTCCGGTACATCACCACGCACGATACGCTGTGCCAGACCTTCTACTGCTGCTGTCTTACCTACACCAGGTTCACCGATCAGAACCGGGTTGTTCTTTGTCTTACGTGACAGGATACGGATCACATTCCGGATCTCTGCATCACGTCCGATGACCGGATCCAGCTTCTGCTCCCTGGCTTTTTCTACCAGATCTTCCCCGTATTTGTTCAAGGTATCATAAGTAGCTTCCGGATTATCACTGGTTACTCGCTGATTACCTCTTACCGAAGAAAGTGCCTGAAGGAAGCTTTCCCTTGTGATTCCAAGTTCCTTCATCATACCTTTGATCTCACGGTTCGCATATTTCAGAAGTGCGAGGAACAGATGCTCAACCGATACATATTCATCACCCATCTGCTTTGCCTCATCCTCGCCATGGATCAGCACATTATTCAGATTCTGACCAATATACATCTGACCGCCCTGTACCTTCGGACGCTTCCGTAAAAGCTCTTCCACACGGTTCATCATCGTCTCTTTTGTAATGCCCATCTTCTCAATCAGCTTGAGAATCAGGCTGTCATCTATTGTAAGCAAAGAATACAGAAGATGTTCCTGTTCAATTTCCTGGTTGCCATAATCTGCCGCAATCTTTTCAAGGTTCTGTACTGCTGCCATAGAACTTTGTGTAAATTTATTGATATTCATAACATGAGTCCCTCCTTTGCCTTGCTATCTTTGTTCTACTCGAACTATAGCACTTGTTATTAGCACTGTCAATAGTCGAGTGCTAAATCTATATAAATTTTTACTTCCCTGTCAAATCATCGAACTCATTTTATGAGTCCCATCTATATGAAACGCCCCGGATCCTTTATCTTCCTCCGGCAGCGGCTTTCTTATATTCCATCAGTTTCTGTCTTGCTTCTGCATTTAAATGTCTCGGAACCTGAATTTGTACCGTTACATACTGATCACCATGGACATTTGCATCCTTCATGGAAACGATTCCTTTTCCTCTTAAACGAATCTTGCTTCCTGACTGTGTTCCTTCTTTGATCTTACACATCACATCACCATACAGGGTATGCACCCTTGCTTCTCCACCAAACACAGCAGTTGTATAAGGAATGCTGACCGTTGTATAAACATCCATACCTTTTCGTTCATATCCGGCTTTTGGCTGAACAGTTACTTTCAGAAGAAGATCTCCTGCCCCACCTTTTCCGGTTCCCGGCATTCCTTTTCCACGAAGTCTTATGCTCTTTCCGCTGTCAATTCCTGCCGGAATATGCACCTCAAGTGTCTGTGCTTTTCCGCTCTGATCCTGCAGAGTAATTCTTTTATCACATCCAAATGCTGCCTCATCAAATGTAACAGACACACTGGCATTCAAATCCTGACCTTTCTGATCAAAGCCTGCTGACCCGTGGTCACCAAATCCTCCGAAGCCACCAAATCCGGATCCATCGTCATAGAAACTGCTTCTGTGAAAACCATGACCTCCGAAACCATCTGTGCTTTTACTGCTGCTTCCGTGGAAGATATCTTTAAACATATCTCCGAAAATATCATCTGCATTTCCTGTAAAATGATACTCCTGATATCCTCCAGGACCACTTTTGAATCCCTGGAAACCATTTCCAAATCCACTGCCCTGATAGCTGCCTCCTGCAGACTGGTCAAATGCAGCGTGTCCGAACTGATCGTACATCTTCTTCTTTTCCGGATCACTCAGTACCGAATAAGCTTCTGTTACTTCTTTGAATTTCTTTTCTGCATCCGGATTTCCGGCATTGGTATCCGGATGATACTTCTTCGCCAGCTTCCGGTAAGCTTTTTTGATTGTCTTCTCATCTGCATTCTTTGCTACTCCGAGCACCTCGTAGTAATCCCGCTTTGCTGCCATGCTCTGTCACCTCCTGCCTGTAAAACACCCCGGAGATTGCTCTCCGGGGGAAATTTATCTTCTATATTAACCTTCAATTGTGATATATTTCTTCTCTTCTACCGCTGGTTTTGCTTCTTTTTTCGGAACAAAGAGTTTCAGAATACCATGTTTAAATTCTGCTTTGATATCTTCTTCTGTGATATCTTCACCAACATAGTAACTTCTCTGACATGCTCCTGCGTAACGTTCACGGCGGATATACCTGCCGGTTTCTTTCTCCTGTTCATCCTGATCAAGACCTTTCGCTGCACTGACTGTCAGATAACCATCTTTCAATTCTGCAGTAACTTCATCTTTCTTGAACCCTGGAAGATCAATCTCAAGTTCATATCCATCTTTCATTTCCTTGATATCTGTCTTCATCAGATTATTCGCATGATGTCCATAGAGCTTCTTTTCTGCTCTGTTCTCTGCTTTATCTGCATATCCGTAAAACGGAAATCCAAACCAATCATCATCAAATAAATTATTATTAAAAATACTAGGCATTAACATAAGTCCTGTCTCCTTTCAAACACTCATAATACGTTCGGAACACTTTCTGGCGAACCTTTCTTTTCGTTCCCCTTCCTTTGTTCTATCTGTACTATAGCACGCATTATTAGCACTGTCAAGAGGCGAGTGCTAATTTTTTGAGATTTTTTTTGCACCAGCTTTTAAGATTGCTTGTATGTCTTTTCTATTTATTCCAATCATAAAGAATCCTTTCGATTTTACAAATGTCGCAGATTCACACGATATTCTTTTAAAGACGCTTCATCGGCATTGGAAATCTGATATTCCAAATGCTTAATCAATTTCTTCTTTCCAGTTTCCCTTTTGAAGCTCATACTGTGAGATTTGTGTCATTTTCGACTTGTTATCCAGATATTTCTCCAGTTCGATTTCTCCCATAACTCTGTCAAAAGTCAGCACTGGATCACAGATGTCCAGATAATCTTGAATTAGCATTGGCAAATTTTTTTCGGGACTGTTCTTTTTTCACAGCCCCTCAGCTACAGTTTTTTTACTCTCTAAACTTGAATTTGAAAACCACAATTTTATAAGTGGTTATTAACCCTCACAGGGTTTTAATAAAATCCTCCAAAAGCCTTGAAAATTAAGGGTTTATAGCAAAATGCTCACCTTAACTTATTATACGATTTCACACTGTTTTATTCTTCCCTTGGAAGCTGATAAGGGCAAACACAAGGGCAAGAAAATCTGATAACAAGATATAACAGAATGTGGCAATCGGAGAACTGCGACGTATGTGCGAATATATTATACTGGAGGATTTATTATATGGACAAGTACATTTTTGATAAAAGCAACGGTTTGTGGTATGAATTGCAGGGTGATTATTATATCCCTTGTCTGATACTTGCCGAAGAAGAAACACAGCCTATCGGCTTATGGGGACAACGCCACAAGCAGTATCTGAAAGAGCATAGGCACATTGTTTACACCACGATGCTGATTGATGGGACACTTAACCGCTATCTTGCAGATATTAACCAACAGGCGGAGCAAATGTTCCACAGATTGATTGAGGAAATGGTTCAAAAGCAGGGTGTGACAGAACAGTTAAAAGCAGAACAGCCTATGGAATGGATAGGATTGATGAATAACATACAAGCTTATGCAAGAGAAATTGTGAATAATGAAATAATTTTTTCATAGGATTAACGATACGAGGGCGAAGATGCTTCTACACATCTTCGCCCTTGGTTTTTTTATAGTCAATTTTTATTTCGCTTTGCGCAATACCAATAAAAATCGATGAATTTTTCCTTCAATACAACCGTTTTGCTCTAAAATTTGTTGTGCATACAGTAATCTGTTCTTGCAATTATCTACAGAGAAATTAGGAAATTCCCACTCTATAATATGCGCAAACCAAACAAGTGCACCTATATCAAAAAATTTGATTGGTCTGAAGCATTCCTGTGCATCCAAAATGTCAAAACCTACATCACAAAAACGTTTTTTAACTATATCAAGATACTGTTCTGGAAATGGAAGTTCAGTTTTTCCTAAGAGAAGCTCCACCAATTCACGGTCATTTTCAGCCCCAACCTGTTCAGTGATAAAAATTCCTCCACATTTCAAAACACGATGTATTTCTTTGGCATTAAAATCACCGTGACGATTAATGACAATATCAAATTCATAATCACCAAATGGCAACATATCCTTTCCATCACCTGCACGAAAATCAATACCGAGAGGGAGCAAGGTTTCTCTGCATAGCTGAATATTTGGGGGATAGGCTTCGGTTGCACTTGTCTTTACATAAGGATGGCGGAGAGATAACAAGAATTCACCACCACCAGTATCTATATCCAGCAGTTTCATTTCTGGGTTTAAGTAATCCAGTATGATGTGTTGATAATTCCAAGGCAAGTCCGTTTCTTCCGTATATCTTCCCTCAATGTGAGAAAAATCCCATCCATGGATATGTGCAACACTTTCTTCTTTTTTCCAAATGTCTATCAATTCTTTTTCTTTCATCGTAACTACTCCTATTTTGAATATTTTTGTTTTGTACATCAATTATAGGTGCAGCCAACTGACAACATCATAAAATAAGCTCGATACAATCTGTTGCCAGATTTACAACTGCACCGAGTAGTTACCTCGAATAAATCTCATTGTGTGAGTTCACCGCCTTTCGAATTGCCTTGTATCAGTGTATCACTTTTTGAACAAAAAAGAAAGTATCCTTAAAATGATATATTTCAAAACATAATTCTTGCCATTGGTTTTCAGTCAAATTTGTCTATGTAAGACCGCAAGGCAGGTTGCCCTGCGGTGTTGATTTCCTATGTCGTGATTATCTGTCCCTGTCTTGGGATTTCTTTCTCTGCTTCGGCTGAGCGTTCTGTTTGCCCTCTTCCTGAAGCTGTCTGAGCCTGTTACGCACACTTTGTCTTTCGGGCGGTCTGTGCTGTTTCTCGGCAGGTTTCCGTCCGTTCTTGACTGCCTGCTCCCATTCTGCAAGATCTTGGTTATACTGTGTCACAATAGCCTCTGCTTTGCGGTAAGTTTTCATAAACGCCTGTACATCAGGATAACCGTCATCTTTTAGAATATCGGGGATTTTATCCAGTTTTTCAGCAAGTTCGGTTTCAGTCTGCTGTATCTGCTTTTCCAGAGCCTTACGATCCTTGCCCTTGAAGATACCCGTTGTTTCTGCAAGCTGCTGTCGCAGATTCGGAAGTGTGACCTCCTGTATCTTCTTGATTGCTTTCGCCTGTTTCTGTACCTTTAGCATAAGGGTCTGCATTGTGCGGAACTCGTCCATATCCATATTGAGGACTGGCTTGGGTGGCATATCCTTTTCACGGATGATGGCTTGCAGAAATTCCTTTGCCTTGCCTACGATACCTCGGAACAGGTTTGGAAGCCAACCGTTTTCACGGATGGACTGACCGGCTTTGTCGTGGATTTCGGTCTGCTTGATTTCCAGTATCTTTGCTTCTTCAATGCCCGATACAAGAGCCAAATCCGCTGTTCTGTTCCATTCCTGCCTTGCGGTGTTATCTGCTTCGATTTCGGTAGCCTTGGGATTATTCTTACCTATCTTTTTTGTGGGGAGATACACGCTGTTCTTATCAAACACTTTCAATCGCTGTTCGGGATCTGAAATGTGGGAATTGATAAGCTCCGTGTAAACCTCTTTTGCTTCTGCTATGAACGCTTCTGTTTTGAAACGCTCGTCTTTGGTTGTGAATAAATGGCTTTCGTAAACTTCCCCCTTTTTGATAACGGTACAGCCTTTTCGGACTTGACCGTTCTCGTCTGTGATTTCTTTCTTGGTTCGTACCCTTTTTCCTGTTTCGTCATAAAATACGCTTCTGGTGGCAATCTTGATGTCAGGTTCGGGAAGCAGTTTCCTTTCACTGAATATGAGGTGGATGTGGTAATTGGTCTTGCGTTTGTTATGATGCAGAGCCGATACACATTCCACTCCGTACTGCTGTCTGAATTTGTTCGTAAATTCTTCAAGCACCTGCTGCGGGTCAAAGGTGGTATAAATCTCTGGCAGGGCAATGATTAACTCCCTTGCTTCAATACCCTTTCCTGTTGTTCCGCTTCGTAGGAACTCCTGCTGGCTTTCCCTGGCGAGATTGTTCCAAAAGGTATTGTCGGCGGTACGATAGGTGGCATAAAGGTTTTCCTGTTTGGCGTGGCTCGTGATATATGAGATTCTTCCCTTGACATTGGGCAGCTTCGACATCTGAATGAACGAATGTCTTGCCAAGCTTTTGCTCCTTTCTTCGCTGAGAATACCGTACTCATTACGCAACCGACTTGTCGGGTGCGGCTGTCACAGCTATCGGTGATTGGTGGGACAGCAATGGAAATTGCGGTGCAATTTCCTCTGTATCATAGCTGAGGTGATGGTGTCCAAAGCTGTGATACAGGCTCCCCGCAGGGGCGAAATACCCAGAGTACAAATCGCAGATTTGTGCGAGGGGTGTATTTCGCTCTCAAACGCCGAGGGCTTTGGAGAACGGTCATTCCACTTTTCGTACATCATTGGGATTTAGTAAATTCCTGCCCTGATTGACCGTCATAAAACGCTCCAGTGTATCCCTGCGGATAATGGTCTTACGTCCGACTTTCAGAACAGGCAGTTTGCCCCAGTCCACCAGTTTTCGCATTGTGTTCCTACCGATACCTGTACATTCTGCTGCTTCCTCGATAGTTAAACCCATTTTAATTGCTGTCATTATACATCCCTCCTTTCAAAATACTCATTTTGCAACCCTGCGATTATCATTATACTTATTTTGCTATTTCTTGTCAACTTATTTTACAACCCATTAAGATTGTTTTTTAACTTTTATCGAGAAAGTAGTTGCAAAATAGGTTTTGATATGCTATACTTGTATTCGTCAGGAGGTGAAAACCTTGAAAAAAGAAATTACATTCACCGCAAAACAGGTTGGTGAACGAGTGAAAGAACGTCGAACAGAATTGAATCTTACAATGCCGGAACTCGGCAAGCGTATCGGAGTGAACAAGTCAACGATACAGAGATACGAAGCAGACGGCGTAGACCCAAAGAGAACAATGATTATCAATGGACTTGCAGAAGCACTGCTTACCACTCCTGAATGGCTCACAGGTCTTTCAGAAGATAAGGAATATGACAGCAGAACGCTTTGTGAAAAGGACTTGGAAGAACATATCAAGAAGTACATTGATATAGTGTCTACGGTTGTGAATGGCGAACCGCACCAACAGCTCCTTACCACATTTCTCGGAAAGATGATTGATTTGTATTCCGTTCTCTGCTACCACTTCTCCGACGCTATGGCAGAGGTTGACCGTGTGGCAGAAGATGAAGGACTGAAACAGTCTCTCCGCAGATATGCGATTGAATCGGGAGCGATTACAGAGCGAGTTTACCATAAAGAAATGGAAGCACCGATTGAGGATATGAAACGATTCTTAGACGGAATTTTACATATCTACGATGAAGGACGCACCGCTGTAAAGATGAGTGACCTTTTCGGGATAGTAGCGGAAGCCGAAGCAAGGCTTGCCGAAAAAGAATAATTCCGTGGCTCTTTGACAATGAAAAAAGCCGATTAAGAACAATCGGCGGATGTGACATTATTTACTTTACGCACACCATACGTCACAGTTCCGATTGCCACGGATAGAAAGGAGACTATTTATCAATGGCAAAAGGATCTGTAAGAAAAAAGGGCAAGAAATGGTACTACCGCTTCTATGTAGAAGATGAAAGCGGAAAAATGGTACAGCGTGAATTTGCAGGCACAGAAAGCAAATCTGAAACAGAGAGTCTGCTCCGCAAGGCAATGGAGGACTACGAAGCGAAGAAGTTCGTGGCAAAGCCTGAGAACACCATTGTGGGTATGCTGCTTGATATGTGGGTGGAGGAAGAACTGAAACCCGGCAATCTGAGCAACGGTACAGTAATGGCATATATGGGAACAGTGAACAGGATAAAGAAATATCCTATCGGCGACAGAAAGCTGAAAACGGTCACTGCGGAACATTTACAGGCATTTATGGACTTCCTTACTTTCGGAGGACAAAACCCTGATGGAACGATAGCAAAGGCACTCAGCAAAGGGTATCTGAGGTTATTCTCAGCAGTATTGCAGGGAGCATTCCGATTTGCGGTATTCCCGAAGAAACTGATTTCCTTTAACCCTATGCAGTATGTGGTATGGAGGGGAAAGAAAGAGGAATACGAACTGTTTGCAGACGAGGACGGCGAAGTTGACAATGCACCTACCATTGACCATCATCAGTTTTTAATGTTGGAGGACTTTCTGAAAAAGAAAGACAATCCTGCATTGCTCCCGATGCAGATAGCCTATTACACAGGACTTCGTATCGGAGAAGCGTGTGCTCTGACTTGGCAGGATATCAACCTTGACGGACAGTACCTCACAGTGCGACGCAGTATGCGATACAACGGGCAAAGGCACAAGACAGAGATAGGTGCTACCAAACGCAAGAAAGTCCGCACCGTGGACTTCTGCGACACTCTGGCAGATATTCTCAGAAAGGCAAAGACGGAACAGCACAAGAACCGCTTCAAGTATGGCGAACTCTATCACCTCAATTACTACAAAGAGGTAAAAGAAAAAGGCCGTACTTACTATGAAGTCTACAGCCTGCCAAGAACAGAGGAAGTACCTGACGGATACAAGGAAATATCCTTTGTCTGCCTGAGACCTGACGGAGCATACGAGTCACCGAGTACGGTTGGTGTTATGACAAGGTCGGCAAAAAAGAAACTGGAAGGGTTTGAAGATTTCCATTTTCATATGCTGAGACACACATTCACCAGCAATCTGCTCTCCAACGGTGCAGCACCAAAGGATGTGCAGGAACTGCTCGGACACGCTGACGTAAGTACCACAATGAACATTTACGCTCACTCTAAGAGGGAAGCGAAACGAACTTCCGCAAGACTGCTTGATAAGGTGGTCGGGGAAACCTAAACAAAAAGTTTCCCTTGTTTCGGCTCATAAGGGCAAAAACAAGGGAAAATACATAAGGAACGAGTATTAAAATGCCGATTTTCCTTGAAAATACAAGGGTTTCGGAGGATTGATTAGATAAAACAGAATTTACAGGATATTTTTTATACAAAAAAAGAACCTCACTGGTCGTTATTCCTGTTGTTCTGGCATATTCCTTTGATGTAATCTGTCTGCCCTGTCTCCATTTCCGATAGACATACTCCAGAAGGTCTTCTTCCAGTTCTCCTCTGGCTTTTGCAGTATCAATATTTCTGTTTTCTGTTTTTTTATCCGCCATTACTTCACTCTCTGTGTTCTTGTTTTCCTCTTTTGCTTCTGGTCAGTTACTTCAAACCATGGTTTTCCCCATTATATTGTTCTTTTTTTAAGTTTGTCAATGCATTTTACCTGTTAATCATCCGTTTCCTTTAATTTTGTCTGGTCTGTTGTCTGGGTATCGATACATATCGCATGAACAGCAAACCGTTTGCTGTATCCATTCCCGGTACAGGTGGACAGCGTCAGGATCTTGTTCGTTGACTTTGGTCTGATCCCGGTATCAAAATCCGAGTCTTTTACCATCTCGTCAATAAACGTCTGGTATTCTTCCCCCGGCTGATAACCGACTTTATATACATTGCCGCCATTCACCGCATCCTCATAGGAGAAGATCTGATAGCGGTAGGCAGTGCTTTCGGTATAGACCGTAAAGTACTGGTTCTTTTTCCAGAAGCCTTCATCCTTGTATTTCTTCAGACTGCCGAACATACTGCCATTGTTCATGTTGTGTCCGTAAATGATGTTATAAAGGTCGGAAAAATCTGACTGATTCAGTCCTTCCAGAAAGATACTTCCGGCGATATGCTTATTGCCATGGATATCTTTGCGCAGATATTTTTCGTTGTCCCCGGAGTGCACGATAGGATAGTTGATACCAAGCTCATTCTGATCGTCGAACCGTATCCAGCCGATGCCGTCCGGGTTTTCTGTTTTTAACTGGTCAAATTCGACTTTAATGTCGGTGCTCCACCAGTCTTTTTCTTCTGCTTCCCGTCATCTGGTTCGGATTCATCACTGACATATTCTTCGGCAAGTTTTTCATAATCTTTCGTCGACTGCCATCGATCAATATACGGCGGCAGAATATTCCACAATGCCACACCTATCAGAATTACAGCCAGAAAAATCCATATCAGCCATCTATAAGAATTCTTTTTCCTCATGTCACGCTCCCGCTCTTGTTAGTTCTATCAAACTGCTATTGTCATTATGGAATGCACCGCCAGAAATGTCAATCCTTTTCTTCGCACTGTTTATCCATTGGAACTGCCAGCCAGTGTTTCTGATTCATGTACTTTGCCGGAGCAAGGTGATACATTTCGATATAATTGCTTATCATATCCGACTCTGCCTGAACTTCCATGATTAACATTGCAAATTCTGAATTTCATCTCTGGTTGGCATTACACGCAGTGCCCCTTTTCTTGTTGTAATCACAGATGCTGCCGCATTTGCAAAAGTCAGCATTTCCTTCAGGTTTTCTTCCTCTAAACCTTCCATTCCGTGTTCACAGATATAATGTAATACACAACCACAAAATGTATCTCCTGCTCCTGTCGTCTCAATTGTATTCTTCTGAAGGAACGGTTTTACTTCTACCATCGTTCCGTTATAGTATGCACGACTTCCTTCTTTTCCCATAGATACAAGGATCAGCGGAATCTGATATCTTTCTCTAATCCAATTTACCCCTGCCGTATAGTCTTCTTCACCTGTCAGCCATTGGATTTCATTGTCTGAAATTTTCAGAATCTGACAATGTGCTAATCCATACAATACCTGTTCCTTTGCCTCATCCAAAGAGTTCCAAAGTGGTGGACGTAAGTTCGGATCAAAGGAAATAACTGCACCGGATTCTTCTGCAATACGGATTGCTTCTTTTGTTGCTTCGCGCACTCCTCCATGTGTCATGGACAACGTTCCGAAATGGAAGATTTTTGTTTCTTTAATAAGTTCTGCCTGAACCTCTTCTTTATTCAGCATCATATCCGCTCCCGGATTACGATAAAACGAAAAATCTCTGTCTCCATCCGGATAAGTATGTACCATAGCAAGTGTCGTATGGATTTCCTTATCTGTACATAATCCACCTGCATCAATCCCTGCTTCTGTTATCGCATCTCTCAGCTGTTCTCCGAAAAAGTCTTCCCCTACTTTTCCGATAAATGCCGTCTTATGTCCGAGTTTCGTCAGCATTGCAAGTACATTGCATGGCGCTCCTCCCGGATTTGCCTCAAAAAGTGGATTTCCCTGATTACTTTTTCCATTTTCTGTGAAATCAATTAACAATTCTCCAAGTGCCACTACATCATATTTTTTCATTATATTCTCCATTCTGCCTCCAAAAATGACATTGCTTTTTCCATAAAATTCCTATTTTTTCACGCACCATCTGTACTGATAAGGATTCATCCATACCGAATTTATTTCCAGTTTTTCTCCTGTAAATAAATCCTCATATTCACCTTCCAGACAATTCAGCCATGCATTCTGTCCATATTCGGAAAAATTAGCCAGACAGATTAATTCTTCATTTCCTGCTGTTCTTCTAATCGCAAAAACCGCATAATTTCCTGTATCCCAGGTAGAAATACCGGCAGTTTCTCCAAAGCAATTTTCCTGACGCCGTATTTCTTCCATCTGCTTCAGACCATTCCAGATGTCGTACTGTACTGTACCCGCTTTTTTTCTCTTGTCTGCATTGTCCCACTGGAACGGACTGCGGTGCAGATACCTGCTATCCGCAGCAATATCTGGATTTTTCTTATAATCATAATCATTTACCTGACCGATCTCGTCCCCGGATGAAAGCATTACAAATCCTTCCATACTCATACATGCCGCATGCATCATGAGCACTCTTTGGATTCCTTGTTTCACCTGTTCTAAATCCCCTTCAAATCCACCTTTTTCAATTCCGCACAAACTCGCAGTTGTTCCACAGCTTCTGGCATCTTTCGTCGCTGGATCGTAATTATATAATTCTCCTCGCGCAAAGCTATATGGATAAGTACCTTCAAAGAAATGATACAAATATTCTTTGTGCCGGATTGGGTTTATTTCCAGCTTTTTCTCCTGTTCTTCATCCAGTCCCCAGCCAATATCATCATGACAGCGAAGGTAATTGACAAAATAGCAGTTCTTCGGAAGGCTGTGGATCACATCCATCTGATGCTTCAACATCCTTGTGTCTCTCGTAGCCAGTGCTGCCCACAGATTTACCATGCTGGAAACTCCATATAACATATGACATTCCGGTTCACTCTCTGTTCCAAAATAAACCGGCAGTTCTTTTGGTTCCATAACAACCTCACCTTTCAGGATCACAGCCGGGCAGATCATTTCAACAATGATACGCAGCATCCGGACAATACTATGAACCTGGGGAAGATTTCTGCAGCTTGTTCCTAATTCTTTCCAGATATAAGGAACTGCATCAATACGAAACACTTCTACTCCAAGATTTGCCAGATACAGGATATTCTCAATCATTTCATTAAATACTTTCGGATTATGATAATTCAAATCCCATTGATAAGTATAAAATGTTGTCAGTACATGCCTGTGCATCTCTTCACACCATGTAAAATTTCCCGGAGCGGTTTCCGGAAACACTTGCGGCATAGTCTTTTCAAATTGATCCGGAATTTCTCGCGTCTCATAGCACTGATAGCGATCCATATATTCCTGTTCGCCTCTCTTGGCTCGTATCGCCCACTCATGTGTATCTGCCGTATGATTCATAACTACATCCAGACATAAGCTGATGCCACGCTTTCTCAGCTCTTTTGTCAGTCTTTTTAACTCTTCGTTTGTTCCTATTTCCGAATCGACCTGCTTAAAATCTTCCACCGCATACCCACCGTCATTATATGGATGAGGCATCTTTAAAAGCGGCATCAAATGAAGATAGGTAATCTTCTGCTCTGACAGATAATCCAAGTGTTCTATCACACCTTTTAATCCCCCCGCAAACAGCTTCGGATACATCGTCATTCCAAGCATATTTCTGTTGCGATACCAGTTTGGTTCTTTCTCTCTTCTACCGTCTAATCTCCTAAGCTCCGCCGATCTGTCCTGATAAGCCCCTTCCAACATCTGCATTAGTTCTTCATAACATTGTTCATTGTGATATAACTGCAGATATTTTTCATGCAGTTCCTTCTCATATCTTTTTCTTCTTTCCTCTATCATCAATACTCTATGCTCCTATACTACAAAGGGGATTCCCGTTCCAGGAATCCCCCTATCATTATCCATACGTCTTCAAACTCCATGTAAGTTTTATCATGTATTTTCTAAACCAGATCGTATTTCACTACATCGATTTTAGCTGCACCTTCAGCAAAAAATGAAATTCCTTTTGCCTCTTGTTCTGTAAATAGGACAGCCGACATAACCTGCTCGCCATCATTAATAAATATCTCTGCGCTAAATCTATCCAAAATCACACGAAGCTTTAATTCATCGGCATCTCCATTTACCCGGCATCTTCTCTGATGAACCAATGCTCGTTCACTTCCTGAAAATTTTCTATCAATTTTCAGGACAGACTCATCCGGGCGGAAACTCAGTTCTGTATGAAACTTCTCATTCTGTGCAAAGCGTAATGCAAATTTTTTATAGACATTCCCCTTATCTTCCGGACGTATCACAAGTTCCATGTCTATGGTTCGTCCTTCGATTTTATCTAATGTGATTATATCATTATTTATTACCACATTGTTGTACTCAACTCTGTTTTTACGCATTGCATCAAGTTCTTTGACTGGAGTTTGGTAAAGTCTTCCATTTTTTACAGACAATTCTCTCGGCAGACTCATTTGTGCAAACCACTTCGAATCGTTATCACGATGAGCTAGTGTATCCCAGTTCTGCATCCAACCAATCATAATTCTCCTGCCATCTGGGGCTTCCAACGTCTGCATTGCATAAAAATCAATTCCATAATCCACAGATTGCGTAAACTGCTCTTTTAAGGTATATGTATCTTTGTCCATTTCTCCTATGATACATAAAGTACCGTTTCCATTATGAAATTCGAAGCCTTCCGGCAACATATCCTGTGGACTGGTCAAAAGAACGTGTTTTCCATCCAGTTCAAAGAAGTCCGGACATTCCCACATCTTTCCAAAACGTTTCTTATTTTCTGCAAGGATGCTGACAAATCCCCACTCAAATCCATCCTTGCTTCTATAAAGAAGAATCTGTCCACTTCCGTCTGCCGGTCTGCTTCCGATAACACAATAGAAGTTCCCGTCTTTTCCTTTCCAGATCTTTGGATCACGAAAATCCACTTTACTTGCACCTTCCGGAAGATCTTTGGCTGTCAGAACCGGATTCTTCTCATATTTCTTATAATCTTTTCCGTTGCCAACAGCCACTGCCTGTGTCTGAATATCCCTTACCGTTCCATCTTCCATTTTCTCCTGATCCACTGCAGTATAGATGAGCAGCTGTCTGCCGTCTCCTAACTCTGTTGCACTTCCTGAAAAGCATCCAATCTTATCATACTCTTCATCCGGTGCCAAAGCTGCCGGAAGATATTCCCAGTGAAGCAGATCCTTACTAACCACATGCCCCCAATGCATACTGTTCCAGTATGTATCATATGGATGATACTGATAAAAAAGATGATACTCTCCCCGATAGTATGAAAAACCATTCGGATCATTCATCCATCCGACATATGGACTCACATGAAAAACCGGTCTGTCTTCTGCTTTTATCTGCTTTCCCTGTTCATCTTCATATTTTCTAGCCTTTTCTAACATCTCACTCATGCGAATCCTCCTATTATTCGTATCGTTATTTTTCTTCACTCAATGACTCTTGATACTGATCAAAGTATTTCTGTTTAATTGAAAGATAATCAGAAAGTCCATACTGTTCCATTTTCTTCAGATAGGAATCCCACTCTTTTTCAATTCCTCCATTCAGGATCCAGTCTGCTTTCTTCTGCTCTGCATATTTTTTAATATCGGTATCGTACTGAGATACTTTATTGGTATCATCAATGCTCATAAAGACATTTGGGTAAACATACTTGCTATTCATATCCTGTAAATAAGTTTCATGCATATTGTCTAAACGCCATTTTGCATCTTCCGGCTGTGTTACATATACATCATAATATTCATTCAGTACTGCAAGTGGACCATTTACAGATTGTGCCTCACGTACTTCTACCGGCGACTGCGTTCCAAGATCCATGTGCTTCAGCATTTCTCCGCCATCTTTATTTTTGGTCAGTTCAAAAATGTTAAAAGAATCCTTTTCTCCATAAGTTCCCCAGTTATTCTGTGGTGACTGAAGGGGTGCATACATCTGATCGATCCATGCAGCAGCAAGTGCTGTGTCACGACAGCTGGATGTAAGGACACATCTTCCACGATCGAATCCGCTTGTTTCGCTGTTGTTCTGTCTTGTGATATTTCTCATTCCATTCGGTCCTGTCAAAGCCGGCAGCATAACATAATCTTCATTGTTATCAATATTTGCAATATCCCATGTAAAGCAGAGACCATATCGATGATTCTTTCCTTTTGCTACATAGGTGGACCACTCTTGTGTAAATGCTTCCGGGTCAACCAGATCCTCTGTTACAAGCCTATGCAACCATTCAATTCCTTCTTTATACCCCTCCTGAACCGTTGTATAAATAACTTTTCCTTCATCCGTTACAGCGAAATGATCCCCTGTATCTCCATAACCCTCTCCAAATCCATTGATCAAAATTGCAGGATCCTGATCTCCATTATTGATAATAAATGACATTGGGATCACATCACCTTCAATTGAAAATTCTTTTTCAAGTTCATCTGCATGATCACGGAACTGAATTAATACCTGTTCCAATTCATCTGTTGTTGTCGGAATCTCAAGTCCAAGATAATCCAGCCATTTTTTGTTAATATACGGAATATCTCCGATTGCCTGAATGGCTTCTTTCCCAGCTCCAAGCTGTTCAATCCATGGAAATGAATAAATATGCCCATCCGGTGCTGTACACATTGTCCTGTATTCTGGGTATTTTTCAAATACTGCCTGTAAATTCGGCATATATTTATCTATCAGATTTTCCAATGGAATAATGATTCCCTGCTTTGCATAACGCAACAGATCATACTCACTCATTCCGGCATTGAATAATCCATCCGGCAGATTTCCAAACTGGGCAAGTGCCAGGTTTTTCTTATCAGAAAACTGATCTGATACAAAACAAGTCCAGTCAATATGAACATTGGTCTGCTCTTCCATACGCTGAAAGATCACTCGTTCATTTGGCTCCTGTGTTGATGTAGCCGGTGCACTTGTAATAAAGGAAAGTTCTGCGGTTTCCTTCAATGGAAACTGCACTTCCGATACAGGTGTATCCGGATCAATTTCAGCTGCAAGCTGCCGCTCTTTTCCACATCCTGCAACTCCTACCATCATCGTCATAGACAGTACAATTACAAGTAATGCATTTACTTTTCTTTTCTTCATATCTGTATCGTTCCTTTCTTATTAGCCTTTTACCGATCCTACCATAATTCCTTTGTCAAAATATTTCTGGAAGAACGGGTACATTACTAACAGTGGTAAACTTGATACTACAATGGTTGCATATTTAAGCTGTTCTGCTATTTTTGCCATTTCTGCCGTGCTCTGGATATCGGCGATCATTCCCGGCTGTGGTGTATTCTGTACCAGGATAGAACGGAGCACTAACTGCAACGGCTGCAGATTTGCATCATTCAAATAAATCATTGCATCGAAATAACTGTTCCACATTCCAACGAAAGACCAGAGTGCCAGAACTGCAATGATCGGCTTACATACCGGAATCATAATTTTAAAGAAATGCTGGATCTCATTCGCCCCGTCAAGCGCAGATGCTTCTCTTAATTCTGTCGGAATTGATTGATAATAAGTTCTTGCGAGAATCATATTCCATACATTAAATGCCCCCGGAATCAGGATTGCCCACACCGTATTCACCATGTGCAGCTGATTGATCAAAATGAATGTAGGAATCATTCCACCCCCAAAGAACATTGTGATCAGGAAAATAATATTGAAAAATTTTCTTCCTACAAATTCTTTTTTAGACAACGGATATGCTGCCAGCAATGTCACAAAAACGGAAATAACTGTAAATGCAAGTGAATACAGGAAAGAATTTAAGAATCCACGCCAGATCATTTTATTCTGTAACACTCTTCGATATGCGTCTAATGTCCAGTCCTTAATGTTAAAACTCAATCCCTGGTTATTCAAAACAGTCGGATCCATAAAGGACGCTAATACCACATAGATAATCGGTATTGCTATAGAAAGGACGAATAAACCAAGAATGGTAAACCCGATTCCAAGGATTACTTTGTCTGTCCTTGAATATTTTTTCTTCTTTTTTTTCTCCATCTTTTCTCCCTCTTTCCTATAATCCTTCTCCGTCATTCAGTTTCTTAACAACCCAGTTTACAAAAATCAGCAAGATAACATTTACAACAGAATTGAAAAGACCTACTGCTGTAGAATATCCATAATCTCCATTCAAAAGTCCGATACGGTATACATATGTAGACAGGATTTCTGATGCCGGCAAGTTCATATCTGTCTGTAACGCATAAGCTTTTTCAAAACCTATACTCATAATATTTCCGGCCTGTAAGATAAACTGAATTACAATAATATTTTTAATTGCCGGCAGCTCTACATACCAAATCTGCTGCAGAAGATTCGCTCCATCCATGATGGCTGCTTCTTCCAGCTCCTTGCTGGCATTTGCCAATGCTGCTGTGTACATAATAGATGACCATCCTGCCGCCTGCCAGATTCCACTTGCAATATAGATTGTCCGAAATGCAGAAGGCATTGTCATCCAGTTTGTACTGATTCCGAGTACTTTATTCAGCGGTCCTACAGGTGATAAAAGCATACGGACCATACCACAGAGTACAATGACTGAAATAAAGTTCGGCATATAGATCAAAAGCTGGACTTTCTTCTTAATTCCTGTCTTTCGGATACGATTCAGAAGCAATGCAAGAATAATCGGAACCGGAAAGCCCCACAGCAATCCGTAGATACTCAATTTTAATGTATTCATCAGATAGTTCATAAAATCCGGTGAAGATAAAAATCGTCTGAAATACTCAAGTCCGACCCAGGGACTCCCAAGAATTCCTTTGATTACATTGTAGTCTTCAAAAGCAATCAGAAGACCACCCATCGGGAGATACTTAAAAATAATTGTCAGCAAAAGTCCCGGCATCAGGAAGAAAAGATATAACTGCCAGTTTTTCTTCACATAAGTCATCTTTTCTCTCCAGGTTCGCTTACTTACGGACTTTGCTTGGTTTTGCATTCTTTTCATGCATTTCTTCCTCCATTCCTTTAACTTATCGTGCAAAACCGGTTAAGTAACCGGTTACTTTATGATTTGATAATACTATATCCATCTCACTCTGTCAACACTTTTATGTACTAAAATAACCGGTTACGTAATCGGTTATTTTTCCATTGCGTTTTTCCATGAGAATTGCTATACTAAAGAATATTATAGACTATTAGCCGTCATATTGAAGGAGATTCAACTTTTATGAGTAAAAAACAGGTAACTTTTGCAGATATTGCAGAATACACAAATTTTTCAAAGACTACAATATCAAGATACTTCAATCATCCTGATTCTCTTACCTTAGAAAATCAGGAAAAGATTTCACAGGCTCTTGACACACTTGGATATAAAAAGAATAAGCTGGCAAAGGTTCTGGCGAATGGAAAAAGTGAATTTATCGGAATCATTGTTCCAAACCTCTACCTGCACTATTATTCTGAGATGCTGGCACAATTTCTTTCCAGCTACAGAGATTATCATTATAAATTTCTTGTTTTCGCCAGCGAACATGGAGCTGAAGAAGAACAACAGTACATTGAGGAACTTCTATCTTATCAGATTGAGGGACTGATTGTTTTAAGTCACACGCTTCCATCCGAGAAGCTCGCTTCCTATCAGATTCCTGTCATCGCAATTGAACGTGAAGCAGAACATATCAGCAGTGTCAATACCGATAACTATATGGGCGCACTTCAGGCTACTTCCCTGTTGATCCGGGATAAATGTGACATATTGATTCATATAAATGTCAATGTGGATAAATCCATCCCAGCTTATGACCGCATCCGGGCCTTTCAGGAAACTTGTGAAGAATATCATGTTCCATATGATATCGATCTGAGTGTAGAAGGTAATTCTTATCATGAGATTTTAAATGTGATCCGGGAGATTTTTAATAAGATAGAAGCAAAATACCCAGATCAAAAAAAAGGTATCTTTCTTGCGAATGATACCTATGCCAATATGTTTCTTAATTTAATTTTCCAAAAATACGGAACCTTTCCTTCAACTTATGAGATTGTTGGATTTGACAATTCCCCGATTGCCAGCGAGGCAATCCTTCCAATCACAACCGTTGGCCAGCAGATTGATGTAATTGCTAAAACCGCCATGGATCTTCTGGTCCGACAGATGGATGAGCAGAAAAAGCGTGCTCCCAAACCATTGGGCGAACCTATTCACAAACAAATTACACCTGTATTGATCCGCCGTAATACAACACAATAGTTTATTTTTCCAGATTAAAAAACACTTTCTGCTACCACTAGGTTTCCTATATTATTTTAACATCCAAGTTATATGCAAAAAACAAGAAGTTTTTAAGGTTAAACCGTAAAAACTTCTTGTTTTTACAATTTTTTACACCCCTAAACATTCCATAATGATCTTCTCACATCTGTCATATTCAAGCTGCGAACTGTTCAGACATAAGGTATAATTGCTGGCTTTTCCCCATTTCTGATCTGTGTAAAAATTATAATTTGTCATACGCCTTTTATCTGTATCTGCCAGCATTTTGGCAGCTTCCTTTTCACCGACATGATATAACTGACCGATACGCTGTATTTTTTCCGGCATATTCCCATGAATAAACACATTTAGCACATCCTCCCTGTCTTTCAGGATATAATCTGCATTTCTTCCAATGATCACACAAGATTCTTTCTCTGCTATATCTAAAATCACTTTTCTCTGTGCCTCGTATACCATATCTTCTACTGATTTTCCTGTAATGTCACGCCCTGCAAATGCATAGGCAAATAATCCTTTCTTCGGTGATAATTCTGCATTTTCCTTGACGTATTCCGGTGATAAACCAGACTGTTACCAGCTACCTTCGCAGCTTTTTTCCTGTTCCCCTGTCCAAGTGTCCTTGCCAGAAGTGCATTGGTTCCTACACCGGTTCCGATTCCTACTGCTACCATGAGCATCTGCACCGGAAATACCAGAGTCAAAGCATTTAATGCTGCTTCACTGCCTGCTTTCATATTTCCTACAAATGCACTGTCTACGATATTATAGACTGCCTGTAATGCCATGGATAAGATCATCGGGATCCCCATTTGGACCATCAGCTTATTCACCGGCATCTCCTTCATCTTGTTGCTTTCTACCATTTTGTTTTAACTCCTCTCTTTTTGGCACAAAAAAAATATCTTGTAAATTCTGTTTCAGATGGTGCAAAGGCAATTGACTTTTCTATCACAGAAGAAAAACAGCTGTTAGCAATATAAGAAAAAAATACGAATGATACTTAAAACCGTGCTACTAAACTTGTCGGGATTTTGCTATAATGTATGTCAGAAGGAAAAATCTGAAAAAAGAAGAAAAGGAGTATTTTTGAGATGGATTTACAGCAGATTTTTAACGACACGGATTTTGTCCATACAAGTGGGACAAAAGAAGAATTGCAGGTTGCAGGATATCTGAAAATGCAGTGTGAGAACATGGGGGTTCCGGCACAGATCGAAGGTTTTCGCGTGGCAATGGGCGATATTGAAGAGGTTCATTTGTATGCAGATGGGGAAGAGATAACATGCAAGGCTTTTTCCTGCTGCGGAAGCGGTGTGGCAGAAGGAGAGCTGTATTACATGCCGGGAACAGATCCAGTATCGATTGCAGGAGCCAAAGACAAGATTGTTCTGATGGACACACAGGGATTTGGATTCTTTACTTACCGGGATCTGATGAAGGCAGGTGCAAAGGCAATTCTCTGCCAGTATGGTAACTTATATTATCCACAGCAGGATATTGACCAGAGAGATCTTCGGGAAGCAGTTGTCAGAGAAGAAAAGAAAGTCCTTTGTGCAATGATTCATACAGGAGATGCGGTTAAGCTGGTAAAAAATCATGCGAAAAAGATGCGGTTAGAGATTAAGCAGAAGGAATATGACGGAGAATCCCATAATGTGATCGCAGAACTTCCGGGAAAAAAGGAAGAGTGGATCATGCTTAGTGCACATTATGATACAACCGCTCTTTCACATGGTGCTTATGACAATATGAGTGGATGTGCAGGACTTCTCGGAATTATGGAATACATGAAAGACAAAGAACGCAATTACGGTCTTCGCTTTGTGTTCTGCGGAAGCGAGGAACGTGGTTTATTAGGATCGAAAGCTTATGTGAAAGATCATGAGGCAGAGCTGGATAAAATCGTATTCAACATCAATCTTGATATGATCGGAACCTATATGGGTAAATTCATTGCATGCGTGTCAGCAGAAGAGAAGCTTTCTCATTACATCAGCTATATGTCAGCGGAAATTGGATTCCCGATAGCTTCTGAGACAGGCGTGTACCCCAGTGATTCCACTCCATTTGCAGATAAAGGTGTACCGGCAGTCTCATTTGCCCGTCTTGCAAGCGGAAATGTTGCACCGATCCATTGCCGGTACGATGTGAAGGCTGTGATGTCCATGGAGCAGCTGCAGAAAGATATTCATTTCCTGAGTTTATTTACAAATCGTTTCACAAACGCTGTGGTATGCCCGGTGAAGAGAGAAATTCCGGAAAATATCAAAAAAGAATTAGATGAATATCTTTTCCGTAAAAGAAAAGAGAATTAAATGAAAGGAAGAACTGTCGCAGTGTAAGAAAAATTTATTTGACTTTTGAAAAAACTGGAAATATAATTATAGTAGACGAGTAGCAGGTAAGCGTAAATCCAGCTTAGCAGCTACTCGTTTTTTGCTTTGTTAAAATAATATATTTGCTATGAAAAAAGTGTGTAGCTTGTCAGCGTAAGTCCAGCTTATAAGACAAGGTGCTCACTTTTTTGTGCCAAAAAAAGAACCGCCCTGATCGTTTCATCAACCATCTGAGGTTCTTCTTTTTACGCATAACAAAAGCGGGTGATGGGAATCGAACCCACGTATCCAGCTTGGAAGGCTGGTGTTCTACCATTGAACTACACCCGCGTCTTAAAGACAAATAATATAATATCACATCTCAGAAAAAATGCAAGTCTTTTTTTCATTTTTTGATCACTTTTTTAATCACTTTGATTACTTTTTGTCCACTTTATTTTCTGACCTCTATTTTATCTATTTCGGTTCTTTTCCTTCCATTTCCACATATATTTTATCAATCACCTGTTTTCTATCCGATCGGAGTTCCTTTTATGTTTTCCAGATTAAAATCAAAAAATATTATACGGATCTGTTTTCTTTTCCTTGCGGCTTTCTTTGTGGGAATCGGCGCTGCATTTCTGCATGATCATTTCTTTTCAGCCGCTGTTCCCACCTCTTCTGAAGGCAACTGGGGGCTCAGCTTCCAAACTGATGGGGATCCCCCTGTCGGCAATGCCACATTTGACGAGTTGAAAAAATTTGATGCCTTTTACGCACAGGACACCGGTGAAAAGGTAATCTACCTTACTTTCGATGCCGGTTATGAAAATGGAAATACACCGGCTATTCTGGAAGCTCTTACGAAACATCAGGCTCCGGCAACGTTCTTCGTCGTCGGCACACTTCTGGAAAGCAATCCAGAACTTATCAAACAGATCCTCGCTGCCGGTAACACCATCGGCAACCACACCTGGCATCACAAAGACATGTCACAGATCTCTACAATGGACTCCTTTTCTGAAGAAATCCAGACAGTTGAAAAACTGTATCAGCAGATCACCGGACAGGAAATTTCCAGATTTTATCGTCCACCACAGGGCAAATACAGCGAAGCCAACCTGAAAATGGCGCAGGAGCTTGGCTATCACACATTCTTCTGGAGTCTCGCCTATGTCGACTGGTATCAGGATAACCAGCCATCCCACGAAGAGGCTTTTGAAAAACTGCTTGGAAGGATCCATCCCGGTGCCATCGTTTTACTCCACAGTACGTCCTCTACAAACGCTGAAATCTTAGATGAACTTCTCACCAAATGGGAAGAAATGGGCTATCATTTTGGTTCTCTTGATGATCTTATAAAAGCTGCTGCATCTTAGAAAATTTTCTCTGTAACTTTACCGGAGGATTCTCTAATCGATCAGTCCATATTTCTTCATCGCATAAGCAATTCCATCTTCTTCAACGGTCTTTGTCACAAATTCTGTATAAGGTTCCAGCACCTGGTCATGCGCGCCCATCGCAATCGCATGCCCGGCATGCTGGAACATTGCCAGATCATTGCTGCTGTCTCCAAATACATATGACTGGTCTCTCGTCATTCCAAAATGCTCCAGTACCCAGTCAATCGCAGTTCCTTTTGTATAGTCCTTCAGGATACATTCAAATGTATTACTTCCACGGTCGATTACTTCCATATCATCTTTAATAAATTCAAAAAATGCTTTTACATCACTTTTTTCATCCGTATAAATAAAGATCTTATCATATGGACATCTTCTCTGCTCCATATAACGCTCGATTCCAAGTCCACGGTTATTCATGTGTTTTTTTGTATTTTCCAATCTGTCAAATCTTGAAACTCTTGAAGTGAAATACACATCTTCTGCTCCCTCAAAAATCCCATCAATCTGACATTTTGTCATATAATCAGCGATCTCATCGCCCCTCTCCGGATCCAGATGCTTTTCAAAAATAACTTCTTCATCAAATGTAAAATAAATCCCACATCCACACAGATATCCATCAAATGGAAGTTTTTTCAGTTCCACCGGGACACTGCAGTACGTTCTTCCTGTATTGATAAACAAAAAATGTCCTGCGTCGTGTGCCCTTTTAAGTGCATCTACCGTACTTGCGGGAATCTCTTTTGTAATTTCACTGAGTACGGTCCCATCAATATCAAAAAATAATGCTGCTCTATTCATTCTACCTCTTCCTCCCGATTATACTCCAATTACACGATACTCATTATACTCATATCTCACCATTATGCGCAACCCTTTTTCATTTTCTGCAAAATATCTGTGATAAATACCATTTTGACTTCTCCATATAAAAGTAATATAATAGATGTTGTACAATTTGAAAAAGGGGTAATAATAATGAATAAAAGAATCGATAAGAAAAAACAGAAAAGAACACTTGAATCAGCAGTAACTGCTACAGCTACATCATCAGCACCGGCTACAGCAACTCCTGTTGTAGAGATAAAAGAAGTTGTAAAAGAAGTCAAAGTACCAGTAGAAGTTCCTGCCAAAAATCCTGCATTCTATGTTCAGTACCAGAGTGCAGAATATACTGTAGCCGCTATCACAGAACGTGTGATTGCTGACTGCAATGCAAAGGGACACGCTGTAGAAACTCCGGAAGCTCTCTCCATTTATCTGAAACCAGAAGACAAAAAAGCATATTACACCCTTGGAGGGTTCAATGGATATATTGAATTATAAAGGAGTATTTTATGGCGCTTAACTTTCAACAGCTTGGAATGCTTGCAAAACTGAAATCCGCATTTTCCACTTTTCAACAGGAGCATCCTAAATTTATGCCTTTTATTCATGCAGTAAAAGGAGATGCATGCCGCAAAGACAGCATCATCGAAATCTCCGTCAAATCTCCGAAAGGACGGAATTATACCACTAATTTCCGTGTTACCGAAAAGGATTTGGAACTTATCCAGATGCTGAAAGATATGCAGGAAAACCAATAAAGTAAAAAAAGCAGGTAAGAAAGGATAAAATTTCTTACCTGCTCTTTTTCTATCTTACTTTAGCATTTCTTTGCTAATACAAAGGAATGGCCTTCCATTTTTATTGCCTGAAGGCTGACTTTTTTACCGGTATATAAATCCATATACTCTCCCTCTTCTTCGATCCAGGCTGTCCGGTCCTCTTCTGCGAAATTAAAAAGTGCTGTCATCTGCTCGCCCTCCAGTTCCCGCACAACTCCAAGGATTCCATTTTCCCAGGTATCAAGCGTCCAGACATTTGCCGATGCGTCAAATACTTTTTCCTTACTTCGAATGGATCTAAGTTTTCCAATTCCATCAAACAGTTCTTTTTGTACCGTTCCTTTTCTCTTTCGTCCGTCTGCCAGCTTCCAGTCAAATTTTCCTCTGTGGATATACCTGGAATCAACCCGTTTTTCCGGATCATTTTTATAAGTATAATCATTTACCTGACCAATCTCATCTCCACTGTAAAGCATTGGAATTCCGGATTGCACCATCATATATGCATGCAGCATCAGATCAAATCTGACTGCTCTTTTTTTCTTTTCTTCATTTTGTTCAAATCCGGCACTTTCAATTCCACACATGGAAGCTGTCGTTGCACAGAATCTGGCATCTCCTGTTATCGGATCTTCATTATAAAGTTCCCCGCGGCTCACACTTTCTGCGATTTTTCCTGTGAAAAAGTCATTCAGATATCTTTTGTGTGGGACTTCCTGCATTCCCCAACCGGCAAGTGTCTGGAAATCCAATCCCCATCCAATATCATCATGACATCTGAGGTAATTTAAGAAAGTATACTCTTTCGGAAGGTTGTTCATAATATCAAGCTGCATCCGTAAAAGTCTGGTATCTCTCGTCGCAACCGTATTCCATGTAGTAGCCATCATAGTTACATTATAAAGCATATGACATTCCGGCTTTTCTATGGTACCAAAATAAGGAACTACTTTTTCCGGTTTCATCACGACTTCCCCTAATAATACAACCGACGGACACACAATCTCCCCGATCATACGCATCATCCTGACTATCGTGTGTACCTGTGGAAGATTTCTGCAGCTTGTCCCCATTTCCTTCCAGATATAAGGAACTGCATCGATCCGCAGAATGTCAATCCCCTGATTGACCAGGAAAAGGAAATTATACATCATTTCGTTAAACACCCTCGGATTCTTATAATTCAGATCCCACTGGTAAGGATAAAAGGTAGTCAACACGTAGTGTCCGATTTCAGGAAGCCAGGTGAAATTCCCCGGTGCAGTTTCCGGAAATACCTGTGGCACTGTTTTCTCATATTCTCTGACATAGTTTTCATTGTCACAGAAAAAATACCGGCTCATATATTCGCCTTCACCCATTCTTGCCTTCTGTGCCCATTCATGATCTTCGGAAGTATGGTTCATTACAAAATCCATACACAGATTCATGTCTTTTTCATGGCAGGCTTCAGCCAGATCTGCAAGGTCTTCTATGGTTCCAAGTTCCGGCTTTACTTTTCTGAAATCCGCAACCGCATAGCCTCCATCGGATCTTCCCTTTGGCGAATCAAGAAACGGCATCAGATGAACACAGTTTACACCACATTCTTCCAGATACTTAAGCTTTCCTTTGACTCCTCTTAAATTTCCGGCGAAATTATCAATATACAGCATCATTCCCAGCATGTTTTTTTTACGATACCACGCCTGATCCTTTTCCTTCTCCAGATCTCTCTTTCGAAGTTTCGCATTTCTTGCTTGATAGTAATTCTTCATCTGTTCACAGAGCTCTGCAAACATTGCTTCATTATCATATAATTCCATATAGAGCCAGCGAAGCTCATCCATATGCTTCGCCAGTCTCTTTTCAAAAATATCATTTGTTTTTCTCATTTTTACTCGACCATTTCCAGATAAATCTGATATGCTTTGTACTCACCAAATTCAAGAGGCATCGGAATTCCAACTTCCATCAGAGCCTCTGCCGGATAAATTTTTCCGGTTCTTGAATCTTTATAGAATTGTCCGGCACACAGACCTTTCAGTTTCACATAATTTACTGTCATATTTCCATGGATTTCAAGCATAACTACATTTACGAGTACTTCTTTCCCATCTTCTGATGCAAATTCCCATGCGCCGATTTCTTCTGCGAATGGATTACTCAGTCGATAGTAAAGTCCATTTTGTACAAGCTGTGCATATTTTTTGTATTCTACTATCTGTTCCCGGATCTCTCTGCGCTCTTCATCTGTCATTTTCGCCGGATCCAGTTCATAGCCGAAGGTTCCTGCCATGGCACAGACACCTCTTGTATGGAGTGATGTCTTTCTTCCTGTCTGATGATTCGGAACTGCAGATACGTGAGATCCAACTGCAGATACCGGATACCCAAAGGATGTTCCGTATTGGATCCTTACACGATCCACTGCATCGGTATTGTCACTGCACCAGATCTGTGGTGTATAATACAGCATTCCCGCGTCAAAACGACCTCCACCACCACTGCAGCCTTCGATCAGAAGGTCTGGATAGCGGCTTATAATACGCTCCAGAAAATCATAAAGCCCAAGCATGTAGTCATACTGCACACTGCCCTGTTCTTCTGCTGTCATAGAATATACTTCTGCCATACTTCGGTTCATATCCCATTTTACATATTCGATATTTCCCTGATCGAGCACCTGACACATCTGCTCATAAACAGCATCCACAACTTCTTTTCTCGAAAAATCAAGGAGCAGCTGGTTTCTTCCTTTTACCGGTTTTCTTCCCGGAATCTGAATTGCCCAGTCCGGATGTTCACGGTAAAGATCACTGTCTTCATTTACCATCTCCGGCTCAAACCAGAGCCCGAATTTAACACCTAACGCATTGATCCTGCTGATCAGGTCACCAAGACTTCCCTGCAGCTTTTCTTCATTTACTTTCCAGTCGCCAAGTCCACTGTTGTCATCATTTCGACTTCCAAACCATCCATCGTCCAGTACAACCATATCGATTCCCAGATCCTTTGCCTGCTCGGCAAGATGATAGATATCTTCTCCCGTAAAATCAAAATAGCATGCTTCCCAACTGTTGATCAGTACCGGTCTTACTTTTTCTTTATATTTTCCGCGACACAGATTTTTACGGATACATCTCTGCAGATTCTGGGAAAGCTTTCCAAGTCCCTGATTGCTGCAAGTTAAAATAACTTCAGGAATCACAAATTCCTCTCCTTTTTTCAGTGGATAAGAAAACTGTTCTTCCTGCAGTCCCATCTGCATTCTTGTCTGCCCGAACTGATCCTTTTCTACTTCTGCTTTAAATCCTCCGCTGTATACAAAAGACATTCCATAACAAGTACCTGCGTCTTCCGTCGTTTCTTTTTCTGCCAGTATCATCATCGGATTGTACTGATGGCTGGATGTTCCTCTGCGGCTTCCAATTACAAAAGCTCCATGTCCTACCGATGTTCTTTGCATATTTCTTTCCATCGCATGGCGGCCGTAAAATGAAATCACATCAAACTCACCGTGAAGGAAATCAATACAGGCTGCCTGTGCTTTTGTCAGTCTGATTTTATCTTCTTCTGTATTGATCACTTTTGCACTTCTTGTGATCACATCATACTCCGGAAGAACTCCATAAAGTAATTCTACCTGTAATCCTGTCACCTGATCTTTCATATAAATGATCAGAGTCTGGGCTTCCTCTTCTGCAGCATAAACTGCAGGAAGCCCCTTCAAATTGTATTTTCCATCACAAATCTCATATCCCTGATATCTAAGATCGCATCCAAAAGAACCATCTGCATTTACAAGGTCAAGCACCGGACTCCTGAAATCTCCTGTCAGTCGGCATGGAAATTCCTGCGGCAGCACATCAAGGGAATATGTTCTGTCATTTCCTGCATCCTGCGGATTTCCAGAGAAGCCACGGTCTGCATAGGTCAGAAGATAGTCCATAACTCCATCTGTCTTTCTTCCATAATATAAATGCAGTAAAAATCCATATGCATCAATCTGCATCTGATACGTTGTATTATGGGTATGTAATGTAAATGTTCTTGCTTTCTCGTTGTATATGATTCCCATGTTCTTCTCCTTAAGCTTCTGTCAAATTTATTTTACTGCTCCATTTACAACACCGTTCAGAATCTGTTTCTGGCAGATCAGATAGAAAATCAAAATCGGAAGCAGTGCCAGTAAATAGGACGCAAATGCAAGATTATAATTTGTTCCAAACTGTGTCTGGAATGTCATCTGTGCAAGTGGCAGTGTGTTCACATCGCTACCTGCCAGAATTACAAGTGGTGTCATAACATCATTCCATGTACCAAGTGCTGTGAGTACCGCTACTGTTGCATGCATCGGTTTCATGATCGGAAAAATAACACTCCAATAAGTTTTCCAGGTTGTTGCCCCGTCTACATGTGCAGCCTCTTCCAGTGCCATCGGAATATTTTTCAGATAACCGGAATATAAGAGCACATTCATCGGCATATAAAATACAAGATAACACAAAATAACACCGAAAATATTGTCAATTCCCATCTGTGCTGTCTGCTTCACAAGTGGCATCATCAAAATTGCAAATGGAACAAACATACCGCTTACAATATAAAGATAGGCTACTTTGTAAAATTTACTGGTACTTTTACTTCTTCCGATCACATAACCGATCATAGAATGAATCAGAATGGAAAGAACTACCGTTACAATCGTTATCAGCACACTGTTGCCCAGTGAATGCCAGAAATCTGTTACACGCATTGCTTCTGCAAAGTTAGAAAAGCTCCAGCTTTTTGGCAGTGATAAGATTCCGGAAATACTGTTTGTCATTTCCGACGGTTTCTTAAATGCAATCACAACTGTAAGATAAAGAGGAAAAATAACGGTTACAAGACCCAGAATCAATAAAATTGTGATTGGCCAGTTTACTCTTTCTTTCACCTTTACTTTCATTATAACTGTTCCTCCTTATTTCCCAAAAAGTTCATCTGTAATACAGAGATCACAACGATCACTACAAAGAACACAACTGCATTGGCACTCTGGAACCCAAACTGTCCTCCGGCCATACCATTGTTATAAATCAAAAATGAAATTGATTCTGTACTCTGCGCCGGGCCTCCTTTGGTAAGAGCCATGATCTGATCAAATACCATCAGAAAATTCTTCATGCAAAGTACCATATTGATGGTAAAGAATGGAAGGATCAGTGGAAATGTCAGATTCTTGAATTTTTTCCATCCGGTCGCTCCATCAAGAGAACCTGCTTCGTATACATCCTCCGGTACCGTCTGAAGTCCGGAAATATAAATAATCGTATTCATTGCAACAGACTGCCATGCACATACAATTACGATCGCAACCCATGCCCATTTTGAGCTTGCCAGGATACTGTCACCTTTTCCGCCCATCATTTTTACAACTGCCGGAAGAATATAAGTGAAAAAGTAATTGAAAATATAACCCACTACAAGTGCTCCTAAAATATTTGGAACGAAATACATTCCTCTGAGTGCACTTTTAAATTTAATTTTACTGTTTAATCCAAGAGCTAAAACAAGACTTAACACATTTACAACTATTGTTGCAACAATTGCAAGCTTGAATGTAAACAGGTAGGATTTCCCGACTCTTGCATCAGTAAATAAGTCTGTATAATTCCGAATACCTACCCAGTCAAACTCGCCATATCCTCGAAAATTTGTAAAACTATAAATAACACCTTTAATAAGAGGCAGCGTATTAAAGCAGAAAAACAACGCAAGTATCGGTATCGTAATCAGTAAAAATGTCCGCTCTCTGCCATTCATCCTTTTCAATTTATTCATGATCTGTATCCCTCCTACTTGCCTGCTTCATAATCTTCTATCATACGAATGATATCCCTGTTATATCTGATCCAGTCTTTGTCAAATTTTTTCAGGAATGCGTCAACATCCTGGTTTATGAGAAATGTCTGGATTTGTGCATCGACTGCCATTTCTGACGGATAATAGTGATCCTGGTAATCCGCCATACGGTTATCCTGAATATATGGTTTCATATCTTCCAGCTCTGGAGCCAGTGCAAAATCTTCATCTTTACAAGGCACTGCATTCTGCGCATCTAAGTATGTCTGGATACTTTCATGATCCATCAGAAAATCAAGTACTTCATATGCCGCTTCTTTATTTTCACATGCATCCATCACGCAGAACTGAAGGTCTACTCCTGAATTTAATACATTGTCCTCTTCAGAATCATTAGCCGGCATAACAAAGGATCCGATATTCATATCCGGATTTACAGATTTGATCTGCGGAATTGCATAGCTTCCGATTGTATACATCGCTGATTCACCATTTGCAAATGCAGTACATGCATCGTTGTATCCGTATCCAAACGGTCCATCTTCACCATAATTTAACAATTCAAGCATTTTTTCTGCCACTTGCGGATATTCTTTGGAGAAGGTTGTTTCTCCCTTATTCACCTGCTGACAAACATCGGATGGTGCAAGTCCGACTGCAAGTGCATTCCAAGGTGCAAGGCAGGTCCAGGTATCTTTATATCCAAAATAAAGTGGCTGGATTCCTTCATTCTGAATCTCCTCGCAAAGAGAAACAAATTCATCCCAGGTCTGCGGAATCTCCCATCCATGTTCCGCAAACATATCTTTGTTATAGAGCACTCCTGCCGCATTTGCCACATACGGAAGCCCATATGTTCCTTCTGTCGGAACAAACTCCAATCCTTCAATAATATCCAGATAAGCAGGTTTTACCTCACTAAGTCCTTCATAATCTGAAAGGTCAGCCAGTATTCCTGAATCAACAAAATACGAATAATTGATATCTCCTCCGATTCCGATAATATCCGGATAATCTTCTCTGATAAAACGTGTTTTCAAAATTGTTGTCGCATCATTTGGGGAAGATATTTTTAAATGGATATCATCATGTGTCTCATTAAATTCTTTTTCGAGCTGTTCAAATATATCTACCGCCTCTGGTTTATACTGAACAAGTTCAATTTCCACTTTTCCGCTTTTTGGATTTTGCTGACATCCCTGTAATACAGCTGATGCCATCAGAATACAGGACATTCCCAAAACAATTGCTGCTCTTTTCCTTCTCATTTTTTCTCCTTCTTCACAGGTATATTCGTTTTTAGTTACCGCTCGATATATCAAGTGCTTTCTTTATAGTTGTATTATAACATACCATTATGCGACTATAAATATCATTGTATTTGAATTTTTATTCCAAAATGCTATTATTTTCTTCTTTTTTGCTAAATGCATAGCATTTTGGTATATTTTAGTTGCAATCTATTTATTAAATCAGTAGAATAAATATATATCAACTGACTTAACATCTGCTAAACATCATTTTTTCACGGCAGAGCACCTATGAGAAAGGAATTATTATGAAAGAACTTATGTTTTCAGTATTTCCAAGCGAGAATTTTGTCGATCTTGGATTGTATCAGTTTGGTTACGAACAATGTGAACCGGCGCATAGTTTTGGTCCTGCCGTCCGTAATCATTTTCTTTTTCACTACATTATCTCCGGCACCGGAATTTTAATGGCAAATGATTCTCACGGTGTAACACAGACCTATCACGTAAAAAGTGGTCAGGGCTTTATGATTTTCCCCGGTCAGATCAATACCTATATCTCTGATGAAAAACTCCCCTGGGAATATACATGGATTGAATTTGACGGACTGCGTGCAAAGGAAACCATTGAACTTTCCGGACTTAGTTTGGATAATCCGATTTATAAAGCTACTTCTAAAGATCTTCGCGAAATACTGAAAGAAGAACTTCTCTATATTGCAAGCCACGGAGACGCAACACCTTTTCACCTCATCGGACATCTCTATCTTGCAATTGATGCTCTAATCCGTTCTACGGCTACTATGCAGACATCGAAAATCAGCCGCCTTCAGGATTTTTATATCCATGAAGCGTTATCCTACATAGAGCAGAATTTTCAAAACGATATTTCAGTTGAAAACATCGCTGCTGTATGCGGATTAAACCGCAGTTATTTCGGAAAAATTTTCAAAGACGGAATTGGAAAATCTCCTCAGGAATTTTTGTTGAATTATAGAATGATTAAAGCTGCTGAATTATTAAAACTGACAAAGCTTTCCATTAAAGATGTAGGTAATGCAGTCGGTTATCCCAACCAATTACATTTTTCCAGAGCATTTAAAAATATTTATGGAATATCGCCAAGAGACTGGCGTAATCAGAACAGACTTAAACAATAATAGAAAAAGAATGCTGCAGTTCAGACTGTGCATTCTTTTTCTATTATTTAATATGTAATACTATAAAGAATGTGCCTAGGCTCGTAGTGCCTTTTATTTAACAGGAAGTTCCTACGGATTTTGCTATGCAATAAAAAAACTGCAAACCCTTACGGTCTACAGCTCCCTTACTTTTTTCATGTACCTTCAAAACCACATACAAATTTAAATCTTTACTTCATCCATTCTTCCTTACCCTGTCCTACCTTCTTGGTTATGCCCTCGACCGATTAGTAAC
>NZ_JAQDVB010000019.1:0-86189 GCF_027674365.1 Coprococcus sp. AM11-30B | reverse complement strand
ATAAAACTCAATATCTACTTATATGATTTTATAATTTATCTTTAACTGTTAATGACCTCCTGCTTTTTGAATCTAATATACCGGTGAAATCTTTTTCTTTATTCTACTTCATATTTTGGAATCCGTAAAGGATTACCGGAAAATTGACGGACTTATACTTGAATGATTTACTCCATTTTTACTTCAATTTTAAGCCAATATTTTAAGTTCAGCTACTTCTTCTTTTTTCTTTTCTTCTGAAACATGCGTGTATAAATCAGTTGTCATTGCCAACGTGGAATGACCTAAGACGCTCACATAAAAGCATTTGAAAAAGAACAAGTGAAAGAAGCACTTTACTTAAAATATAACGCCCAGTAACAGACAAGAGGACTTGCAAGGTTTCTGACCTTTCAAGTCCTCTGCTGTATCATGGTGCTGTTGGCTGTACCCGTTCCGTCAAGGACTGCCCTACGGCGTATCGGCTTCGCCTTGTTCCTTGACCTCACTCTAGATATTCGTCTTTACTTAAAAGTACATAGCAAACAATCCTTCTAATTTATTGTTAATATTTTTATAGTTCTTTTAGCTTTTTATAAAAACATTCCCAAACACAAAATTTTCATGACCTCTTTATTACAATGCTTTAATAATTTAATTATCTTCTAAATTTATTTTAAATTTTTCAGTATAATTTTTATATTTATCCTCAATAGTAAGATCTGTATCTATTCTATTTTTTACTTCATCCAAAAATAGTTGCTCACTCTTGGCTACTCGTATCCACGTACTTAAATTAGCCGCTTTCTGAGATACTCTTTTAATAATATCTATAGTTTGCTCCAAAAATAAGCTAGAAAATTCTTTTATTAACGCTTCTTTATACTCTTTATCAGAATAAAATTTTTCATAATTGTATACTCTAGAATCCGCAAATATATCAAACTCATTTTTATATTGATAATACATTGCAATACAATAAAACATACAAATATTAGCAATCGCGCTTACTGTTTCATAATCTTTTATTCTATTTTGAAGTTCCGCTCTTTTTTCATCATCTCTTTCTTTATCATATTTTTGCTGGGTATTTACTTTTCTTTCATTATATCGTTTACGAACATATTTTTTGGCTTCTTTATAAAGAAACTGCACAAAGAGAAGTTCATTGATTTCTTCCTTACTCTTAGAAAACAAAATACCTTTATCGTCTTCATTTATGTAGCGAAATACTTCATGATAATACTGGTTTAAAACATACTCATTCTGCGAATAATCTGTATCAAATAATGAGTTTTTTTTATCTTTTGCAATAGATGGTCTGACTTTAAATCCGGCAAAAGCAAGCTGAGCTAATTCCGTGTTAGTCGTTTTTTGATGTTTATACAACTTTACATTTTGGGGTATACTGGTACCTCTTCTTATTTCAACATAAATGTGCGGACTTTCTCCATTAATAAGCCAATCATTAAGCTTTAATTGTTCAGCACGGTTTGAAGCCATATCTCTGGTAGTAATAGGATTCTGTGTATTATTATAAATAGCTATATCAGACCTAAATTTAGGATTTTTTACTTTTAATATTCTAGTAAGAACATATACTTTTTTTAATTGTTCAATTGCGTTTGTATCATTTTCTAATTTTGCTTTTTTCAAAAATTGTCCCAATGCACTTGTTGTTTGTGCACCATTAATAATCGAAAAATTTTTCAACACAAATCTTTCAACTTCGTCCCCGTTTTTATTCTCAGTATCATAATCTTCAGCAACAACTGTAATTCCATTATTAAAAAACCAAAACTTCCCCGGTTCATTTCTAATTGTATATTCCATACCATCATATGTCTTAGATTTAACAAGTGTTTCTCTAAGATTCTGTCCAAATAAAATATTTCTTCCAAGAGTGGTATTTAAATATTTATTAGCCAATTTAGCTAAGTCATACCCACAAATATTACATAAAATTGCATCTTCATCTGGGATTTCTAATTGATCATATATAATAAAATTATTAAAGCTATCTGCTTCAAAAGCCTCTTCTGGTACTTTTGGTAATTCACCTTTTACACATTCCTTTAATACAGCTAATTCTCTTCCTGTTATTATTTTTTCATCTTTTTCTAATTCTGTATAAATAATTTCACCACAATGAACAACAATATATGTACAATTATTTCTATATGACGTATCAAAATTGGTTTGTCCCAAAACATTAACCAAATTTTCTTCAACACTTGAAGGTTTCTTCAAATAATCTTTTATTGTTCGTTTCATTGTTGCTAGATTTTTTTTAATTTCAACCTCTGGAAGCGCACTACTTTTAACTTGTATAAAATCATATGAATAATCATCTGAATCTTCATGTTCAACAACTATATCAATCCCGCTATCTGGAGGTGCCACAACATACTTTGCAAGTTCAGTTGCTTCTTCTTCTAGAAAATTTTTCTTTTTCTCCTCTCCATATAAAATATCCAACACTACAATCGGGAATGCATCTGCTTCAATATTTTGTCGTACTATAGGCTTTCCATTTGGAAGTGTTTTATATTTTTGATACGCTTTCTCTGTCATCTTTTTCAATATATTATCCATTTGACTTTCTCCTTGGTCATTATTAAGATTATATAAGAAATATCTTTTGTCCTACTATTACTATTTTTTATTTCTATTGAATAAAATTATATCATATTTCTCTTTCTTTCGCCATAACCAAAGCACTTGGGTTTAACTCAATCTCATTAGACAGACTTTCATGTTTTATTACCTACAGTTCTCAAAAAGTGTCAATGAAAAATGGCACAAATAATGCTTCCATTACCTGCGCCATTCTCTAACACTTGAAATATTTACTCCATTTTCTTTCAACTTTTACTCCAAATTTACTCCATTTCAAAAATCTCTTACGATATTTTGCGGTATTCTATGATACCTTTTCTTTGAAAAAAAACATCTGCAAACCTTGGTTTTAAGCAACCTTTTCAATATTTCCAAGCACTTTATTCTGTTGTAAGAATTTCTTCTCAATTATTTCTGAACAATGTTTATGATCTTCTTCGGAACGTAGATTTCTTTTACGATATTTCCTGTAAGTTTATCTGCGATTGCTTCTTTTCCGGCAGCGATTGCTTCTTCTTTTGTAGCCTCTGTGGAAATTTTGATGACTGCTCTTGTTTTTCCATTGATCTGTACCGGAATTTCGATTTCATCATCTTTCATGGCTTCTGTATCGTATTTTGGCCATCCGGCACGGAATACGCTTTCTTTGTTGCCAAGTTCTTCCCAGATTTCTTCTGCCATATGTGGTGCAAATGGTGCCAGTAATACAGCAAGGGTATCCAGAGTATCTCTGTCTACTCCGCCTTCCTTCTTAGCGATCGCAACCAGTGTATTTGTATGCTCCATGAATGCAGAAATAACGGTATTCAGGCTGAAGCTTTCCAGACGGGTTGTGATATCATAAACCAGTTTATGACGTACTTTGATCATCTCTTTGGTTGGTTTGATATCTTTATCCTTGCTGTCCATAAGCAGGTTCCAGAGTTTCTTAAGGAAACGGTATACACCATCGATTCCTCTGTCATCCCACTCTGCATCCAGTTCCGGTGGTCCTACGAAGAGTTCATACATTCTTAAAGAATCGCATCCATAATCTCTTACAAGATCATCCGGAGACACGACATTTCCTTTTGACTTACTCATCTTGATACCATTCTTACCTGTGATCATTCCCTGGTTGAACAGTTTGACAAACGGCTCATCAAAATCGATCACACCGATATCGCAAAGGAATTTGGTATAGAATCTTGAATACAGAAGGTGAAGTACTGCATGTTCTACACCACCGATATACATATCTACCGGAAGCATTGCATCTGCTTTTTCTCTGGATACAAGTTCTTCGTTGTTGTGATTATCTACATAACGCAGGAAATACCATGAAGATCCAGCCCACTGCGGCATGGTATTTGTCTCACGTTTTGCCGGTTTTCCACAAACAGGACAGGTTGTATTTACCCATTCATCGATTCCTGCAAGTGGAGATTCTCCTGTTCCTGTCGGTTCATAAGATTCTACATCCGGCAGTCTCAGTGGAAGCTGATCTTCCGGTACCGGTACAGCGCCACAATCCGGGCAGTGTACGATCGGAATTGGTTCTCCCCAGTATCTCTGACGGGAGAATACCCAGTCACGCAGCTTGTAGTTTACAGTTGCACGTCCGATTCCTCTTTCTTCGATGATATGTGGAGCTTCTTTCTTAAGGACAGAGCTCTCCATACCATTCCATTCTCCGGAATTGATCATCGTTCCGGAAGCCTCTGTGTAAGCTTCTGTCATATTTTCGATTTCTTTACCGTCTTTTGCAATAACCTGGATGATCGGGATGTTGAACTTGGTTGCAAATTCAAAGTCACGGTCGTCATGAGCCGGTACACACATGATGGCTCCTGTACCATAATCAGCCAGTACATAATCAGAAAGCCAGATCGGTACCTTTGCTCCGTTCAGAGGGTTGATCGCGTAAGTTCCTGTAAATACACCTGTTTTTTCTTTGTCCTGCAGACGGTCTACATTAGACTTCATAGAAGAATCGAAGATATATTTTTCTACTTCTTCTTTGTGTTCCGGTGTTGCAAGCTCTGCTGCAAGCTTATGTTCCGGTGCAAGTACCATGAAGGTTGCTCCATGAAGCGTATCTGGTCTTGTTGTGTATACAGTGATCTTATCTTCTCTTCCTTCAACCGGGAAATCTACTTCTGCACCGTAAGATTTACCGATCCAGTCTGTCTGCATCTTTTTAACTTTTTCCGGCCAGTCAAGCTTATCCAGGTCATTTAACAGACGGTCTGCATATTTTGTGATACGCAGCATCCACTGACGAAGGTTCTTCTTTGTAACTTCAGCGCCGCAGCGTTCGCATTTTCCGCCCACAACCTCTTCGTTTGCAAGACCTGTCTTACAAGACGGGCACCAGTTGATCGGGAATTCTTTTTCGTATGCAAGTCCTTCTTTGAACATCTTTACAAAGATCCACTGTGTCCATTTGTAGAAATCAGGATCTGTTGTATTGACTTCCATATCCCAGTCATAAAGCGCTGAGATCTCATTGATCTGACGTTTGATATTCGCGATGTTTGCTGCTGTCGATTTTGCAGGATGGGTTCCCATCTTGATCGCATAGTTTTCAGCCGGAAGACCGAATGCATCCCATCCCATCGGATGAATGATGTAATATCCCTGAAGCAGTTTGTAACGGCTCCACACATCGGAGATAACATAGCCTCTCCAGTGTCCTACATGAAGACCGTTTCCTGACGGATACGGGAACATGTCCAGACAATAATATTTCTTTTTCGGGTTGCCGTTTTCATCCACTTTCGGATTAACCGGATTCTCAGCCCATTTTTCTTTCCATTTCTTTTCGATTGCCTTATGATTGTAAGGTACTGCCATTTTTCTTTCCTCCTGGTATTGTTTCAGTATGAAAAAAAGTGTCTTAACCTTTTATTTAACAGGAAATTCCATCAGAATTTCCTGTTAAATAAAAATCTTTCGCCTCTTTTGATAAATTCAAAGAGACGAAAGATTAAATTCCGTGGTACCACTCTTCTTCGCCGCATCCCGGTAACATAACTTACGGTGCAGCGCACTTGTGATTCTATAACGGGAATTCCCGCTTCTGCCTATCTGAAAACCGTTCAGCAGAAGAACTCAAAGGCGAGTTCAAAGATCTGATCTGCTGCCTTGCACCGCCCGGCAGTTCTCTGTACAGACTCTAATCTTTTACTGATCCTTATCCTTGTTTTTTTCATATACCTTGTTATTATAAAAATAAATACAAGTTCCGTCAAGAGATTCTTGATTGTTTTCTACGAATTCTTGATTATTTTTACCATTTAAAATTGATTTCCGTTATCTCTCAGCCATTTTCTATATTTTTTATAGTCCGGCATCCACGTCGCCACGACCTTCCAGAATGCAGCGGAATGATTCATTTCTCTACGATGTGCCAGCTCATGCACCACAACATAATCCAGAACTCCCGGCGGCATCAGCACCAGCTTCCAGTTGTAATTGAGATTCCCCACGCTGCTGCAGCTTCCCCACCTGGTCTTCTGCTCCCGGATGGAAATACGTCCATAGGTCACACCCATTTTCCGGGCATAGTATCCGGTCCTTGCACCTAATACTTCTCTTGCCAGATTCCGGTAATATTTCTTTTCTGCTTCCGGCATCTCTCTCTTTTCCTGCCGCTTCATTGCATTTTCCTTCTGAAGCTTTACCTTCTGTCGGATCCAGTTCTCTTTTTCCAGAAGGAACCGATCAATCCGCTTTTTCTCACAGGAATAGGGTGCACGGACCGTCACCTTTCCTTCCCGGTCAACTTCGATTCCAATACTGCGCCTATCTGACCGGATCAGATGATATTCTATGTCCACGACCGGATTACCTCCAGAAAGCGCTCTCCATATTTTTCAAACTTGAACTCTCCCACACCGGAAACTTTCAGCATAGCATTCTTATTTGTCGGTTTTTCGATACACATCTGCACAAGAGTCTTATCGGAAAATACAATATAAGGCGGAACTTTTTCTTCTCTTGCTATCTCTGCTCGCAGAACGCGCAGGATTTCAAAAGACTCTTCCTGCTCTTTATTCAGAACCAGTCCGGCCGTTTTCTTCACTTTTTTCTTCGGTGTTGTCTTCGCCTCTTTCTCCGGTTCTTTTGCCATCTTCATTGTAAATGTCTCCTGCCCTGCAATCAGTGCTTCCGACTTTTCAGTCAGCTTCACAATCATATAAGAATCCGGCGTGGTCTTCAGATATCCTTCTGCCAGAAGCTGGTTGAATATCTGCCTGAGCTTCCACGATGGCGTCTTAGAAAGTACCCCGTAAGCCGGACTGACACCCATGCCATACTGCCGGATCTTCGCATTATTTGCCCCATGCACCGTATCCAGAATCACATTAATTCCATAACGCTGATGACTTTCTTTTACACACATGGCAAGTATCCTTGCCTCTGCCGTCATATCCACGGTATCAAACTGTGTCTTACAGTTTGAACAGTTCCCACAGTAATTGCTTCCGTATTCCCCAAAATACCGCAGAATATAATCACGCAGACATTCCTTTGTAAAACAATAATAAGTCATCTTTTTCAAGCGCTCCTGATCCCGCTCCATCACGATCCGGCGCGTCAGTTCATCCAGTTCCTGATTGTCGCGGTTGTTCTCAATGAACATCTGGTTTGTGATCACATCCTGTCCACTATATAAAAGCAGGCACTCCCCCGGCTCACCGTCCCGGGCGCAGCGTCCCACTTCCTGATAATAGGACTCCAAATTCTTCGGCATATTGTAATGTACGACAAAGCGGACATTGGATTTATCAATTCCCATCCCGAATGCATTCGTCGCCACCATGATCTGCTTCCGGTCATAAATGAAATCATCCTGATTATCACGCCGCTCCCGGTCTGTCAGTCCCGCATGATACCTGGTCACGGAAAACCCATCCATTTCCAGGAGTGCGCAATTTTCCTCCACCTGCTTTCTGGTCAGGCAGTAGACAATCCCGCATTGATCCGGATGCTCCTCAATAAATGCTTTGAGTGCGGCATATTTATTCTTTGGGAACTGTACCGCAAGGAACAGATTCGGTCTGTCGTAACCTGTCATTACTACTTCCGGATCCTCCAGCATCAGGATATCGATCATATCCTCTCTTACTTCTTTCGTCGCTGTTGCAGTAAATGCACTCACAACCGGCCGCTTTGGAAGATACTCTACAAACTCTGTGATCTTTAAATAACTTGGTCGGAAATCCTGTCCCCACTGGGAAACACAGTGCGCTTCATCGACTGCGATCATAGAAATATCCACGCTCATAGCAAAATCCATAAACTCTGCAGTTTCCAGCCGCTCCGGTGCCACATAGATAATCTTATATCTTCCTTCTTTTGCAAAAGCAAGTGCCTTCCGGTACTGCCCCATAGTCAGGGAACTGTTCAGATAGGCTGCATGAACCCCTGCCTGATTGAGGGATGCCACCTGATCCTTCATAAGAGAAATAAGGGGAGATATCACAAGTGTAATACCTCCCATCATCAGCGCCGGAATCTGAAAACAGATGGACTTTCCGGCTCCCGTTGGCAGTATGCCGAGTACATCCCGGCCGGACAGGATCGCATCAATCAGTTTCTCCTGTCCCGGTCGGAATCCGTCATAGCCAAAAAATTGCTTTAATACTTGAAATTTATCCAAGATATACTACCTCTTCTTCCGGTTTTTCTGCGGATTCCATCTCCAGCATATAAAGAACCGGCTGCTTTGGAACCATCGGACGGTATGCTTCGTACTCGAACTTGACGGTTACTTTTTTCCAGCTTCTCTGTGTAATCTGCGCTGCCCTTCCAAGATTACATGGATATCCATAGAAACGGATATCATCTGCGCAGCAGGTCATGATCTGTCTTCCCGGAATCAGCATATTTGCCGGCATTCCCTTCGGACGGAAAAGCTGTGCAAGGAAGGTGATCTTCTTGTGCTCGTAGCGCTCCGGATGCTCATATGCATCCACATACCAGGTACCAAAGTCCACATCATCAATGAAGATATGGTCTGCTTTCAGATCATATGGCAGATCCTCTTCTGTCTGCGGGATAATATTGCCATCCACGCCTTCAAAGATCAGCTGTGCCTGTGGGTTCTGGATCTTAAGGGCACGTCTGAACGCACTTCGGTCTGTATTTTCCCCACAACGGTTGATGATGATCAACTCAGATTCTGTAAGCTGGTTCATCAGCATATTCCGCATATTCTTCAGGTACATGTCCAACGTCTCACCGCTAACCGTTGAGTACACACCCTGAATCTCCCAGTTGCGTGGAAAATCTTCATCCAGGATTTCCTGCAGATCCCAGGTTCCATTGTACTCAATGATCACCTGGACCGGATGATAGATCTTCTCACAGTTTTCAAAGAAAGTTTTATTTAACTTTTCTCTTTCTTCTATATTGAAGAGGAACAGTCCGTTCTCATCCAGATATTTTTCCGAGTACTCTTCCTCTCCCTCTTCACACTGCAAAAGCAATGTCGGACCTTCTTCGATCCATTCCTGCTTCATCAGTGTGTCCTTGATAAATGTTGTTTTTCCACTGTCCAGAAATCCTGTACAGATATATACCGGTGTTGTCATCGCCGCTTGCTCCTCCTAGATATGGAATAACTTAATCAGATCCTCTTCTTTGAGATCTGTTCCGATCACGCATACACGTCCTGTGTAATCAGCCTGTCCCTCACGGACTTCATATTCTTCCGGAACCATATCAAACTGCTTCCAGGAACCGTCTGCCATCTGGATAATTCCTTTGGAACGAAGTACGGTTCCGTAAGCATCTGTCTCAGATAATGCTTTCAGCAGGTAATCCAGTTCTTCTTCTGTATACTTATGAGCAGTCTCCTTGCCCCAGCTCGTAAATACTTCATCTGCATGATGATGTCCTTCGTGTCCGTGGTGATGGTCATGGCATCCGCAGGTGCAGTTCTCATCATGTTCATGATGATGCTCATGCTCTTCATGGTCGTGATCATGATGGTGTTCATGGTCATGATCGTGGCATCCGCAGGTGCAGTTCTCATCATGTTCGTGATGATGCTCATGCTCTTCGTGATCGTGATGATGGTCGTGATCATGACCGCAGCCACATTCGTCATCATGATGATGGTGATGTTCGTGGTCGTCATGCTCGTGTGCATGTTCTTCCAGGATACCTTCGATCTCAGCGCCATGCTGCAGGGCATGCAAAACGGCATCTTTTCCAAGTTCTTCCCAAGGTGTGGAAATAATGGTTGCCTCTGCATTTTTCTCACGCAGCATATGCACGCACTCTTCTACCTTTTCATCTGTCATCATCTGGGTACGGCTGATAACGATCGTAGATGCATGCTCTACCTGGTTATTGAAGAATTCTCCGAAGTTCTTGAGATAGATTTTTGCTTTCTTACCGTCAACAACTGTGATTCTTCCGTCAATCTCAATATCTGCCTCATCTTTGACACCCTCGATTGCTTTTACAACATCAGAAAGCTTTCCAACTCCTGAAGGTTCGATGATGACACGATCCGGTGTATAATCTACAAGTACTTTCTGAAGTGCTTTGCTAAAATCCCCCACCAGTGTACAGCAGATACATCCTGAGTTCATCTCTGTGATCTCAACGCCGGCATCTTTTAAGAATCCGCCATCAATACCGATCTCCCCAAATTCGTTCTCGATCAGGACCAGTCTTTCTCCCGGAAATACATCCTCGATCAGTTTCTTGATGAATGTTGTCTTTCCTGCTCCCAGGAAACCAGAAATAATATCAACTTTCGTCATTTTTCGTTCCTCTTTTCTTATTATTATAATTTCATAAATTAGCCTTTTCTAACTGCAAATTGTTTCCGAGCTATATCGTATCACATTTCTTTAAAAGATGCAAATAAATAGCTTGTTAATGCATTGTGATTAGTGTATAATAGTTTTATAAAATCTCGTACTTTTTTAGTACAAATTCATAAACAAAGGAGACTTGATAATATGGTTAATTTATTGACAGGCCCAAAAGGAAGCGGAAAAACCCAGCAAATGATCGAACGTGCTAACGAAGCTGTAAAGACATGTGAAGGAAACGTATTCTTCATCAAGAAGAGCCACAGAGATACATACAGCTTATCTTTCAACATCAGAGCGATCTGCATGGATGACTATGATGTAATCACCAATACCGATGAATATCTTGGATTTATTTACGGTATGTTAAGCGCAGACCATGATATCAAAGCAATCTTTATCGACGGTATTTTAAAACACGCCGACATCACACTTGAGAACATTCCTTCTTTCATCGAAACACTGAAAAAGATCTCCAAAGAAAATGATGTAGATTTTTATGTCAGCATCAGTGCAACGAATGAACAGCTTGGTAATGTAGATTTTGAAAATTGTACACTCCTTAACTAAGATAGACATTATCCAAAAGGAGGGATGAAGATTTTCTGTAAATCTTCATCCCTCCTTTTATGGTTTTCCAAATGTGACAGAGTACATTCTTTTTATGCTATGATACCAGGGTCAAAAGGTCAGAAAGCCGATGCAAGCTTGCTTGCAAGATGATTTTTGCACTCTCGCAATCTGGTATCAAAGGGGCAAAATACCTTTTGACTCCAACATCATGCTATTTCAAAGACAAAACCGTATTTGCCTTATCCCCTTTTGCATACTCCAGTTTTACATCATCTCCCACATTGTACTTGATGATCTCAATAAAATCGACTACCGATACATCAAAAATCTCATCTGATCCTTCCAGCATAATGTAGTAATGAGAATCTCCATCTATAACGCCCTGGGCGATTTTCGTGATCTTTCCTTCGATCGTGCCGGTATCCATCTTCACTTCTTCTTTTTCCTTGATTCCATTGGTAAGAAGCAGATTATTGTAGGATTCTTCACATACACTTACCGTATCCCCGATCGCAACAACCTGGTACTTCTGGACATTGACCATTGCATACTTTTTCACAAGTCCTGCATCATCCTTAAGTGCCATAAAGTAAGTCGGCTCCCCGGAAATGTTAAGCAACAGCGGGAAAGTCGCCCGATACTTCAGGTTCTGTACCTGTCCTTCTGCCGATGCCATCGCAGAATCCTCGATCGCACCTGCCACCGGATAATACTTTGTCTCCATAGTTCTCTGGTTCATCAGAACAAATCCCACATTGGACTGGTCACTGTTTACAGAAGTTACTCCCGTGTACACCCATACATCATCATCAATCGCCAGATAATTATATCCGTTTGTTGTCTTCAGACAATCTTTCTGGCTGAGTACACTGTTAAAATACCCATGCTTTAACGTGCCATAATAATCATAAAGCTGTACCAGAAGATCTGCCGAATAGGCTCGGTCGATCCATTCCGGGACTTCATCGATCCTGTAATCCTGCATTTCGCCGGTGATCGCATTGCAGAGCACCACATGTCCTACCGTTTCTCCTCCGAAAAGACCGATATTATACTTTTTGACCGGTGCTACCCAGTATGGAACACCATTATCATCAATTTCAAAACTAAGGTCTCCGTAAATATAAGTCGGATGCGCAAAACGAAGATGACGGTAAATATTTCTTCCAAAATGCTCGCTGGTCGAATACTTCATTCCCTGCTCCAGCTTTACCATCTCCGTTGTCTGACTTGCCATATCGATCCGGATATATGCAGGAAGTCCATCTTTCCGATTGGTAAACCATTTGATCAGATTCGCATATTTCAAAGGTGACACACGGACCGGACGATCCTTGTAGTTGATCTGACTGTAGATATCGTCCACCTCAAACTGGGATACCATATCTGACATGCTTCCCATCTTCCGGTCTCCTAAAAGCTGCGCAGACTCCTTATCCAGAAGCGGGATCTGGTCAAAGGAAAGCTCCTCGATATCTTTTGTGAATTCGCCCTCTTCTACCTTCAGAAGCTGTTGGTATTTCTTCGCATTCACAATCGGTGAAGAAAGAATGGTTCCGGCCAGATAAACCACTAACAAAAGAATAAAAAGACGGACACACCATTTGAAACCTTTGGATTCTTTCATCTCCTTCAGATCAATCGCTCCGTATCGCAAGCCTTTTTTTCCTGCAAGCACAAGACCGACCGCAAGCACCAGAACAAGCACAAAATACCACACTCCGGAAGAATGGATATTAAAAGCCGGCAGTGATACATAATACCAGATTCCTGCTGCCACTAAAAGCAGCAGAAAACTAATCGCTATATTTTTCTTTTTCATAAATTCTCCTTTTCATCGTTTTACCTTACCAAGGCTGTCTTAGAATTTTCTACTCCAAAGTGACGGCGAGAACAGCATCAGGAACGGGAAGATTTCCAGTCGTCCGATCAGCATATCCACGCAGAAAACAATCTTCGAAAAGTCTGAGAACTTCGCAAAATTTTCCACCGGTCCTACCAGATTCAGTCCCGGTCCTACATTATTAAGTGTAGTAAGCACTCCGGTAAATGAAGTAGTAAAATCAAAGTTATTGATCGAGATCAGAAGCACGGATACGATCAGGATTAGTATATACGCAATAAAGTATACATATACCCCCCGCATCGTCTCTTCTTTCACTTTTTTCCCATTTATTTTTACGATATTGACTGCTTTCGGATGGATCATAGTTTTCAGCTCCCGGCGGATGCTTTTTACCAGGATCAGAAGTCTTGATACTTTGATACCACCGCCTGTTGAACCGGCAGAAGCACCGATTACCATCACAAGAAGCAGAACACATTTGGAAAGCTCCGGCCACTTGTTGAAATCTGCCGTTACAAATCCAGTTGTCGTGATCACGGATGCCACCTGGAACGCCGCATAGCGGAATGCCTTTAAAAGAGAATGATAACCTCCGGCGATATTGCAGGTGATCACAACGGTTGCTCCTGCAATGATTCCCAGGTAAGCACGCAACTCCTCATTCTTAAATACACTCTTAAATTCTTTCAAAAGCAGAAAAAAATACAGGTTAAAATTGATACCAAACAGGATCATAAATACGGTGATCACACCATCAATGTAGGCACTGTTGAAGTGTGCCACACTTGCATTGTAGCTGGAAAATCCTCCGGTACCGGCAGTACTGAATGCATGTGTCACTGCGTCAAACAGGTTCATCCCTCCTGCCAGAAGAAAAACTACCTCAATTGCAGTCAGTGCAAAATACATTCCATACAGGATCCTTGCGGTTCCTCTTGCCTTTGGAACCAGTTTATCTGCCTCTGGTCCCGGAACTTCCGCACGCATCAGATGCATGGAATTCTTCTCATCCAGAGAGGTAAGTACCATAACAAATACCAGCACTCCCATTCCACCAACCCAATGTGTCAGGGAACGCCAGAAAAGAATTCCTTTCGGAAGTCCTTCAATCTCAGTCAGGATCGTAGAACCTGTCGTCGTAAATCCGGATACTGTTTCAAAAAAAGCATCCACATAGCTTGGAATACTTTTACTGAGTACAAATGGAAGTGCACCTGCAAGTGACCAGAAAATCCAGGCCGTTGCAACAATGATCAGACCTTCTTTGGCATAAATCGTCATGTTCTCCGGGCATTTTCTGCCAAACAGCAGATAAATTGCCGTCAGGATCGCAGCTGTAATCAGAAAATAAACCGATGTGTGCTCGCCATAAATAATTCCAACCATCATCGGAAGCAGCATCAGCAGTCCCTCTACTCCCATCATCTTACTGATGATATAGCGTATCATTTTCACATTCATTTCTTTTCACCCCTATTGCTCAGCCAGAATATCTGTGATATCCTTAACTTTCTTCTGGGTCGTAACGATTACAACACTGTCGCCCACCTGAATGGATTCATTCCCGTCCGGAATAATAATCTGCCGTTTTCTTCCGATACATGCGATCAGATTGTTCGGCTTCAGTTCCAGATCCTTAAACGGGATATCTGTATATTCTGTTTTTTCTTTGATAATAAATTCCAGTGCTTCTACTCTTCCGCCAACCAGCTGATACATAGATTCAACATTGACATTCTTGAGAGAATTCTGGCGTGCACGCACATAACTCATGATCGCATCTGCTGTTGCAGTCTTTGCTGATACAATCAGATCGATCCCAAGTTCCTCGACAAGCTGGGCACGTCCGTCTTCGTTGACCTTTGCCACGATCTTGTCCACACCTTTTGTCTTTGCAAAAAGTGCAAGGATAATATTCTCCTCATCCATACCGGTCAGGCTGACCAGGGCATCTGCCTGTTCAATTCCTTCTTCGATCAGAAGGTCATGGTCTGCGGCATTCCCACAGATGATCGTCGCTTTCGGAAGCTGGTCGCAGAGATCTTCGCATTTCTTCCAGTCCTGCTCAATGATCTTAACCTGCATACCAAGTCCTAAAAGCTGTTTTGCCAGATAATATCCGACTTTTCCCCCACCACAAACCAGAATATTCTTCGGCTCTTTCCGCTTTCCGATCAGATGGAAAAATTCTTCAATATATTTGTGGGATGCAACAATATGAAGCCGGTCTCCATCATGGATGACAAAATCACCATTCGGGATGATCACTTCCGATCCACGTCTTACAGCACATACCAGAACTTTGATCTGGAACTTGCGGTAAAGCTCAGCAAGCGATACTCCGCCCAGATGGCTTCTTTCTTTGACAATGAATTCTACCATTTCGACTTTTCCCTTCATAAAAGTCTCTACCTTTGCAGTATCCGGAAGAAGGATCGATCTGGAAATCTCAAATGCAGCCATAAGTTCCGGGTTGACAGCCATACTCAGTCTTAAGTCCTCTTTCAAAAGATCGATCTGCTGATAATAGATTGGATTCCTTACACGGGCGATCGTGTGCTTTGCCCCCAGTCTCTTTGCGAGCAGGCAGCTCAGCATATTCAGTTCGTCTGTCGATGCACATGCCACAACAAGATCAGCGCCCGGCACTCCTGCTTCTTTCTGCACTTTCGCATCTGCACCATCTCCGGTAATGCAGAGAATATCAAGCTGATTCAGTGCTTCTTTTAATTTTCCCTCATTCTGGTCAATCAAAACCACATCGTAATTTTCTTCGGATAACTGTATGGTCAGTTTATGACCAACCTTCCCGTCCCCAATAATTACAATTTTCATTTTTCTTTTCCTCTACTTTTTCTCTTAATACTAAACCTTTAATACTAAAATTGTATAAAATACCAATGTGACAGCCGAAGCTGCCACCATCATAATATGTATACCACTTTTAGTACGAAAGTACAATAGAAAAAACCGGGATTTTCTCCCGGCTTTTCCTTATTCTTATTCTTCAGCTGCACGCTTTTCAATTTCTTTTTCCTGTACATCTGCCGGAGCCTGTTCATAACGGGCAAATTCATACGAATAGCTTCCTCGTCCACCTGTCATAGAACGAAGTGTTGTGCAATATCCAAACATGCCTGTCATCGGTACATCCGCTTCAATTACCTGATATCCGCCTGACTGTGGATTCATTCCAAGAACACGACCACGTCTCTTGTTCAGATCTCCCATAACGTCTCCGGTATAATCATCCGGAACGGTTACTTTCACAGATGCGATTGGCTCAAGAAGAACCGGTCCTGCTTCCATAAATCCTTTCTTAAATGCCTGGATCGTCGCAGTCTTAAATGCCATTTCAGAAGAATCTACCGGATGGTAAGATCCATCATACAGGGTTGCTTTCACGCCAACTACCGGATATCCGGCGAGAGGTCCTTTTAATACAGATTCCTGCAATCCTTTTTCAACTGCCGGGAAGTAGTTCTTCGGAACAGCACCTCCGACTACTTCTTCCTGGAATACATACGGTGTATCCAGATCTCCGGATGGTTCAAAACGCATCTTAACATGTCCATACTGTCCATGTCCTCCGGACTGTTTCTTATACTTGGTATCTACATCCGAGTTCTTGCGGATCGTCTCACGGAACGCAACTTTTGGTGTCTCCAGTCTGATTCCGACTTTGTAACGCTCTGCCAGCTTGCTTGCTGTCACTTCCAGATGCTGGTCACCCATTCCATAAATCAGTGACTGGCGGTTCTCACTGTCATTTACCACTTTCAGTGTCACATCCTCTGCCATCATCTTCGCAAGAGCCTGTGATACCTTGTCCTCATCACCTTTGTTATTCACTACATACTTCATATATGTATACGGTTTGGAGTATTCGGTTCTTCCATAAGATACCGGTGTATTTTTTGTTGAAAGGGTATCCCCTGTCTTTGTACTTGTCAGTTTTGCAATCGCTCCGATATCACCTGCAAACAGTTCCTGAACTTCTACCGGTTTGTTGCCGGATAAGGTGTAGATCTTGCCGATCTTTGCTTCTGCATCTGACTCCGGATTGTAAAGGACATCATCCCCCTTTAATACACCGGAACATACTTTTACGAAAGAATATTTTCCGATAAACGGATCTACCATGGTCTTGAATACATATGCGGTCTTTGCGGCTGCAAAATCATGATGTGCTTCAAAGATCTCATTGGTCTTACGGTTGATACCTACGCATTCACGGTATTCCGGACTTGGGAAAAATCTTACGATATCAGACAGTAAGTTTGCAACACCCTGTGCCTGAACATTGGATCCCATTGCTACCGGAACGATATCTCCGTCCATAACTTCTGTTCTCATGGCAGAGCGGATCTCTTCAACCGAGAATTCATCTCCCTCAAAATAACGTTCCATAAATGCTTCACTGGTCTCTGCCACTGCTTCAAGAAGCTTCTCTCTGTAAATCTGCAGGTTCGGCAGACAGTAATCCGGAATCTCACACTCTTCTCTCTGTCCAAGTCCGGTGTATCTTCTACCTGCATTCTTGATAACATTGACATAACCTACTAATTTCTCGTTCTCACGGATCGGTTGGAAATGTGGTGCGATCACTTTACCGTATCTTGCGGTCAGATCTTCAACAACCTGACGGAAGCTGGCATCATCCACATCCATCTCAGTAACATAGATCATACGCGGAAGATTATACTTATCACAGAGCTCCCATGCTTTCTCGGTTCCTACCTGCACACCGGCTTTTCCGGAAACAACGATAACAGCTGCATCGGCTGCGCTGACTGCTTCTTCCACTTCTCCGACAAAATCAAAATATCCAGGTGTATCAAGGATATTAATCTTTGCTTTTTCCCATTCAATCGGAATCAGACTTGTGCTAAGTGAGAATTTACGTTTCTGTTCTTCTTTATCAAAATCACTGATCGTATTACCGTTCTCAACAGATCCCATACGATTTGTTGCTCCAGATACATAAGCCATCGCTTCTGCCAGACTGGTCTTTCCGCTTCCCCCATGTCCTAAAAGGACCACGTTTCTAATTTCATCCGTTCTGTAAACCTTCATGCTTGCTGCCTCCTTGCTAAAGTTTCTCATGGATATATTGTACTAAACTTTCTATAAAAACACAACTATTTTATAGAATTTCAACAAAAACTTTCACTTTTACACTTTAAAGTATTGCTTTATTGACAGATAGCCTGTTTTCCTATATTATGAAAGGTAGACTATCACGAAAGGACGAAAGATTATGAAACAGAAAAAAATCGGATTTATCGGACTCGGACTCATTGGGGGCTCTATTGCAAAGGCGATCCGGCGATATTATCCGGATTATGAGATTGTCGCTTTCGACAAGAATAGAGAAACTCTGGCACTTGCCACACAAGAATCCATCATCAATGTGGCCTGTACCTCAATCGATGATAATTTCCGAGGCTGCAACTACATCTTCTTATGTGCCCCGGTTGCTTTCAATACTGCATATTTAAAGCAGATGATGCCTTACCTGCATGATGATATGATCCTGACTGACGTCGGAAGTGTCAAAACTCCGATCCATGACGAGATCATCCGGCTGGGACTGGAGGATTACTTTATCGGAGGACACCCGATGGCCGGTTCCGAAAAGAGTGGTTTTGCCAATTCCAAACCAATCCTGATCGAGAACGCTTACTTTGTTCTCACCCCTTCCGCCAAAGTAGCGAAAAAAAAGGTTGATGCATACGCATCCTTCGTAGAATCCTTGCGTGCACTTCCGATCGTACTGGATTATCATGAACACGACATCGTCACCGGCACGATCAGCCACTTGCCACATATCATTGCCGCAAGTCTGGTCAACTTTGTCAGAGACACCGACACCAAGGATGAGTTGATGAAAACCCTCGCCGCCGGCGGCTTTAAGGACATTACGCGAATCGCCTCTTCCTCACCGACCATGTGGGAACATATCTGTGCACAGAATCAGAGTAATATTTCCCAGATCCTTGGAAATTATATCGAAACATTAAATGAAGCGAAAAAACTGGTTGATGCCGGAGACTCCCAGGGAATCTACGATATGTTCGACCATTCCCGGAACTACCGCAATTCCATGCCAAACGGTTCTGCCGGCCCAATCAAGCGTGCATTCGAGATCTACTGTGACATCCCGGATGAAGCCGGTGTGATCGCCACCATTGCGACCATCCTCGCTTCTAATGCACTCAGCATTAAGAACATTGGAATTGTTCATAACCGTGAATTTGAAGAAGGCGTACTCCGCATCGAATTCTATGACAGCATCTCCTGTGAGAAAGCAGTAGCACTTTTGCAGAAGCATCGTTATATTGTTTATGAGCGTTAATAATTAAATGATGATACCAGGGTCAAAAGGTCAGAAAGCCGATACAAGCTTGCTTGCAAGAGGATTTTTGACACTCACATCATTAAATGCAAGACAGTCCAAAAAATCTTTTCAGAACTTTGTGTAAATTGGTCACAATGCTTGAAAATAGAATTTTACGAATGAGAGGTTACTATATTATGCAAATCCAACCTGTTAAACAGCTTCGCGGGGAAGTATCTGTTCCCGGCGATAAATCCATCTCCCACCGTTCTATTATGTTCGGTGCACTGGCAAAAGGAACTACTGAGATCACACATTTTCTTCACGGTGCCGACTGCCTCTCTACCATCGGCTGCTTTCGTGCCATGGGAATCAATATCGAAGACACACCTGACCGTATCCTGGTTCACGGCAAAGGGCTTCACGGACTTTCCGAACCTTCTTCTTTTTTAGATGTGGGGAACAGCGGAACCACTACAAGACTGATTTCCGGTATTCTTTCCGGTCAGCCGTTTGCCACCACTCTTTCCGGCGATGCTTCTCTGAACTCCCGCCCGATGAAGAGGATCATGGAGCCTCTTGGGATGATGGGCGCTGATATTTTAAGCCAGAATGGGAACGGGTGCGCACCACTTTTGATCAACAGCCTGCTTCCTGCCGGTCAGAATCCATCCCTGCACGCAATCCACTATCACTCAAAAGTAGCTTCTGCTCAGGTTAAATCTTCCGTACTCCTGGCAGGACTTTATGCAGACGGATTAACCCTGGTTACAGAACCTGTACTTTCCCGTAATCATACAGAACTGATGCTGAATGGCTTCGGTGCCAACGTACAGACAGAAGTACATTCTGATGGTAGTGCAACTGCATCTATTCTCCCATGTGAGGAATTATACGGACAGAAGATCCTGGTTCCCGGAGATATTTCTTCTGCTGCTTACTTCATCGCTGCTGCCCTTCTGGTTCCAGGTTCTGAACTTCTGATAAAGAATGTAGGTACCAACCCGACCCGTGCCGGAATCCTTGAAGTATGCAGGGCAATGGGGGCAGACATTACCTATCTAAATGAAAATTGTGACAGCGGTGAACCAACTGCCGATCTTCTTGTACGTACAAGCACTCTTCACGGAACCACCGTAGAAGGTGCAATCATCCCTACACTGATCGATGAGATTCCAATGATTGCAGTGATGGCTGCTTTCGCCGAGGGAACTACGATCATCAGGGATGCTGCCGAATTGAAAGTCAAAGAGACTGACCGTATCAAAACAACTACAGAAGGACTTCTTGCCATGGGCGTTGATGTAACACCAACCGACGACGGCATGATCATCCGTGGCGGTAATCCGGTTCATGGAGGACAGATCAACAGTTATCTGGATCACCGGATCGCAATGGCCTTTTCCATCGCAGCCCTTGCCGCCGAGGGAAATACTGAAATCCAGAATGGTCAGTGTGTAGATGTATCTTATCCTTCATTTTTTACGGAACTTCATTCCCTTTCCCTGTAATTTCACGCAAAAATATAAGAAAGAATGTGCCTCGGCACATTCTCGCGCCGAGTGCGTTGCTGAGCGCCAGTGGCGCTCGTTAAGCAACGACCGAAGCGGAGCGTAGACCGCTTGCGACATTCTTCATCTTCGTGCGAGTGCGCATCTCCGGCACGCAGTGCCTTTTGTTTCATAGGAAGTTCCTTCGGAATCTCCTATGAAACCAAAAAAGAAAGCCGCACACTACATAAGTAGTGTACAGCTTTCTTTTTTATGCGCCCTGTCACTGTTTCTCTAATCCGTGAATCCAGTCTGTCTTAAGAAACAGAATCAAAAATATCACCGAACTGATAAACCAGGTAAGTGGATATGCCCAGTAGATTACATTGATCACCGGAATAATCCTGATAACAATACTAATATAGGTTACCCGGACTCCGCACCATACAAGCATCATAACAAACATCGGAACAATACTTCTTCCCGCCCCTCTCTGAATTGCTGCCATACAATGCGAAAACGCAAGCAGACAATAGAAAAGAGCGATCGTATGTGCCTCTGCAATTCCATATTCAATTGCTTTTTGATCTCCTCCAAACGCAGCGATCAGGTATGGTGAAAAGAAAAAAACTGCTATTCCGATCACTTCTGCTATCCCGATTCCACAAATAGTTCCAAACAATGCCCCTTTTTTTGCCCGGTCATACTCTTTTGCTCCCAGATTCTGTCCAATAAACGTCGTGAGTGCCTGTGAGAAGCAGGTAACCGGAATAAATCCAAATCCTTCAATTTTGGAATATGACCCACATCCGGCCATTGCCAGAGCCCCAAACTGATTAATATTCGACTGTACAAATACATTTGCAACCGCAATAATTGAATTCTGGATTCCTGCCGGTATTCCGTTTACCACGATCAGCCGCAGCATATTCCCATTCATCCGAAGTTCACGAAAAGATAACCGGAACGCCTCTGGTTCCCTACGCAGTTTTCTGATACACAGAACCGCACTTAATATCTGTGAAACAATCGTTGCAAAAGCTGCTGCACCTACACCAAATCCTAAGCCTCCGATCAGCACCAGATCCAGAATCACATTCAGACACGCTGAAATGATCAGATAGATGACCGGACTCTTACTGTCACCAAGTGACTGCAAAATCCCCATTCCAAAGTTATAAATTACAAATCCAAGTGAACCTGCAAAATACACCCTGAAATAAACCAGTGATTTCGGCAGTACCTCTTCCGGCGTACCAATCAGTTTTAAAATCTGCGGTGCAAGGATCAACGCGGCAACCGTAAGAAAAATTCCACATACGCCACCAAATGCCAGTGCCGTATGGATTGCTTTTTTCAGCTTTTCATATTCTCCGGCTCCAAAATACCTCGCAATGACAACACCGGCTCCCACGCCAATTCCCCCAAAAAATCCTACCATCAGGAATATCAGATTCCCTGATGAGCTGACAGCTGCAAGTGCATTATTCCCAAGAAAATTTCCCACGATCAGCGAATCCGCCACATTATACAACTGCTGGAATAAATTCCCCCATAGAAGCGGAATCGCAAACATAATAATCTTTTTCGGAATAGATCCCGTTGTCAGTAGATTAGCGTTTGACGTTTCCCCCATAATTAACCTTGTCCTCCTATAATATTTTAAGTCTATTATACTCCTGATACGGTTAATTCACCAGCAAATATATCGGAAGCAATATTTGATTCTTTTTTAATAAATCATGAATCTATTTTTTCATCAATTATTATAACCTTTTTAAATTATCCTTCAATGTATATTGCATTTTCCATCCTCTTCCATTAAACTATTATGATATATACTATAAATTTTTTGGGGGAATTTTCTATGCAAAATTATCTTGAATTTATCGGAAACGAACTGAAAGCTTTAACTTCTATTCCAAGCCCATCCGGTTATACCAAAGATGTGGCTGCATACCTGATGAAGACTTTATCAGATATGGGATATGAACCACAGCTTTCTAACAAAGGCAACGTATTCGTAACGATCGGCGGAGAGGGGAATCCGCTGGTACTTGCAGCACACGTTGATACCCTCGGTGCCATGGTGCGTTCTGTCAAAGCAAATGGAAGACTGCGTCCGACTACTCTCGGTGGACACCAGTGGAGTACCGCTGATGGGGAAAACTGCACGATCCACACACGCGACGGACGCGTTTATACCGGTGTAGTACTAAATACTGAACCTTCTGTTCATGTTGCAGATTCTGCTGTTGAGACAAAAGAAGAAAATATGGAAATCCTTCTGGACGAAAATGTGGACACTAAAGAAGGAACTCTTTCACTTGGCGTACAGCCTGGAGATATCATCGCCATGGACCCGCGTACCCAGATCACACCGAGCGGTTATATCAAAAGCCGTTTCTTAGATGACAAGCTTTCTGCTGCCATCCTTCTCGGTCTGGCAAAATGCGTAAAAGATGAATCTATTGCGCTTTCCCGCAAAGTTTCTCTCCTTTTCACTGTATATGAAGAAGTCGGACACGGCGGAAGTTTTGTTGCCGAAGATACAACAGAGATGATTTCTGTTGACATGGGCTGCGTCGGATCCGATCTCGGATGTACCGAACGCATGGTATCTATTTGCGCAAAAGATTCCGGCGGTCCTTACAACTACGACGTAACATCCGCTCTTGCCGAAACTGCAAAAGAAGAAGGATTGGATTATGCGATCGATGTGTATCCGCATTACGGTTCTGATGTAGAGGCAACTCTTCGGGCAGGATATGATATCCGTCATGGTCTGATTGGTCCTGGGGTGTATGCATCACATAACTATGAAAGATCCCATATGGATGGGGTAAAGAATACGCTTTTGTTGTTGAAGAAGTATATTCAAAAATAAAAAGTATAAATAGCTAACGGTCAAAAATAAAACATCTGCGATATGCATACCGCAGATGTTTTATTTTTTCAATATTAGTCATATTTTTCTTAAGTCCGGTAAATGCAAGTGCCTCTTCTACCAGTTCTTTTCTCTTTTTCTTATCTTGTCATGATCTGGATGATCGTTTTATCCGTCTCACGCATTCCCTTCTTTGCAAGCTCTCCAATATTACGGATCGTGTTTTCTACACCTTTTTCTACAAGTCCGTCTCCGCCATAGAACTGCTTTCCATTTTTCTGCATCTGAAGTCCCAGAAGCCCTGCTTCTACAGCTGATGCGATTTTTGCCGCGCAGCTTGCCTTCGCTCCATCACACACAACACCTGAGTTAATGGCAACTGCATTTACAATTACATGAGAAATCTCATATGCACGTCCGCCATACAGATAACAGATTCCTGCACCTGCACCACATCCTGCACTGATCGCGCCACAATATGCAGACAGTCTTCCGATTCCTGTCTTCATATGGATTGTGATCAGATTTGACACAACCAGCGCGCGGAGCATCATCTCTTTTGAGACATTCAGCTCTTTTGCATAGACGATCACCGGAAGAGAAGTTGTCATTCCCTGGTTACCGCTTCCCGAATTGATGACAACCGGAAGTTCACATCCGTTCATTCTTGCATCCGATCCGGCCGCTGCCATCGCTTTCGCACGGTTATGTACACTGTTTCCATATGCTTCCATCAAAGTCTTTCCAATGGCAGCTCCCCATTTTCCTGTCATGCCCTCTTCGGCAATTGCCCAGTTATAATCAATCTGTCTCTGCAGAACTTCCTCTACGTCTGCAACGTCTACGCAGTCTGCGAATTCAATGATCTTCTCCACAGTCAGAAGAGAACGGTCCGTCGCACAGCTGGATCCCTGCTCTTCATATGCTTTTTCTCTGATGATCTCATCATCTTTCTTTACACAGATCACATTGGTGTGAAAACCTGCGATCTCTACGTATCCGCTGTGTCCGCCTGCACATGCCTTGATCTGGATGTCGAAAATATATTCTTTATCGGATTTCCGGATTGTCATCGGCATAGTATCCAGCATCTTTTTCATTTCTACTTTCTGTTCCCCTGTGATCTCTTCCAGAATTTCCAGTTCTTTTTCCGGACATCCGGCTACAATCCCTGCACAGACTGCTGCACCGATTCCGCGAAGTCCTCCTGTGCACGGTACAACGACACTTTTTACATTCTTAATAATATTTGCACTGACATTTACTTCTACAGATTCCGGTTTTTCCCCAAGAGCCTGAACTGCAACTGCTGCCGCGTAAGCTACTGCAATCGGCTCTGTACATCCCATCGCCGGAAGCAACTCTTCCTTTAAAATTTCCACATATTCATTGTATATTTTTTGTTCCATCTTTTCTCTCCTCTGTCAGATGACACCCCATTCATCTTTTTATTGTTCCCTGTTTATTTTATAGTATTCCTGCCTTTCCCACAAGCTTTTCTCTCTATTTTTTCAGGTTTTACATAATTACCATGATTACATTCCAAAAATATTCTTTTATTTTTATTTAACGCCTCCGAAAATTTTCCTGTAACATTTTTTAGTCAAATTTCTCTGTTATATCATCACAAAATGCCGGGCAACATTTTGTACTGTCCGGCATTTTTCTATCCTGTAGCAATTTATTTTCCAATCTCTTCTCTAGTCTCTTTAAAACATTTGATAATGAAATCAATATCTTCTTTTGTATGGCTCGCGCATACCTGTGTGCGGATTCTTGCTTTTCCTTTCGGTACAACCGGATAAGAGAATGCAACCACATATACCCCTTTTTCCATCATTTTCTTTGCATATTCTCCGGCAAGTCTTTCATCATAAAGCATAACCGGTACACATGGATGGGTTCCTTCAATGATATCAAATCCGTTTTCTACCAGCTGCTTGCGGTAGTATGCGGTTACTTCTTCCAGATGGTCACGAAGCTCGGTGCTTTCTTCCAGCATATTGAACATCTCAATACTTGCTCCTGCGATTGCCGGTGCAAGAGAGTTGGAGAACAGGTACGGACGGCTTCTCTGACGAAGCAGATCGATGATCTCTTTTCTTCCGGATGTATATCCACCGGAAGCCCCACCGAGTGCTTTTCCGAGTGTTCCTGTAATGATATCCACTCTTCCTTCTACGCCACAGTATTCGGAAGTTCCTCTGCCGTGTGCTCCTACAAATCCCACTGCATGGCTGTCATCCACCATAACCAGTGCGTTATATTTATCAGCAAGATCGCAGACACCTTTTAAGTTACAGATGATTCCATCCATTGAAAATACACCGTCTGTAGCGATCAGTTTGACTCTTGCTCCTGCTGCATCTGCAGCCTGAAGCTGTGCTTCCAGATCTTCCATGTTATTATTTTTATAGCGGTATCTTTTTGCCTTACAAAGACGAACTCCATCAATGATGGAAGCATGGTTCAGTTCATCACTGATCACTGCATCCTCTGCAGTCAGGATTGTTTCAAAAAGTCCACCATTTGCATCAAAGCAGGAAGAATATAAAATCGTATCATCTGTTCCCAGAAATCCGGAAATCTTCTTTTCCAGTTTTTTGTGGATGTCCTGTGTTCCGCAGATAAATCTGACAGAAGCAACTCCATATCCTTTTTCATCATAAGTTTTCTTCGCTGCATCGATCAGTCTCTGATTGTCTCCAAGTCCAAGATAGTTATTGGCACACATATTAAGAAGCTCTCTTCCGTCTTCCATTACAACCTTTGCGCCCTGCGGAGATACGAACGGTGCTTCCCCTTTGAAAAGACCATCTGCTTTGATCTGTTCTACTTCTTTTGTATAAATACTTAAAATATCATTTTTTCTTGCCATTTTATTCTCTCCTTCTTCTGCTTTTCCTAATCGTTAATATGTGCCCAGTCAAGGATCACCTTTCCTGACTGTCCTGAGATCATTGCCTCAAATCCTTTTTCATAATCGCGGATATCAAAATGGTGTGTGATGATCGGTGAAATATCAAGTCCTGCCTGAATCATCGTAGACATCTTATACCAGGTATCCCATACTTTTCTTCCATAAATTCCGCGGATATTCAGCCCATTGAAGATCACCGTCTCAAGATCTACGGTTGCATCCTGTCTCTGCAATCCGAGAAGTGCGATCTTTCCACCATGTTTCATGTTATGGATCATATCAGAAAGTCCCGGCTGGCTTCCGGACATCTCAAGTCCGATATCAAAGCCTTCTGTCATTCCGATCTCATGCATCACATCCGTCAGTTTTTCCTGTGTCAGATTAACGCATCTGGTCGCACCCATTTTTGCTGCCAGATCCAGACGGTACTGGTTCATATCCGTGATTACCACATGTCTTGCTCCTGCAAATTTTGCGATCGCCGCTGCCATGATCCCAATCGGCCCTGCACCTGTGATCAGCACATCTTCACCAAGCATGTCGTAAGATAATGCAGTATGGGTTGCATTTCCAAATGGATCAAAGATCGCATATAATTCTTCATCAATTGCCGGATTGCACGGCCATACATTTGAAGCGGGAATAACCAGATATTCTGCAAACGCACCGTTCCGGTTTACCCCAACACCTTTGGCATCTTTGCAGTTCTCTTTGTGCCCTTCCAGACAGTTTCTGCATTTTCCACAAGTGATATGTCCTTCACCGGATACCAGATCGCCCACCTTGAATCCCTGTACACCTGTACCGACTTCTACAACTTCCCCGACATATTCATGTCCTGCGGTCAATCCGATCGGAATGGTGTGCTGTGCCCATTCATTCCACTGGTAAATATGTACATCAGTACCACAGATTGCATTTTTATGGATCTTGATCTTTACGTCATTTGGTCCTACTTCAGGAATCGGTACTCTTTTCATCCAGAGTCCCTGTTCCGGTTTTTCCTTTACAAGCGCCCACATTTTATTATCATTCATCTTCATTACCTCCGCATGACACATATGTCCGTTCATTACGGACTTTTTATTATTTTTGTCTTTCTATACTTAGGATACCCTATTTTGCCTCTCTTTTCAATCTATATTTCCGTGATGCACAAACATTTTACACATTCATGTTTTTGTATCAGATACAAGCACATGTGTCTTTCTATTGCAAGCACATTTATTATATATACACAAAAACAGACAGATAAATCTGTCTGTTTTTCACAATGCCCTACTGTCGATTTTCACAATTTCGTTCTGTTTATAACAATCTTTTTTCCTTCTGATGTACCCTTTTTCTCACAAAATAGAAGCACACGACCTGAAGTACAATGGTAATGATCCATGACACCGGATAGGATACAAAAAGTACGGATAAAGATCTGTGGTTCGGAAAAATTCCAAATACCCACACAATTCTTGTTCCCACCGTTCCGATCACTGAAAGCACCATCGGGACTGCTGAATATCCCATTCCACGAAGCGCACCCGGAAACAAATCCATGATCCCGCACAGGAAATAAGTGATCGATGTATACGCCAGGATTTCCATTCCGCAGCTGATAACCTTTGGATCTGAAGTATAAACTGTCAGGATCTGCGGTCCGAAACTATAGGCAAGACCACCAAGCACCGCTGCGATCGCTATAGACAGAATCGCACAGTCACGCAGCACCCTGTCCATTCGTTTCAGCTTACCTACACCATAGTTCTGACTGGTAAAGCTCATACATGCCTGGGTAATCGAATTCACTGACATATAAAGGAACCCAAGTATATTGTTCGCTGCTGTATAGCCTGCCATCGCAATCGATCCAAATGAATTAACCGAAGACTGCAACAGTGCATTGGACAAATTGATGACCGTACTCTGGATTCCCGCCGGAACTCCCACCTGGAAAATCTGTTCCATGTAGGCACCATTGATCTTCAGTTTGGAGAAACGAAGCTGATAACTTCCTTCCGACCGGTACAGACAGGTCAGTACCAGCACACAGGAAATCAGCTGTGAAATAATTGTTCCAATTGCAACCCCGGCAACTCCCATATGAAAAAGAATAACCAGTGTCATGTTCAGCGCGGCATTTGCAATTCCGGAAATGATCAGGAAGATCAATGGACTTTTTGTATCACCGATCGCCCTTAAAATGGCTGCCCCATAGTTATATAACATAAAAAATGGCATTCCCATAAAATAGATCCGCATATATAAGGCAGACTGCCCGATCACATCATCCGGCGTTCCCATAATTTCAAGTGCCCACTTTGCAAGAAGCACCCCGATAACTGCCATCATAATTCCACTGATCAGCGCAAGTGTGATCGAAGTATGTACTGTTTCCGACATCTCCCGGTCTTTGCCCGCTGCATAAAATCTGGCTGCAAGAACATTGGCACCAAGTGAAATTCCGATAAACAGGTTCGTAAACACATTGATCAGTGCTGTTGTGGAGCCGACTGCGGCAAGTGCCTGACTCCCGGAGAATCTTCCTACCACGATGATATCCACTGCATTAAACGCAAGCTGCAGAATTCCGGAAACCATAAGTGGCAGTGAAAAAGAGATCAGCTTGTCCATGATGGAGCCGTTGCACATATCAATTTCAAACCTATTTTTTTTCACATTATTCACCCAGCCCTTCATCAAATGTAAGTCTCATCTGATTCCAGACCACGTTTCCATGTACTGATTCTGAGACACCTTCATTTTTGAATCCAAACCTGGCATAATAAGATATCAGCCGGTCCTTGCAGGTAAGGACAAGTCCCTTTCTTCCTTGCTCTTTTGCATCTGTAATCGCTCTTTTGATCAATTCTCCTGCATATCCATGTTTCCGGTAAGACGGCAGCGTATTTACACCAAAAATCATCTGCCAGTCACCTTTTTCATCATGCATTTCCGCTTTTTCATACATTTCGTCTGTCAGATCTTCCTGATTCGTCACCATACCGTCCACGAAGGCGATCAACTTCTCTTCTTCAAACATCAGCCAGAAATGATCTTTATAAAAAGTAAGTCTCTTTTCAAATTCTTCTTCTGTTGCCGCTTCTGCTGCCGGGAAACACTCTGCCTCCACACGGGCAATTTCTTTCAGATCACTCATATCTGCTGTTCTTATTCTCATCTTTACTCTCCCTCTTTTCCTAATATTTTCAGCATTTTTTCTACATTTTCGCTGGTCCATGCCGGAAATTCCAGTACCGCATCCGGGATATCCTGCCTTCCGGAATCCGGGTTGTGGAACCAGATACATTTCATATCGGCTGCTCTGGCAGCTCCTCCACCGTTAGTCGAATCCTCTACTACCAGACAGTCCTCCGGCTCCATTCCCAGTTTCTCTGCCGTTACAAGGAAAGTATCCGGTGCCGGTTTTGGATGCTCTACATAATCTCCACTCATGACCACTGTAAAATATTTCTCCATATCCAGAGACTTTAATGCATCTTTGATCGCATAAGCCGGAGAGGAAGACGCTACTGCAAGCAGATATCCTTCGTCTTTTAACTGCTTCAATGCTTCTTTGATTCCCGGCATCTCCGGAAATCCTTCTGCCTCTGTAATCTGCGCTTTTTTCTCTTTCATGAGCGCATTCATCTTATCCACATCATCAAAAACCGGCCCATAATTCTCATTGATCAAATCCATGAAGAATCCACGAGTAGAACCGATACACGGAAGGTAGACCTCATAGTCAAGATCGATTCCGTTCTTCTCTTTTAAAATTTCCTTCCAGCAACGATAGTGTAATGGTTCTGTGTTGATCAGAACACCGTCCATATCAAAAATAACTGCTTTCATATCTTTTTAGCCTCGATTAAATGATTTAAATTTTCTTTTCATTCTTATTTTGAATGACGTTTTTAAAGATGTCAAGACAGAGAAGCTAAAAAGAATATGCATCTCCGGCACGTAGTGCCTTTTATTTCATAGGAAGTTCCTTCGGAATTTCCTATGAAATAAAAAGAGAGCGACTGTACGATTCAAAAAACGCACAGGCACTCTCTTTGGCTTTTATGGATTTTTCTTAAGGTCTCTGTCCCATTCCACCTTCTAAGGTGATCGTCTCTCCGTTCATATATTTGAAATCCGGTGATGCAAGCTGTACGCATGCACGTCCGATTTCTTTTTCTACATCTCCGTAATGTCCAGCCGGCGGCATCTTTACATTTGCCTTAAATGCTTCCGGATAAGCTTTCTGAAAATTCTCAAGCTGTGCTGTCCATGCGAGCGGGCATACGATATTGACATTGATTCCGTCTGGTCCCCACTCTGTTGCAGCGACTCTGGAAAGTCCACGAATCCCTTCTTTTGCCGCTGCATATGCGCACTGCCCGTAATTTCCGAAAAGTCCGGCGCCTGAAGCAAAATTGATAACAGATCCCTTTGTCTCTTTCAGGTACGGATAGCATGCCTGCATATAATAGAATACCGCATATACGCCGGAATACATTGCCAGATTGAACTGGTCTGTTGTATGATCTGCGATCGTAACACCGGATGCGGATGCCTGTGCATTATTGATCAGGACATCAATTCTTCCGAATGTGTCGATTGCCTGCTTTACTACGTTCTGTACTGTTGCTTCATTATCAGCCCCCGCGCTGACATCAGCCTGTACAGGTAATACTTTGATACCATAGAGTCTCTCCAGTTCTTCTTTGGCATCTTCGAGTTTCTTTACATTACGTCCGGTAATTACCAGATTCGCTCCTTCTTTTGCGTAAGCTGTTGCGATTCCATATCCAATAGATCCACAGCTTCCATCACTTAATACGGCTCTTCCGCCGCCTGTGATAATTGCAGTCTTTCCTGTTAAAAATCCCATAATCAGTTTCTCCTTCCTGCTATCCTTCAACTAGCATACGATTATAATAGCAGAGTTCAGGTCGGAATTCAATACGGAATTGCGTCTATTTTCTGACAATATAGTTAATTTTTTAATTATCGCAAATACAGTTAGAATACAAAAACCTCATTGGACAAGGGTAGTTTATTATATATTTACAACATATATAATAGTGCATTGCAGATGCATGCAGCGATATTGCTGCCACCTTTTCTGCCTCTTGCTACGATATATGGCGTGTCTTTCAGTGAAAGGATTAACTCTTTAGACTGGACGACATTTACGAATCCTACAGGAACTCCGATGACAAGTTCCGGGGTTAATTTGCCATCCTGGATCAGTTCATAGAGTCTTACAAGGGCTGTCGGGGCATTTCCGATGGCAAAGATGATTTTTTTATCAAGGGCGGCTGCTTTTTCCATGCTTGCCACGGCACGCGTGGTTCCGTTCTTTTTGGCAGTTTCTGCTACATCTTCATCGGACATGAAGCAAAGAACTTCGCCTCCGTATTCTGCAAGCTTCCGTTTGTTGATACCTGCTTTTCCCATCTGGGTATCGGTTACAATGACTGCACCATTCCGGATGGCATCCAGCGCTTTTTCTACTGCACCTTCTGAAAACATCAAGTTCTTGGCATAATCAAAATCTGCGCTTGTATGGATACAGCGTTTGACGATCGGTTCTGTTCCTGGGATTAGATGCGTATCTCCCAGTTCTTCTGTTATGATCTCAAAACTGCGTTTTTCTATTTCTGCAGGTTTTACATTTTCCAGTTCTATCTTCACTTGGTATCTCCTCCTTTGATCGTCACACCGATCCCGCATACTACCCGGTCTACCTGATCTGAATTTGCCGCAAGTACGGTACAGATCCTTCCGGTCAGTTCCCTGTATCTGCGCTCAAATGCGTCTATCGGAACCAGGCCATAGCCAATCTCCTGTGTCACAATTACAATATCCGGACACTTTTTTGTTAGTTTCGATGCGAAATCAATTGCTTCTTTTTCCGACCAGTTTTCTTTTTTTATCATGCTCTGGATATATTTTTCAAAATGAAAGACTCCTTCTGCCGCAAAAATATTATCTCCTTCACATAGTTCCCCATCCGTCCAATGAATGTATGGGTTCTGCTTTTTTGCATACGCAAGCTTCCCCTGGTATGCACCGCCGATTATCATTTTCATTTTTTTATGTCTTTCCTTTCAACCGGAATTCCGTACACAACTTCTGTCACCAGATCTGCCATCTCTCCCATCCGAAGATTTATGTTTCCGAGAAGCTTCAGATATTTTTCCATCTCCGGATTGTCTGTCATGCTGTCTGAAAACACTTCATTTGTAACAACTACCAGATCATCACTGGCCTTTTGCAGCTTATGGATTCCTGCCAGAATGGACTCTTCTGCATTTTCACCTGCTCCTGACGGATCGTACATTTCATTTGCCACAAGATTGGACATACATTCCAGAAGAACACTTCCTGTCTCTTTTGTCTGCAGGACTTCCGCAGCTTTTTTAAGATCCGTATAGCATTCGATCGTTTCAAACCCTTTGCCTGCACGAAGTCTTCTGTGACGTGCAATTTTCTCTTCCGTTTCCTTCCCGAAAGGCATCATAGTTGCTATATAGTAGCGTTTTTTGTTTCTTTTTGAATGGCTGGCATACTCCATAAGCTTCTGCTCTGCATATTCGGATTTGCCACTTCCACTGCCACCTGTGATCAGATGAAACATTCTGCTGCATTTCCCTTCTCGATAATCTCATATATTTTCTTCATATCCATATTCTCACGAACTGCATTTGCAAGAATCTGATACTGCTTCTCTTTGTAAGCATGGTAGTCCATGGAGTGCATGGCTTCCTCGCCGTATCCTTTTTCTTTCAGAAGTGCTCCGATCAGTGCATCCGCTACTTCCCGGTCATCAAAAATCCCATGTACATAGCAACCGTACACATTCTTCTTCTGCGCTCCGTCCCACCGGCTCTCACCTGTCACCTGATCACAGATCTGTACCAGCATCTTATGATCTGCAGCATCTTTATCTGAAAAAATAGTTTCCCCCATATGGATCTCATATCCATCCAGCTTTGCACCGGACATTGCTTTTAAGATTCCGGTAACTTCTCCGAACTTTCCGGTAACACGGGTTCTTCTCTTGGTATTTTCAAATACAGTAACGGCAGGAAGCAGCCCCATCGCTTTTATGGTTCCACCACGTTCTACCCCTTCCGGATCACAGATCTCTTCTCCCAGCATCTGGTAACCGCCACAGATACCAAATACCGGTTTCCCTGATGAGGCATGGCGTAGCACTTTTCCTTCCAGTCCGCTCTGACGAAGCCACAACAGGTCTTCCATCGTATTTTTACTTCCCGGCAAAATTACCAGATCCGGATTCCCGAAATCTCCTGCCTTTGACACATACCGGAGAGAAACTTCTTCCCTGCATTCCAGTACTGCAAAATCTGTGAAATTGGAAATACGCGGCAGGCGGATCACTGCAATATCCAGAAGTGCCGCCTTTTCTTTCCGGTCAAACCTTTCTGACAGACTATCCTCATCATCAATATCCGCATAAATATATGGCATCACACCACATACCGGTATCTTTGTCCGCTCCTCCAGCATCCTGATACCTGGCTCCAGAATTTTTACATCCCCACGGAACTTATTGATCACCGTACCTTTGATTCTTGCCCGCTCTTTTTCTTCCAGCAGCATAACCGTCCCGACGATCTGCGCAAACACACCACCACGGTCAATGTCTCCGGCAAGAAGAACCGGTGCATCCACCAGCTCAGCAAGTCCCATGTTGACAATATCATTCTGCTTAAGGTTTATTTCTGCCGGACTTCCCGCGCCTTCAATGACGATCACATCATACTTTTCTTCCAGTTTATGATAAGCTTCTAAAATAGCCGGAATATATTCTTTCTTTTTACGGAAGTATTCCATCGCCGGCATGACTCCCGCAACTTCTCCGTTTACAATTACCTGACTTCCTACATCGGAGGTCGGTTTCAAAAGAATCGGGTTCATATAAACTTCCGGCTGGATCATGGCAGCTTCTGCCTGCATGACCTGTGCGCGTCCCATTTCCAGACCATCTGCCGTGATAAAAGAATTGAGTGCCATGTTCTGTGACTTAAATGGTGCAACCCTGATTCCATCTTCCTTTAAAACACGACAGAGCCCTCCCGCAAGAAGGCTCTTTCCAACATTTGACATGGTTCCCTGAATCATAATCGACTTTGCCATATTAAAATTCTCCCTGACCTGCATAGAGGATTTCTCCCAGCGCATCGATCAGCTTCTGGTTGTCTCCTCTCTGCCGCATACAAACACGATAATATCCTTCTCCGAGACCTTTGTAATTGCTGCAATCCCGAATCAGGATCTTCTGTTTTTTCAGTTTCTCATATAAATTTATACCGCTTCGCATCAGAATGAAATTGGCATCTGACGGATAATGGGTAATTCCCAGCTTGTTCAGTTCATTTTCCATCCAGATTCTTTCACGGTTCGTAAAATCACAGGTCCGTTTCACACGCATCCCCTCTTTTAAAGATGCCATGCCTGCCACCTGTGCCGGTATCGATACACTCCATGGCTGTCTGGACTGTTCCATCTTCTCCAGAAATTCCATATCCGAAGTAACGGCATACCCGATACGGATTCCCGGAATCGCGTGCATCTTAGTCAGTGAACGGAGGATAAATAAAGTTCTCCATCTCTTGGTATCCGCAAGAATGGATGCCGTAGTTGCATTTTCCGCAAAATCAATAAAACATTCATCCAGCACCATCCGGATTCCGTAAGTCTCACATCTGGCAAGAATCTTCCAGAGCATGCTCCGGTCGATCAGCTTTCCGGTCGGATTATCCGGTGAACATAAAAATACCATATCGATATCTTCATTCAGAAGATCCAGAAAATCTTCTTCCAGCTGAAACCCAGTCGCTTCTCTTTTCTTGTAATAACAGATCTCGCACCCGGTCGCACGCAGTGCCTGTTCGTATTCCGCAAATGCAGGAACCGGTATCAGCGCCTTCCTTGGGCAGTCCGCAAGCACTGCCGTAAAAATCAGATCCGCCGCCCCATTTCCACAGATAATATGCTCAGCCGGAACTTCCAGTCTTTTCGCCAGAGCACTTTTCAGTTTCCTGCAACTGGCATCCGGATAATTTCCAATCTGGTCCATTGACTTTCTTGCCGCTTCCACTACAGCTCTTCCAGGTCCGAACGGATTCAGATTCACGGAAAAATCTGTCATTCCTTTGTGTGTATAAATATCTCCACCATGTACATATTCCATAACCTTTTATTCCCCTTACATCAGTATCATACAATATTTCAGTAATCCAAAGACAAGAAGTGTCAGAAGTGCTGCTCCGTCCATCAGATTTCCGGCTCTTAAAATATCTTTCGGCTCGATAGGACGCACATCATCTCCAATTGTCTCTTTCGGATATAATTTTCCAAAATAATAGGCATCTCCGGCAAGCTGCACCTGAAGTGCACCTGCACATACCGCTTCTGTCTGTGCGGAATTCGGGCTGGCATGCTTTCGCCTGTCTCTTTTCCAGACTGCCCACGCCCTTTTATAATCCATCCTGAAGATCCATGCACTTGCGATCATCAGAAGTGCTGATATCCTGGACGGAATATAATTCCATACATCATCCATTTTAGCCGCAAACCGACCAAAATGTAAATACTTTTCATTCTTATATCCTACCATAGAATCCATTGTATTAACAGCCTTATAAAAAAATCCAAGTGGTGCCCCACCGATCAACATAAAAATGAGCGGTGCAATCACTCCGTCTGATGTATTTTCGGCTACCGTTTCTACCGCTGCCTTTGTCACTCCGGCCTCAGAAAGATTTCCGGTATCCCGCCCTACGATCATCGATACCGCATGTCTTGCCCCCTCCAGATTGTGGTTTACGAGCTGTACATAAACCTTCCGGCTTTCATCTTTCAGGCACTTTCCGGCAAGAAGCTGATAACACCAGAAGGTTTCCAGTGCAAATCGAAGCCAGAAGCTGACCTTTCCGGCAAGATACAAAAGTCCCCACGGAATTCCAATGGATACCATAACCACACCAAACCACAGAATCCCCCCTGCGATTCTCTCTTTTCTTTCTTCATTTTTGCAAAATTCGCGCAGCCATTTTTCCAGCATCGAAATCCACTTTCCAATGATCCGCACCGGATGATAAAGCCATACCGGATCCCCGAAAACCGCATCCAATGCCATTCCTGCTATACATGCCATCAAAGAACTCATATTTCCTCAATCTCCTCAAACTGTCTGTTTCCCTGCTGCCATTTTTCTTCTTCAATTTGAAAATGAAAACCTTTTCCGTTTTTCACCTGCCAGTGGTAAAATTCTTTCTTTTCCGGATCAAACGCTTCCATCACCGACATGATCGTCCCCCCATGAACCACAAAGGCAATCTTCTTCCTTTTTCCCTTTATCATCTTTTCCATCATCTCTTCAAATCCGCAGACACACCGTTTCCGGAACTCCATCGGATCTTCTCCTCCCGGAAATGCCTTTGTACCTCCAGAATCAATCCAGCTCTGATACTTTGGATTCCCAGTCAGCTCCTGATAATTCTTCCCCTCAAAAAGCCCAAAATCGCATTCCCTCATCTTATCACAGACAACCTGCTCCGCTCCCGGGAAAAGAATCTCTGCCGTCTGCCTGCACCTCCTGAGCGGACTGACAATCACAAGCTCCGGCTCCCACTTCGCACGTCCATTTTTCTTCCCGTATCGTCTGTTTTCTTCTTTTTTCAGAATATACTCCGGAACGCACTCTGTTTTTATTTCTTCATCCGTCACCCCTATATACCGTTTTTCCAAATTCCCTTCCGTCGCAAAATGCCGAATCAGTCTGACTTCCATCTTCTATATGTCTCCTCTTCCTTTCCCTGCTTTTTCATTGGATTCCCTGCACAATCAATCCCCCGACTAATAATGCCAGCTCACAAATCTGCAGAAAGTATCCCGCCAGATCCCCGGTAACGCCTCCAAACTGTTTCCTGCTCATCCGGTAATAATATCCAAATACTGCTCCTGCAATTATAAGAAGTACCACCATACCAACCGGCGAGCAGATATACAAATATCCTGCCACCAGGATCAGGTATACGATCATTGTGAACCTTACTGCCTTTTTCTGTGCTCCATCCTGGAAAGTCTTCACAAGACCACTTCCTCTTGCTGCCGGAAATGTCATTACAGCAAGCCCACTGAGCGCTCTTGAAATTACATATCCTGCTGCTACTACAGGAAGCATCTCCGTCCGGATTTCACTCCATACGCCAAGGCTTCCGGTAAAATAACAGCAGATTCCGATGACCGCAAAAGCACCGTTATGCGAATCTTTCAGGATTTCCAGTTTCTTTTCTTTATCTCCCCAGGATCCAAGTGCGTCCATCGTATCCATAAATCCATCCAGATGGATTCCTCCACTTACAAAAACTGGTATCAATGTCATGACCGCAGCAAACATCAATCTTCCACTGTGTACTTTTGAAAAAATATTTCCATCAAGAAACATTCCTGCCAGATAAATGATTGCTCCGGTCACAACACCGATCAGCGGAAAAAAACACATCGTATATTTCATATTTTCCTTGTTCCACTCAATGCGCGGCATCGGTATTTTGGAATACATAGAAAACGCAATGATCATCGGTTCTAAAAACTTCATCTTTCTTCCTTCCCATCCAGTACTTCATACTGCTCTACGTGAATATCATCAAAAGTTCCCATTTTGCGGTACACCTGAAGTCCCATCTCAAGAAGCGGCATCGCTGCCACTGCTCCTGTTCCTTCCCCCAGACACATACCACATGTGAGAAATGGTTTTTTTTCTAAAGCATCTAAAATCTTTCTTGACGCAGGTTCATCAGACAAATGGGATGGTAAAATATATCCTGCACATTCCGGAACCATCCGTACCGCCACAAGTGCAGCCACTGCAGAAATAAAGCCATCTATCAGCACCGGAATCCGGTAGATCGCCCCACCAAGATATACACCTGCAAGTCCTGCTATGTCAAGTCCTCCAACCTTGGAAAGTACATCGATCGCATCTGTCTTATCCGGCTGCATCCGCTCAACCGCTTCCCGGATGACCTGTACCTTCTTTCGCAGACCCTTTTTCGTCAGACCTGCCCCCTTTCCTGTCATGACCTTCGGATCCTCTCCGAGCAATACAGAGGCAACCGCACTGCTGGTCGTTGTATTTCCAATCCCCATTTCACCTGTCGCAAGAATTTCGTATCCCGCTTCGGCACACTTCTTTACCATCTGAATTCCAACTTCTATCGCCTCAACTGCCTCTTCTCTTGTCATCGCCGCTTCTTTTGCAAAATTGTGTGTGCCATACATCACTTTGTATTTTTTCTTTGTCACAGACGGCACATCTGTTGCCATCCCTACATCCACCGGGAAAAGATCTACCTTTGCCTCTTCTGCCATGATGCAGACGCTTGTCTCTCCTCTTGTAAAATTATCCGCCACGATTGCCGTTACTTCCTGACCGGTCTGTGTCACGCCTTCTTCTACCACACCGTTGTCCGCGCACATAATGATCAGCCCGCGCTTTCGCAGTTCAAAATCTGAAGTCCCCTTAATCCCGGCAATCTGGATCACCGCATCCTCCAGACTTCCCAGGCTAAACAGTGGCTTCCCTACCGTCATCCAGTGAGCCCGCGCCTCTTCCATTGCATTTTCATCAAGTGGTTTTATTTTCTCTTTCCATCTGGTCTCTTCCATCTGTAAGTCTAATCTCCTGTCTTTTCGATTTGTCTTTGTCAGCTTTTTACTTGCTTCTGTAGGTTCTACACGCTTCTACAAAGCGTTTGGCCACTTTGGGGTTGGAATAAAAGTATAAATGCGGAAATCCCGCAAACAAATTCCCCTTCATATGAACAGCCTGCCATTTTCTCACACCATCCGGCTTTACGGCAAGTGTATCCTCTCCGTTTTCCGTAGAATCCCAATAATGGAACTCATGCGCCCGGATCTTCTCTCCCTTTTTCATATACACTCCGTTCATTTCCGCAGTCAGCTCAATGTATCCGAATCTGGTAAGTCGCCCTTTTTTGATCCCTTTTCCCGGAAGTGCCCCCACCATCGGATAGTGCTTTCCATCTTCCCCTTCCAGCTCTTCTGTCAAATATAAAAATCCTCCACATTCCGCAATACATGGAATTCCATTTTCAATCTGCTTTCTTACATCTTTTCGCATAGCTCTGTTTTCTGCCAGATGTTTCGCACAAAGTTCCGGATATCCACCACCAAATAAAAGTCCGTCTAAATGTTCCGGAAGCCTTGTATCCTCCAAAGGACTAAACGGAATGATCTCACATCCAAGCTCTTTTAAAAGCTCCATATTATCCTTATAATAGAAACAAAAGGCCAAGTCACGCGCTACGCCGATACGCACTTTTCGTCCGGCTGCTTCCTGTTTTGCCTTCACCGGATGATACTCCATTTCTTTTGCTTCCCAGGCAATTTTCAGCACCGATTCCATATCAAGTGTCTCTGTCAGAATCTCTGCTGCCCGGTCAATCTGTTTTTTCAGGTTCCCTATTTCCTCCGGAAGCATCAGTCCCAGATGCCGACTCTCCAGATGAAAAGCATCCTCCTCCGGCACATAACCAACCACCTGAACCTGGAATCCCATTGTCTGCAATCCCTCTTCGATCATCTTCTTCATCTTCGGATACAGCATCGGGGAAATCCGGTTCAGAATGATTCCCCGGATATTACTGTCATTCCGGTATTCAATCATTCCCTTCAATACTGCCAGGATTGTCGATGCCATACCTCTTGCCGGAACAACCAGGATTACCGGAAGTCCCAGGGTTCTCGCAACGTCATAAGTACTTGCCTGATCCGAATCCAGACTGATCCCGTCATAGTACCCCATCACACCTTCTGTCACCACAAGCTCCGCGCCTTCCGCATGATGCATAAACCGCTCTTTCAAGCGCTCCCGGTCACAAAAATACAGATCCAGGTTCTCGGAATCAATTCCCAGCACCTCCCGGTGAAACATAGGATCAATATAATCCGGTCCGCATTTGCAGGCGCGTACCTTCTTTCCGGCATTTTTAAATGCTTTCATCATTGCCATTGTCACCGCTGTCTTTCCACTCCCACTGGCAGATGCCGCGATTACAATTCCGGGAATTTTCATTCTGTATCTCCTCCGTCTGAAATAATATAAATCGGATTTAACCCGGTCATCATGTGATATCTTCCAAGTTTCTTTGACTTTGCCACATTCAGTTGTATGATTTCCGGATCTGCAAGCAGTCCTTCCTCCATCGCCTCCATCGCTTCCTTCACGGTTTCCAGCGAAATTGCATTAATCACGATACGGACGTCCGGATTTTTTTTCTTTATGCACTGAATAATTTCTTTTAACTGTCCTGTACTGCCTCCGATAAAAGCATGGGTCGGCATTTCCAGTGCTTCCAGTGCTTCCGGTGCAACTCCTTCTATCACCTGAATCTGGTCTGTCCGGAATTTCTGCATATTCTTCCTGATCAGCTCTGCACCCTCCGGATTCTTCTCTATTGCATAAACGCGGAGATTCTCTCCCTGAAGAGCAGCCTCTATAGACACCGAACCGGTTCCGGCCCCCACATCATATATTACTGCATTCTTTGTAAGCTTCAATTTTGCAATGCTGACTGTCCGCACTTCCTCCTTCGTCATCGGAACACTTCCACGGATCAGCTCCTCATCTGCAAGATGAATTCCTGTTCTCTTTTCCGGCTTTGGATTCTCGATCAGAATAGTGGTAAGATCACCAAAATCTTCTGCCTGAAGCTCGTTTCCTTTTTTGATCACAATCTCTTCATCCGGATAAGACAAATGATTTCCAACCGAAACGGTTACTTGTTCCAGATGGTAATATTTCAGTTTTTCGCAGATCTCTTTTCCCGCACTTTTCCCAAGGATCAGAAATGTCTTTTCATGGTTTGCAACTGCATAGATAAAATTCTGACTTCTTCCATGCATGCTGATGATCTTCGCATCCTCCCAGCTCTTTCCGACCCTTGCCGCAAGATAGATTACCGAGGAAATTCCCGGAAAAATCTGCACTTCATATCCGTCTTTTTTCAGAATATCCGCCAGCTTTTTTGCCCCGCTGTAAAATCCGGTATCCCCGGAAAACAGCACCGTACATCTGGTCTTTTTCTCCTGCTCATCCAGGATCGCTCTGATCTTTTCCGGCAGATACTCTGCATAGCAGCATTTCTTTTTTTCCCGGAATCCTTCCAGCATCCGCATGGCTCCGATCAGCACATCACTTTCCGCAATGATCTTTCTGACCTCTTCCGTAAGCGTTCCTTTACTTCCCATCCCGATTCCGACAAGATTTACCCGGCATTTTCGGTTTTCCACAGTTATTCCTCCAATCGATAGCCTCTCGGTGTCACCATTTTCCCATCCACATTTCTCGTCTGGCTGTTGCCGATATAAACGGTTGTAAACATATCGACCTCCGTATCCTTCAGCTCAGAAAGTGTCAGAATATGTGCATCTTCGCCTTCACGTCCGATGTTCCGCACATAACCGCAGACTGTATCCGGGCTCTGGTACTCCAGAATATACTCGCATGCCTTTTTCAGGTAATCTGCCCGTTTCCGGCTGGACGGATTATACAGACAGATTACAAAATCCGCCATCGCAGCTCCGCGGATCCTCTTTTCAATCTTCTCCCACGGTGTCAGAAGATCACTCAGACTGATCACTGCAAAATCATGCATCAGAGGTGCACCAAGAACTGCCGCTCCGCCATTTGCCGCCGTGATTCCCGGCACGACCTCCAGCTCCACCTCCGGGTAGCCCTGTCCCATCTCATAGAGCAGACCTGCCATTCCGTAAATTCCGGCATCCCCACTGCATACCATAGCTACCGTTCTTCCTTTCATTGCCTCATCCATTGCCATCTCACAGCGGACCACTTCCTGCCGCATTGGTGTGGAAAGGTACTTTTTATCCGGAAATCTTTCCCGTATCAGTCCTGTATATACGGTATATCCGATAATAACCTCACTTTTTTCCAGTGCCGTGGACGCCTGGTATGTCATTTCTTTCTCAGCACCCGGTCCAAGACCGATTACATAGACTTTTCCAATTTTACACATTTCCTGCACCTTCTTTTCCTTTGCCTTGCCTGAACTCTGTTGTAAACTCCGGATGATATAAAAGTGACCGTTCATACTCTCCGCCAAGCACCTCACCAACCACGATCAGTGCTGTCTTTGTAATTCCATTCTCCTTTGCTGTCACCGCAAGATCTTTCACCTTACATCTGCACACCTTTTCATCCTCCCAGGTTGCCTTGTAGACGATCGCTGCCGGAGTCTCCGGCTGATAACCGCCTTCGATCAGACGCTTCGACAGTTCTTCCAGCATCCCGGTACTTAAAAAGATTACCATCGTTGCCTGGTGCGCAGCGAAGCTTTCAATGGATTCTTTTTCCGGAACCGGTGTTCTTCCTGCCATCCGTGTGATCACCACAGACTGTGAAATCCCAGGAAGAGTATATTCTGCATTCAGTGCAGATGCCGCTCCGCAAAAGGAGCTGACTCCCGGGCACACTTTACAAGAAATATTCTCCTTTTCCAGCAGATCCATCTGCTCTTTGATCGCACCATACAGACACGGATCACCCGTATGCAGCCGGACAACTTTTTTCTCCTGCTTCTCTCCGGAAATCATCACTTCCATCACTTCTTCCAGCGTCATCTTCGCACTGTTGTAGATCTGACAGTCCTTCTGACAATTCTTAAGAAGCTCCGGATTTACCAGTGAACCGGCATACACCACTATATCTGCTTCCTTCAAAAGCTTCTGCCCCCGTACTGTGATCAGATCCACAGCACCACTTCCTGCTCCAACAAAATGAATCATTTTTCTTTCTCCTTTGCTATTACAATCGAAAAATATCCCGCATCTTCCGGTATTTCTTCTGTGCATTTGTAAATTTTTTCTCCATCCATTCCGCAGTTCATGACCATTTTCGCCTGCTGTCCTTCCTCTTTCAGAACAGCTTTGACCTGCGCCATCTTTTTCCCGGTCTTCATAAGAACCTTCGTCCCCGGAAGCTTCAACTTTTCTTCAATTCCATAGGATCCCTGAAAAACATGCAGCTCCTGCCGGTTCTCCACAAGCGAGATCTCCAGCCTTGCTGCCGCAGCACAAAAAGACGGAATCCCGGAAAAGATCTCCCCCTGATATCCCATCTTTTTCAGTCTTTTATAAATATAAATTCCTGTCGAATACACGGTCGGATCTCCAATCGTCAGAAAAACCAGATTCTTTCCTTTCTCCAGAAGCTCTGACGCCTTTCTTGCACCCGCATCGTGTATCTCTTTCAGTAGCTTTTTTTCCTTGATCATTGGCATGGGAAGATACAGCCGCAGCTTCTTTTTCGTCTCCGGCTCTGCCTCACACGCAATCCGATATGCCAGACATTCTTTTGCAAATGTCTCTTCTTCCCTCTCTTCCAGTTCCGGTTTCTTTAACTCCGGACTGCCAATTGGAAGTACCAATACCTGACACGCCTTAATCGCACGAATTGTCTTTATCGTCATCAGTTCCGGATCTCCCGGACCTACACCCGCAAGGTCAAATCTTCCTGCCATTTTTTGTCATACCTTTCTACCTATCCGATTTTCTCCCTTAATTCATCCACAAGCAACGTCTTCCCCAGAACTCCAAGCTCATCGGAAAACATCAGCGCCCCGACCTTCATCTTCTCGCCGGCACGCTTTGTCAGGTGATACTCGATTTTCTCCATAACCGTCCGCATCGTCTCTTCCAAAAGCCCTTTTTCTTCCAGGATTTCCAATGCTTCCTTCGTTGTAAAACACTCCATCAGAGCACACACTGTATCCCGGTCTGCCCCTGCCATTGCCGCATGGACGGCAAGCACTTCCATTCTTACATCTGCCTGTCTGGAATGAGTATTCATTACGCCTGCAGCGATCTTGACCAGCTTTCCGATATGTCCTACAAGCAGCAGTCCGTCCATCTTCAGCCGCACGCCGTCATCAATCGCATCCCCGATATAATTACTGCACTTCACCGCAAGCTCCTGGTCATATCCAAGCGTCTGCCTGAGAAAATCATTTCCATAATTTCCCGGTGTCAGATAACAATACCGGTGACCTTCATCACGAAGCATCTTCATTTCCATGAAAATAGTCTGCGTCAGTGCCTGTTCGCTCATCGGTTCTACGATCCCGGAGGTTCCAAGTACCGAAATCCCGCCTTCAATCCCAAGTCTTGGATTAAACGTTTTCTTCGCGATCTCCACGCCCTCCGGGATATAGATCACAATGTCTGCACCGCCATCCCATTCGTATTTCTCAATCTGGCTTTGCACCGCTTCCCGGATCATCTGCCGTGGCACTTTGTTGATTGCTGCCTCTCCGGCTTCCTGCTCCAGCACCTTCCGGGTAAAGCGCCCGACTCCGATTCCACCATCTAAGGTCATTCCTTTTTCCTTTTTTTTCGTGACCTTGGCGTAAACGAAGATCCCGTTCGTCACATCCGGATCATCTCCGCTATCCTTCTGAATGGCACAGCTGACCGCTTCATTTTCTCTCTGGATCTCTTCCACTTCCAGATACAGTTCGATCCCTTTCGGTGTCATAAGAGATACCTGGCGGACTTCCTCCCCGGAAAAGAGCATTGCCGCTGCCGCCTTTGCTGCTGCCGCAGCACAGCTTCCCGTTGTGTATCCGCACCGCAGTTCTTTTTGATTTTTCCACACGACCTGCATCTTGTCCATTTCCATTTCGTCTCCTTAGTATTCGATGCCTTTCCTTGCCCGGATTCCTTTTTCAAAAGGATGCCGTACCATCTTAACCTCCGAAATATAATCTGCCAGCTCCAATAACTCATCTGACGGATCCCGTCCGGTCAGAACCACTTCCAGATTGTCCGGTCTGTCTTTTAAGAACTGCACCGCCTCTTCATTCGGAATCAGTCCATACCGGTATGCCGCCATAAATTCATCGATCACAAGCATATCATAATCCCCTGTGCTGATTTTTCTCTGGATCGTATTCCACAGCCTGCCATACATCTCTCGGACTTCTTCCTGTTCCTTTTCAGAAAGTGTCTTAAAAAATCCATAGCTTTTTTCCAGATGAAGTACCTCGATCTCCGGGATCTGATCCAGAATCTTCAATTCTCCTGAAAATTCATTTTTTAAAAAACGGGCAAACAGAACCCGCATACTGCTTCCAGCTGCGCGCACTGCAAGCCCTGTTGCCGCCGTCGTCTTTCCTTTTCCATCTCCACAGTAAATGTGCAAAAGTCTATTTTTCATATGATTCCAGCTTCCCCATTTCTTCTGCAAATACAAGCAGTTCTTTCATCTTCCGGTTGGTTGTCCCAATCACAATTCCTGCATTTATCACCTTTTTACACTGTCTGATCATCTGCTTTGCCCGTTCAAATGCACGATCGCTTACCGGCTCAAATGGCTCTTCTTCTATTACATTGACCGCCAGATGCTTTGCCAGATGATAGTCGATATCATTAGTATACAGGATTCCTGCCGAAAATGGAATCTTTGCTTTCTGAAGGTTTCGGTAAACAGGAATTCCACTGCCTCCGGAAGAGATCACAAATACTTCTGCCTCTCCCTCCGCCTTTGCAAGCTCCACACTTCCGAACAGCGGATCAAAATGCCCGTTGTCGATCTCATAAAGCTTCTGGATAAAATCTTCTTTAAAAATCGCCTCCGGCTCTCCATACCCGAAAATCGTATCTCCTTTAACGCACAGGATCTTATCTGAGATCTTCTGCGCCAGATCGATCTCATGGAGTGACATAATGACCGTGATCTGCTTTTCTTTCGCCATATTTTTCAAAATAGTAAGCAGCTCCAGCTTATAACGGATATCCAGAAAAGAAGTGGGTTCATCCAGAATCAGGACCTCCGGTTCCTGACAGATCGCTCTTGCCAGAAGGATCCGCTGTCTCTGCCCGTCACTGATCGCCTCAAAACTTTTTTCTGCGTATTCTGTTGCATGGACAATTTCCAGTGCTTCCTGTGTCTTCTTTTCATCTTCACGAGTTAATATCCCGAGCCGTCCTGTATAAGGATACCGCCCTGCTGCTACAACCTCATAGCAGGTCATCAGCTCCGGCTTTGCCCGCTGTGTCAGCACCACTGCCATCTGCGTTGCAAGCTCTTTGTAAGATAAGTCTTTCAGATTCTTTTCACCGATCGTTACCTTACCTCCAATGAGCGTAAGCTGCTTGATAATACTTTTTAAAATCGTAGATTTCCCGGAACCGTTTGGTCCGATCAGTGTCAATATCTCACCTTTTTTAATCTCTGTACAGATATCATGGATCAGTACATTTCCATGATATCCGACAGAAAGATCTTTCATCTGAAAATAGCTGTCACTCATATTTATTTCCCTTTTCTTCCTTTTATCATCATGAAAATTACGATCGGTGCACCAAAGATCGAAGTCACGGTACTGATATTCAGCTCCAGTGGTGCAAATGCCATACGCGCGATCAAATCACATCCCATACAGAACACCGCCCCTCCAAGGAATGTTGCCGGTATCACAACCAGCGGTTTTGCCGTCCCGAGAAGATGCTTGATCAGATACGGAACTGCGATTCCAACGAATGAGATCGGCCCTGCAAATGCGGTCACACATGCGGAAAATACACTTGAGAGCAGAATCAGAAGCACCCTGAACACACGGATATTGACACCCATGCTCTGCGCATACATTTCCCCAAGCTGATACGCTCCGATCGGCTTTGACAGGAAAAAGGTAAGGATCAGAGTGATTCCTACCATAAGCGCAGCTACCTTTACATTGCTCCAACTCATCCCTGAAAAGCTTCCCTGTGACCAGCCGTGCAGATTCACAATATCTGAATCCTCCGCAAAAGTCACAACGAAATCGGTTACTGCCGAGCAGATATAACCGATCATGATTCCACCAACCAGAAGGGTTGCCATATTCCGGATCTTCCTTGCAAGAAGCAGGATAAATCCGATAGAAAGCATGGATCCGGTAAATGCTGCAACAATCAGTACATAGGATGATACAGAGGTATAATATTTTAAAAAGATGATCATCGCCAGAGCGACCATCATCTTTGCACCCGAAGAAATCCCCAGTACATACGGTCCTGCGATCGGGTTGGAAAAAAATGTCTGCAATAAAAATCCGGAAAGGGCAAGTGCCCCTCCCAGAATTGCTGCTATCAGAACACGCGGAAGACGGATTTTCCAGATAATATTCATCTGCACCTGTGTTCCTTTTTTCAGAAACAGGATCCGTAAAATCTCAGGAACCGAGATCTGTACATTTCCGGTATTGATGTTCAGCACTACGATCATGCAAAAAGCTACTGCCAGCACCGCAAATACTCCCACATATCTTGTATTCCTTTTCCAGTTATTTTTCATTCCTGCCTGTCCCATTTTCTTCTCCGTTTTCTATTTTACATGGTATAAAAATGTCATCTTGCTTTCATTGCCGCCTGTCAGCATCAGATTCATATCCGTGATCAGTTCCCCGACGATATCGGTTGCCTGATACAGATATTTACCGGTACACCATACATTTCCTTCTTTGACTGCTTTGAAATCAGAAAAAAGTGCATCTTTTTCTTCCAGATCCTTTACACTGTTGATTGGATTATCGATACTTGAATTATAAATCAGATAATCTGCATCCGCCGCCTGTGCATAAAACTCTTCCATTGTAAGTTTTACTGCTGAGGTATTACTGTCATCGCCAGTCAGATCACCGAATACATATCTTCCACCGGCAAGTTCGATCATTTTCGGAATATAATCATCACTTCTTCTTACTACCACCGTTCCGTCACTGCTTACATAGAAAAATGCAACCGTCTTCTCGGTATTCTTAAAATCTTTGAGCGCATCGACATTTTCCACCTGCTTTTCAAAAAATGCATCCGCTGCATCTTCTTTATTCAGCATTGCTGCATAAAGTTTGATCCACTCAGTTCTTCCAAGGGGATGCGATTCATAGCTGGACCGGTCGATCATCACCGGGATATCCAGCGATTCGATCATCTCCTGTACCTTCGGTGTGTGAAGGATCATGGTCGATTCGATGGCAAGATCACAATCTTCATCCACCAGCATCTCATAATCCGGTTCACTGTATTTCCCGGCAAATTTCATTTTCCCGTCTTCCATCGCTTTCACCGCATTCTCAATATACCATCCGGAAGCCTGGGTACCTGTCATTGTGATATTATCCAGAGAATCTATCGCATTAAAAAGTGCCATCGCAGATGTTGCCGCAAGATAAATATGATCCAGCGGCTGCTGAAGGATTACGTAATCCTCATCAACTCCATCCGGCACATCCTGGTTCTCCGGAACGACCAGAAATTTTGCACCGTCTTTGATATCGATCATCTTATAGCCGTCTTTGTAGTAATATACCTGAAAACCTTCGGCGTATTCCAGATCCATCGTGGATTCATAGGTGAGTCCGTCAATCTCCGGACCTTTTTTTTCTTTGGCACTTTCTTTCGTACTGCTGCTTTCTGTTTTTTTTGTATCTGTTGTATTCTTTTTCATCTGCCTACATCCGGTCAGTGCTGCCGTTCCAAGCAGCACTGTACTCAAAAGAATACACCCCAAACGCATCGTTCTCTTTTTCATTTTCTACCTCTGTATCTAAAAAAGAATCTGCCTAGTTTATTGCAGAAGAATCTGCACTGTCTGTCTGCGCGAAAATTGCCTCGTAAACCTTGCTCCACTCTACTTTTGCATCATTCTTTTCCTCATCTGCTGACCGGTCAACGATCATCGGAATATCCAGAAGAACAAATTTTTCTGCCAGCTCTTCGTATCTCTTCTGCTGATCTTCTACCGACATTTTCTTCTCATTCTTTTCATCCGGAAGAATTTTATTGGAAAGGATTGCAAGATCACACTTACTCTTCATCAGTTTTTTATTTTCCGGTTTCTTATAGGTTCCTGCATAAATGATCTTCTTAGCTTTCATTGCTTTTGCAATGCCTTCTACCTTACAGTTCTTCTGTTTTACCCCTACTGATGTAATCTGGTCTGTTGCATTCAGCTTATCCAGGATTTCCAGTACTTCCTCTGAACCTACATATGCAGACTTCTTTGGCTTCTGGATCACGATCATTTCTTTGTCCAGACCTGCCGGAATTTCTGCGTCTTCCGGAACGATCAGATAACGGACGATCTTTGCTTTGTAAAGCGCAAGCTTTTCTTCCTGTGCCGGTGTCAGTCCGGAATCTGTATCTTCTTTTGTATCCTTTGTCTTGATTTCTTTTGTATCCTCATCTTTTCCCTGATCGATTTCTAAAAGAGTGATTCCCTGATCATAATGATAAATCTTGAAGTACTTAGCATGCTCTACCTTTGTCTCAGACTGATAAGAAAGTCCCATGATTTCCGGCGCTTTCTCATCCAGTGTATCTGCACTTAAATTGGTCTCCCCACTTACTGTAGTTCCGTCTGCTTTTGCTGCAGCACTTAGGTAAATGAAAATCGAATAGCTGATTTCATGCGCTGTTGACATCTTGGTTGTCATACCGATGATCGTATTGTTCTTGTTCAGTTCTACCGGAATGACAAATGTAGACGTACTTCCGGTTGCTGTCGGATAATAGGTATTTCCATTCGCCTTTACATAACCATAAGAACCACTGCTAAATACAATGGTAGCATATGCCTGACCGCCTGTCACGGTAATCTTGGTACAACTGATGCTGACCTTTCCGGTTCCACCTGACCAGGAAAATTTATCCGGTGTATAGACACCGTCTGCAAGTGTTGTTGCACTGTTTACACGGGCAGTTCCACCATTTAAATCTGCCTCGTATTTGGATTCTTTGTCCGGGGTCTGGTTTGTGCCTGTGCCTCCGGAAGTGGTGCCGGTTCCAAAGTTGGTGTTCTGGCTGGTGTTATTTCCCTGGTTGGTGTTGCCATTATTTCCAGTAGTTCCATTTGTGGAATTGCTATTATTCAGATTCTTCATGCCTGCTGAGGCGAATGTCAAGGTACGGTCATACCATATTTGCTTTTTATGAGAAAATGCTGCCACTGAAATTCCTGTGTCTAATAAAGAAACCGGAATCGTATAGGTATACATACCATTTTTGTCCACAACATAAGGAATCCACTTGGACTTATCTGCAAGTGCTGCTTCTGCACTTGTTCCTACATACAGATAATCATATCCTGTACCACTGAGTGTAATTTTTGCAGTCATCTCCCCATTTTTTGATGTTAAGATGCAATCCGTAACTTTAAACATGGATGAACTTGAAGTTACGTTTGCTTTATAAGAACCATCACTTACCTGAACATATTTGGTCATTCCTTCTGTCTTGAATGTTAATGTACGATCAAACCATTTACCACCTTTTTTCCCATGTGCTGCAATCTGAATCCCAGTATTCATGCTTTCCACCGGCACTGTAAATACACATTTTCCTTCTACAATTTCTTTAGGCGCAATTAACTGATCTTTTAAAGCTTTTTCAGCATCCTTAGCGGTTCCCACGTATAAATAATCATATCCTGTTCCACTAAGTGTAATATCTGCCTGCATCTTGCCACCAACAGATGTCAGCACGCAATTTACTACACGAAACATTCCACTAGCTGAAGCTGCATCAACATCTACTACATACTTTCCAGTATCCAGTACGTTCTTGTCCTCATTTCCTGGTTTCTGGTTTTCGCCACTTCCGGTTCCCGGTTTGCTATCTCCTGAATTGCCTCCCTGTTCAGGATTTTCTGTGTCGTCTTTTTTATTTTCTGCTGACGATGAGATATGAAGCGTGTAATCTCCGTCTGCTTTCCTACTCTCCCAACCGTTCTCTTGGCTATGTGGTACAAAGGCAACATCCGTTCCATCTGCTGACAGCGGAAGTTCAAATGAAAATAAATACCCTTTGCCTGTTCCTGTTCCAACTATCGCCTTTTCTTCTTTCCGTTCAACTGTATCAGCTTTACTTCCAATATAAATTTTATTGTAAGTTGTATTCTCTGTTTCTATCGAAACTTTCAGGTGATCATTTTCTTTTACAACAGAAGACGGTCCAAGCTTAAACATTGCAAAATCACTGGTAACATTTTTCGCTTCCTGCGTACTCACTTCTCCAGCATTTTGCGCAGTTTCTTCTGTTTTAACATCCTGCCTCTCAGAAACCTTCTCTTCGCTCTTTCCGTCTTCGCCCGCTTCTTTCTTCTCTGCCTCAGTTACATTCCCTGTTTCCGCATTTTCTTCTGCTTTCGGCTCTTCCTGACTCTTCTGCTTCTCGTCCGTTCCCTGTCCGGCAGTCGTTTCTTCTTCCTGTCCAGTCACTTCTGCAGCCGGCTGACCTGCTGCGTCTGCCGCACCTATTTTTCCGTCCGCTACTTCTACGGTCTGCTGACCTGATTCTGTATTTTCTACTCCTGCTACTGCACTGTCCTCAGCGTAAGCATAAGAAACCGGTGTAACCGACATTGCAACTGCCATAAAAAGTGCAAGAAACTGTTTTGAATTCCTCTTCATAACCTAACTCTTCCTCCTGATGTCCTGATCTTCTGTCGCTTGACAACTCGATGATGTACATTCGCCAAATTCAGATCCTTGTGCAAGCACAAATCTATACCTGGCTCATCGTATGAAAAAAAATCTGCTTCCTTTTTCCTGAAAGCAGACTTCACCTACACCCTCTGCCACCGGAACTCTTCTCTGTATATATGGCAGCACAAAAATCCTGCTTTCATACTCTGTATGAAGCAAGATATCATTTCTTTGTGTATGTAAACGCGCTTTCATCGGAAGCAATTTACTCTCTTTCAGCAGGTCTCCTGGCTTATGGATCCTAACAAAGCTGCACCTTCTCACATTTTTATGCAATGGCATGCCGCCGCTTTACTCCTCATTTACAGTGACCGGATCGCTCAGGACTTTCACCTGATTCCCTTTTAAGCCGACCAGAAATTCTTCTGCCTAGCACTGAAAAAGTTTCTTTATTTATTCTTACTCACTATAACAGATATGTTTCTTCTTGACAAGAGTCATCTTTCCTGGTTTATTTCCCTATTTTTTCCAAACTCTCCATTAAAAATCCCGGAAGTTTTTGTTTCAAAATCGACACCTTAATGACTATATGTTTATCATAATTTCATGACCTACTTCATTTATATATAGAAAGCGAAGGGGATCGAAATGAGAAAAAGTGCCAGTGAATGTATGGAAATACTCTGAAATAAGACAATGCAGCCGCCAGATCGACGACTGCATTGTCTTATACTCTTTTTCGTACAATTTTATTTTTTCGCTGCCTCAAAATTACGATGAAGTAATTCGTGGGTCTTTCCTTTCAGAAGTTCATCATATAATGACAGGATCAGCGGATTCTCATTCGACTTCTTAATCTGCGTATTGATATCGGTATCATACAGGCCTTTGCTTCTGGCTATCCTGCTTCTCGGACCTGCCGGGACTGGCTGTCCGCCACCCATGATACATCCGCGCCTGCATGCCATAACCTCAACAAAGTCGTAATGTACCTCGCCCTTCTGGATCTTCTTCATCAGCGCATCTGCATTTCCAAGTCCACTGACAACAGCTGCATGGATAGTACGTCCGTTGTAATCAAACTCTACTTCTTTCAGTCCTTCTTCTCCACGAACTCCACTGAATTTGATCTTATCCATTTCCACACGGTTATGTCCTTCACGAAGACGCCTGAGTACGGCTTCTGTCACACCACCGGTTACTCCGAAGATCACACCTGCACCAGATCCGATACCAAACGGCATATCGGATGCTTCGATCTCCAGATTTTCAAAGCGGATACCGGATTTCCGGATCATTGTAATCAGCTCTGTTGTAGTCAGTACATAATCAATATCCTGTTTTCCATTCGTGGAAGATTCCGGTCTTAAAATCTCTTCTTTCTTTGCAGTACACGGCATGATCGATACAGAAACGATTCTCTTTCCACCATTCTTTTCCGGATCCTTATAGTATTCACGGATCACAGCACCAAACATCTGCTGCGGTGAACGGCAGGTTGACAGATTTTTTGCCAGATCCGGATAACGGTTCTCGCAGAATTTTACCCATGCCGGACAGCAGGATGTAAATAATGGGAGATTTTCTCCGGATGCAAGTCGTTCAAGAAGCTCTTCAGATTCCTCGATCACCGTAAGGTCTGCACCATAAGAAGTATCATAAACTTCATCAAATCCAAGGCGGTGCAACACATTGACGAGTTTTCCCATCACATTTTCCCCTCTTGGAAGGCCGAACTGATCGCCGACTGCGACCCGGACTGCCGGTGCGATCTGTGCGATCACCTTTGTATTCTTATCTGCAAGAAGATCCCAGATCACTTCGATATTGGTATTGATACTGATCGCACCTGTAGGACAGACAACCCTGCACTGTCCACAGTTTACGCAGTCTGTCTCTGCAATCTTTTTGTTAAATGCCGGTGTTACCAGAGCCTTTGTTCCCCGGTATGCAAAATCAATCGCATTAACAGACTGTACATTGTCGCACATACGGACACAGTCACCACAGAGAATACATTTATTCGGGTCACGCACGATTGACGGTGAACTGAAATCCAGTGGATACTGTTCTTTTGTATTTTCAAATCGGACGGTTGTGACGCCCATACGGTGTGCCAGCGCCTGAAGCTGACATTCTCCACTCTTGATACAGGTTGTACAGTCTCTGCAATGTGCAGCAAGTAAAAGCTCCAGAATCATCTTACGATATTTCATAAGACGCGGAGTATTCGTGTAAATGACCATCCCATCTCTTGGCGGTTCTGAACAGGATGCAAACGTCTTTCCTCTCTCATCTTCTACGGTACACAAACGACAGGCTCCATACACAGACAGTTCTGAATGGTAGCAGAGTGTCGGTATATCTATATCTGCATTACGGATGACAGAAAGTACATTCGGCTCATCTGTAAACTCTACCTTCCTTCCATCTATTGTCATATATCCCATGACTCATTCCTCCTATTTCTCGATATGAATTGCTTTAAACGGACACTGTTCCATGCAGGCTCCGCACTTGATACATTTCTCCTGATTGATATGATAAGGAGATTTCAACACGCCTTCAATTGCACCTGCCGGACAGTTTCTTGCACACTTCGAGCAGCCCTTGCATATCTCCGGATCGATCTGGAATTTACGCAGATTTGAACAGACACCTGTCCGGCAGCGTTTCTCGTTGATATGTTCCAGATATTCCTCTTCAAATGCATTCATGGTACTGATAACCGGTTTCGGTGCGCTCTTTCCAAGTCCGCAAAGCGCCGTACTCTCAATCATATCTGCCAGTTCACGAAGCTCGTCCATATCGGATGGTTTTCCGTTTCCTGCTACAATACGCTCCAGGATTTCAAGCATTCTCTTTGTACCTTCACGGCAAGGAACACATTTTCCACAGCTTTCTCTCTGTGTAAAACTCATGAAGAATCTGGCAACCTCTACCATACAGGTATCCTCGTCCATGATAACCAGACCGCCCGAACCGATCATTGCCCCGATCTTCGCCAGTGAATCAAAGTCCATCTTACTGTCCAGCTGATCCTCGGTCAGACATCCACCGGACGGACCACCGATCTGTACTGCTTTGAATTTCTTGTCATTCTGGATTCCACCGCCGATGTCATAAATAACTTCGCGCAATGTAATTCCCATTGGTACTTCGATCAGTCCTGTATTTCTTACATTACCAGTCAGTGCAAATGCTTTCGTTCCGGGACTCTCTGGTGTACCGATTCCTTTGAACCAGTCTGCACCATTTGTTACGATCATCGGAACATTGGCATAGGTTTCTACGTTATTAAGAACAGTTGGTCTTGCCCATAATCCCTGCTCTACTGTACGTGGCGGTTTTACTCTCGGCATTCCACGTTTTCCTTCAATGGATGCCGTCAGTGCGCTGCCTTCTCCACAGACGAATGCACCTGCACCACGGTTGATATGTAAATGGAAACTGAAATTGGTTCCAAGAATGTTGTCTCCTAAAAGTCCGATTGCCTCTGCCTGGCTGATCGCTGTCTTCAGTCTTTCAATCGCAAGCGGATATTCTGCACGTACATAGATATAGCCTTCCTGTGCCTGTACTGCATATGCTGCGATCATCATGCCCTCGATCATACGGTGCGGATCACCTTCCATGATACTTCGGTCCATAAATGCACCCGGATCACCTTCATCACCATTGCAGACCACATAGCGGATCTTTTCTTTCTGGGAAGCAACCTGCTGCCACTTTCTGCCGGTGCGGAATCCGGCACCTCCACGTCCACGCAGATTCGAATCATAGATTGTCTGGATCACTGCTTCCGGTGTCATCTCAAAGAGTGCCTTTTCGATTCCGGCATAAGCACCGACTGCAAGTGCACCCCCAATATGCTCTGCGTCGATATGTCCGCAATTCTTCAGTACCAGTCTGGTCTGCTTTGCGTAGAACGGAATCTCTTCCTGTGACGGATAGGTCACTCCATCCATCTTGTAGAGAAGTCGCTCTACCGGTCTGCCACCCAGGATTGTTTCGTTATAAATCTCTTCGCAGTCTTCCAGTTTTACTTTAATATATAAATAATTATATGGTTCAATTCTTACCAGAGGTCCCATCTCGCAGAAGCCATGACATCCACTCTTCATAACCTTTGTATGTGCGATTTCTTCCCCGATCTTTACTTCTACCCCTGTATGATCTTTTGTCAGTTCTTTTAACTTTTCATAAATCTTGCCTGATCCACTTGCCAGACATCCGGTTCCCCCGCAAACCAGTACTCTACAGTCAGCCGATTGTTTTTTCTGACATTCAATACGATATTCCTTCAGTTCCGTTCTGTTTTCAATTTTCATTTTCTTCACCTCTCAGTTCTTCAAGAAGTTTGATTACCTTCTCCGGTGACATCTTCGGATGTACTTCATCATTAACTGTGATCGCAGGTGCAAGTCCACAGGCTCCAAGACAGGATACAGTCTCTACTGTAAAAAGCATATCGTCTGATGTATGCTTGTGCTCATTTAACCCCAGCTCTTTATACAGTGCTTCCAGGATCGGAATGGATTTACGCACATGACAGGCTGTTCCGTCACAGACCTTGATCACATACTTTCCTTTCGGTTCAAATGAAAAATTCTCATAAAAGCTTGCCACACTGTACGCTTTTGCCTCTGTAATCCCGATCTGTTTTGCTACATAGGTAAGCAGTTCCGGTGGAAGATAACGGTATTCCTCCTGAATATCCTGAATGATCGGTATCAATGAGCGTTCCTCCCTTGTATGCATGGCAATGATCTCATCCGTTTTCTGATAATAAGATGCATCTAACATTCCATTTCCTCCTTCGTCATATTGTACATTTCCTTCTTATTATTCTATCATTTTTATGACATTATAACATATATCTATAGTTTTCGTTTATACATTTCATATATGATAGCTATATATTTTCCAATATATAATAATACAAGAATCAAAAGTATCAGTATTTATGAATAGACGGATAAATGTGTACCCAGCTCATCAAATACACAAAAAGAGCAGAATGGATATATCTTGATCCGATATATCATTCTGCTCTCATTTACATCATTTCACGGATTGTTTCTTTTAAATGCTCAATAAATTCTCTTTCGTACAATTTTTTCTGATAACCCTTTTTGTAGATCAGCACATCCCGGATCATCTGTCCGGAAAATCCGGCATGCTTCTGCACCAGATTGTAGTTTTTCCTTAATTTTTCCGGTACTGGCGATACCCACATATAACTGTTTTTTACTTCCCGCAAAATATCAAACTGGCTTCCCCTTTCAAAAATATAAATTTTATTATGTGGATGAAGCGACTCTCCATTCTCACTCAGCTCGGTGTATTCTCCGGTCGGAAGTTTCCAGTCCCCATGCAGGATTTCCACACCATCTTCCAGTTCTTCTCTTGTCTTTAACTCCCTCTTTGCAAGATCTCCATCCGCAGAAGTTAAGATCATATACGGAAGCTCTGCCAGAAGTTCTGCATCCAGCCCTTTCAGATCAAGAAGCGACTGAAAATAAGGTTCATTCTCGCACAGATACCGGATGATTCCCATGGAATACCCGTTCTGCAACACATTTTCAATGGCATGCATAGAACTGTTTTCCTGAAATTCTGCTTTGATCGCCGTTTCCTTGCTCTGCATTCCGATAAACTCTGCAAATGCACTGGAAATGTAACTTGCCCTCGGAACAGTAATCTTAAATGAGAGATTTTCTTTCCCAAGATCACTGCAGTCCCTTTTCATTTCCTCTATTTCGTAAAGGATCCTTTTGGCATACTCCAGAAATTTCTGTCCTTCTCTTGTCGCCTTAACTCCCTTTGACGACCGCTCAAAGATAGAAATTCCAAATTCCCGCTCCAGATGCTTGATCGCTTTACTAAGATTTGGCTGCGCCACATAAAGTTCCTTCGCCGCCTTTGAGATTGACCCACTCTTATCGATTTCAACTACATAATGCAAATCTGTCAGATTCATCTTCCCCATCTGCCTTTCTGATCTCTGACTTTATCTCCCCACAACTATTTTCTGAACTTTTATTACAGATTCTTTTCCAGCCATTTACAGACTTCTGAAAATGTTCTCCCTGTTTCTTTTGGTCTTCCTACCGCAACAAGAACTACCCCTGTTTCCTTTGCTGCCTGTACCTTTTCTCCAAAGCCTCCGGCTTTTCCCGATTCTTTGGTCACAAAGTATTTCGCGCCTGTCTGATGGATCGTAGCCACGTTCATTTCCTTTGAAAATGGTCCCTGCATTGCAATGAGATGCTTTCCTTCAAAACCAAGCGCGACCGACTCCATAACCGCCTGCTCCGTAGAGAGGACTCTTGCAAAGCAGCGCTCTTTATACTCCGTAAGCTTTGTATATTTTATCAGTTCCTTGCTTCCGGTGGTAATCAGGATCTTTCCTTCTGTATTTTTCAGATATTCCACCGCATCTTCAACCGACTGCGCCCAGATCACCCTATCCGCTTCATCCGGCGCTGCTTCCATCTCCTCACGCAGGCAACGCAGATACTGCACACCGGAGATTTCGCAGGCTCTCCTTATCTCCCCAGTCACAAGCTGTGCGAATGGATGGGTTGCATCGATCACCAGATCGATCTGCTTTTCCTTTATCATCTCTGTCATCTGCTTCTGATCCATACGCCCAAAAAAGACTTCCGCATTCTCATGCTCTCCGGTACATTCTTTTCCATATTCGGTTGCGGCACTGACATAAACTTTTACATTTCTTCCATCCAGGAATTCCGTAATCCGCCTTCCCTCTGTTGTCCCTGAAAATATTAAAATCCGCTTCATATTCTGATCCTTACCTTCTTTTCTGCCACTGCTATTGTCACCCGTTTCATGCACTGCTTCGGCATCAGAAGCCTGCCATCCTCGCCGGCTGCAAGGATCGCCGCCCGCTCACAGACATTGTCCACACCTGTGACCTTCCTGACAAACTCCGAATGAGAGCTGACACATTTAACCTTTCCCAACTCTTCTGCTGAAAACGTGTAAAATGGAAGCTTCCACTTTGCCGCATAAGAAAGTAATCCCGCTTCTTCTTTTTTCAAATCAATACTGTCGATCTCAATGACTTCCTTTTCTGTAAATCCAAGGATCTTTTTTGCCTCATTGACCGCGCTTTGGATTTCTTCTTCGGAAATCCCTTTGCGACATCCGATTCCCAGCACCAGGTTCTTCGGCGGAAGATCCAGAATCGTCTCTTCTTCCCGCCTTTCACCACTTCTTCCTGCAATCCGGATTCCATATGGATAGTTTCTGAGAAACTCTTCTGTTTCACATAGCTTTAATTCCTCCGGAAACTTTCCTTCTACTGGAAATACACTGTAAAGTCCAATCTTATTCCCATCCAGAACCACAGCTGAAATCTCCTTTGCCTTTTTCCGGTCTGTCAGTACCAGACCATTGCTTTTTGCAAATACATCTACTGCAAACTTTTGTTCTACATCCGTTGCTGTAGTAAGTACTGCCTGCGCATTTATTTTCTCCGCGATTTCCTTTGCAAGCTCTACAGCTCCGCCCACATGTCCCGACAGGAACGGAATCACATAGCTTCCTTTTTCATCCATCACCAGAACCGGCGAATCGGTAAATTTGTCTTTCACATGAGGGGCGATCATCCGCACTGCGATTCCTGCCGCCCCGATAAAAAACAAAGCCTTCTCTCCCCAGAGGCTGCCTATCCAGCTTTTCTTATCTTCCGGAAAAGCATGAAATCCGTATAATCTGCAAAACCGTGTCAAAGTATACACTTTGACACGGTATCCGCTTTGTATGAAATTCTCTCTGACTTTACAGGCCATCTGACAGCCTGCATCTGTAAAACTCAAGATTACAATTTCCATAAACTTTAGTATTTCTCCATCTGCTCCACGTTCAGTACAAAAATCGTACTTCCGCCTACCTGCACATTGATCGGAACGGACGGTGCTGCGCTCATGCTGCTCTGTCCTGAGATCAATGCCGGGTTTGCATAAGTGATCGTCTTTCTTTCGCCAGAATTCTTCTTGATAATCTTCAGTGCCTCTGCTACCTTCTCATCATCCACTACAACCATGATCGTGGTGCTCTTTTTCTTCAGAAATCCACCGGTTGTAGCCAGCTTTGTTACCATGTATCCGGCAATATTCAGTTCCTCTATCGTCTCCAGTTCATCATCCTTATGCAGGATCGCCATAATCATCTTCATACAAAAACCCTCCTGTCTTATCTGGCTTTTGATTCCAGATTCCTTTTTCTTTTATTTTACCGCATTTATCTGGAAAGGTAAACGAAAATGTTGCATTTTAAAAGATTTTAAAAAATTAGTTGAAATCCAAAACGAACTTTAACTTTGTGCATTACCTGTTACAATAATCTTCTTCAATCCTGCCATCCAGTATCCGGATCACCCGGTGTGCCTGACTGGCAATCTCTTCATCATGTGTGATGATAATAACCGTTCTGCCTGACCTGTGCAGTTCTTTCAGGATTTCCATGATCTCCTGTGTTGACTTCGTATCCAGATTGCCGGTCGGCTCATCGGCGAGAATGATTGGCGGTTTTGCGGCAACCGCTCTTGCCACCGCAACTCTCTGCTGCTGTCCTCCGGACATTTCATTCGGCTTATGCTTCATCCGGTCTTCCAGACCGACACTTTTCAGGGCTTCCATCGCAAGTTGCTTCCTCTCATTTTTTGACACCCCGCGGTATACCAGCGGAAGCTCTACGTTTCCAACTGCATCCAGATTACTGATCAGGTTGAATCCCTGGAAAATGAAACCGATCTCTTTATTCCGCACATCTGCAAGCTGATTATCTGTCATACTCGCCACATCCTGCCCGTCCAGAACATACTTGCCGGAAGTCGGTGTATCCAGACAGCCAAGCATATTCATCAGCGTTGATTTCCCCGATCCTGAATGTCCCACAATCGCAACCAGGTCTCCTTTTTCGATATCCAGATCGATCCCGTCAAGCGCACGAACTTCATTCTCACCCGGATTGTAGATTTTCTTCATATTTTCTATATGAATCAATGCCCCCATAAATGTTCTCCTTTTCTTTTCATTCTACTTTACGTTCCTGTTTTCAATATACCTTATTTTGAATCCAATCACAATGCTATCCTCCTGGCATCATGAATTCTTAAGAATTTCCATTGAAAACATCTTTAAATTTCCTTTTTTATAAAAAATATCAATTATACATCTCGTTTAAAAACACTTATGATAAAACTATCAGTTATAAAAAAGGAGATCTGAAAATGACCAATTTAAAATTACCGGAAGATTTTGAAACCTATCCGGAAGCAAGAAAGAATGCTTTTCTGAAAATGAAAGAGCTGAAGGAGTCCGGGCGCAGAATTGTCGGAGTTTTCTGTACCTACACCCCATGGGAACTGATTGAAGCTGCAGACGCAGCTGCAGTTGTACTTTGCGGGATCGGAGATGACAATATCCCGATCGCAGAGACCAGACTGCCACAGAACCTTTGTCCTCTGATCAAGGCAAGCTACGGTGCCGCCCTCGCTGACCGTTGTCCATTCTTCTATTTTTCAGACATGGTACTCGCAGAGACAACCTGCGATGGAAAAAAGAAAATGTATGAACTGATGTCTGAGCTTAAACACTGCCATATTATGCAGCTTCCGCCAGGAAAAACAGGCCGCGGTGCGCTGGAATTCTGGAAACAGGAGGTAATCAGCGTCAAAGAAGATCTGGAGGATTTCTATCACATAAGGATCACAGATGAGCAGATCCGCAAAGCAATCCATCTTCGCAACCGGGAACGCAAGGCCGTCCTTGACTTCTTTGAGATTGGACGCTTAAAACCGACTCCGATTACCGGTTATGAGATCAATACGGTTATTTCCTCGAACGAATTCACGGTTGATCTGGAAGAAAAAATCAAATACCTGGAACACCGTACCGCTGAGCTTAAAGAGCTTTATGAAAAAGAATATAAAGGCAAACCATCCCGTCCGAGAGTTCTCATTACCGGATGTCCGACCACCGGCGTGATCGACAAAATTGTACGCCAGATTGAAGAACTCGGAGCAGATGTTGTCGGCTTTGAGAACTGTTGCGGTCCACGTGAGAAAAAAGATCCGATTGATGAGACAAAGGATCCAATCACTGCAATCGCCGAAAAATATCTTCGTGTAAACTGTTCGGTCATGAGTCCGAACCCGGGACGTCTCGAGGCGCTTGATGCCCAGATTGATGAATATCAGGTAGATGGTGTCGTTGAGGTCCTTCTGCAGGCATGTCATACCTTTGCCATTGAGTCCGATGCGATTCACACCTTTGTCACCAAAGAAAAAGGACTTCCGTATATTGCGATCAATACAGACTATTCTTCTGGTGACCAGGCACAGATCAATACAAGACTCGGGGCATTTATCGAAATGCTCGGTTAAAAGAAAATCCGGTGATCTTTCCTTCGATCACCGGACTTCTTTTTTCTCTTTTTGGCAGAATCATTTAAGCTTCTTCTTTCCCTTCAACAAGGCTGTTCAGCTTCTTGTTAGCCAGGAAGATAAGTGCTGTAAATACTAACATAATGACTGTGATTCCAACAAATACAGGGAACACATCAAATTTTTCAATAAATGCCTGTACAAACGGGCTTAACTTGTTTGCGCCAAATGTAGAAATTGCGATAACCCCCATCAAAAGTGAGAGATATTTCTTCGGCGCATACTTACTTACAAATGCATTACGCAGCGGTGAGAAACACATCTCTCCGATTGTAATAACCGTTACAAACAGGAATGGCCAGAAAACGCTTGCTTTTACAGAAACATCTGCGCCAACTCCGCGAACCAGTTCACAAACAACCATTACTCCAAACGCAAGTCCTACAAAAAGGAAGCCAAGTGCTACTTTCTTAAACATATTCATATCGCCCTGCGGACGCTCGGCAAGTTTCTTCCAGATGGCTGCCATCACACCACCAAGAACGACACACAAAAGTCCGTTCCATGTAGTAGTAACCCATGACGGCGGAATGTCAAAAGAGCCAATACTCATCTTCACATAATCAGTCATATAAATGACAAGCGCAAGATCCTGCTGATAGTAGAACAGCCAGAAGATAACAGAGAGTGCCGATACAAGAATGATCGCTATCATACGGTTTCTTTCCAATTTTGTAAGCGGCTGCTTATCGTTCTTCCCATCTTCTTTCTTTTCGTTAGACCCGATCACATTTCCATTCTCATCCGTAAGATACTTGAATGGTTTCACACCCTGTCCCTGAAGGTTTTTCCAGTTCAGCACAAACCATGCCAGACCAACGATGCACCAGATCGATGCCACAAAGAAGCACTGACGGAATCCAAGCACATCGCCTTTTTTAAATAAGTGGAGATACAAAAATCCGGTAAGCAGTGAACCTACGAAAGCCCCAACATTTACATAAGAATACTGAATGGAAAATGCAGCATCCAGAAGCTCTTTGTTTTGATATTGTCTTCCGATCAGAGCATTTAAGTTTCCTTTGAAAAGACCGGTTCCAATCGATACAAGAATGATCATCAGATTGACCATTCCCGGACCTGTTGCCTTCCAGCCTACCAGATATCCGATTGCCATGATAATATATCCCAGAGAGATCGCATATCTCGCTCCCAGCCATCTGTCAGAGATAATCCCTCCGATCAGCGGTGCCATGTAGGTGTACGCTGTCAGATTCGCTGCCATTACTGCTGCATCTGTTCGCTCAATACCAAGACCACCCTGCAAAGTTGCAGTGATCAGGAATAACAGCAAGATTGGCTTTGCTCCGTAAAATGCCAGGCGTTCAAACATAAACGTGATACAACAGGCATAAAAGCCTTTTGGATGTTTTTCATTAGTCTGTGCTTTTCCCATTACTTTTTAATTCCTTTCTGTTTTTGGCGACTGTCGACAATCGTTATTTTCTATAAGTAATATAGCATAACATCATCACTTTTTCAATACAGCTCATATCTTACACTCCTTTTTTGTTATAATTCAACAAAATACAGCAAAAAGAGATGTGGAATATTACTATCCACATCTCTTCATTATTAATATTTATCCATTTACTATGTAAACTGTAACCTTTCCTCTCTGTATCCTAGACAAGAAAATCAAATGAAAATCTGGAATCCTCTTCCGACAATCCCTGCTCTTTCAAAAGCCTTCGGATCGTTCTCATGTAATGTTCGGAAAGAACCTGACAGATCTTCTCCTTGTTCTTTTCCCTGCAGGCATCCACCAGTTCTTTATGAATCGGATACTGTCTTTCTACCACACGCTTTTTATCCGTGCTCAGGCTGAAGCCCGTAACAATATTTCCATAATTCAGCTCTTTCCATGCTTTATAGAGCCTTGTCATACCAGTCATCTCTACAAGTAGTCCATGCATCTGGTTATCATAGACAAAAACCTGGTCAAACTGCTCTTCATCCAGTTTTTTCATTTTTTCCAGCACTTCTTCCATCCGGCAAATGGTATCCTCCGGAACGTTTCCGCCCATCAGCTTCACTGCCATGGTTTCGTAATTCGCCCGCATAAGGTAAATTTCAAATGATTCTTCCAGTGTAATTTCTTTTACAGAGCATCCTGCATTTCTTACATATTCTATAAGTTCTTCATTTTCCAGCTGTCTAAGTGCCTCACGAATCGGAGCCCTGCTCGTCTTAAATTCCTTTGCCAGATCCTGTTCCACAATCTTCTGTCCCGGCTCCAGCTCCTGGTAAATGATCCTCTTCCGGATAATATCTGCAATATTTTCTCTTAGTGTTCGATATATTAATTCTGCCATTCCTTTTACCCAACCTTGTTACTCATTCTCTGCCATTTCGGTGATCTGACACCATAATTATTATAACAGGACATTTTCTTTCCTGTCTATAAAAAAATTAGAATGCACTCTGAATTTTATTTTTCTATCGTTCCTCGAAATATGCCTTCTTCCAGATTCAAAAAAACTTGCAGAGAGTTCTTCCGGAACTCCCTGCAAATACTTCTTTATACAATTTCAAACACACCATCGCCTGCTGCCTTGATATGACAGCTGTAAAATTCTTTGGATGCCTCGATCAGATAACCCGTATCCTTTACACCGGAAGTCTCATAAGCCGAATGCATTGCGAGCTGCGGAAGTCCGATATCCACGGTATTCATGGATACCTGCGCCATTGCAATATTTCCCAGTGTACTTCCACCTGCCGCATCCGAACGGTTGGCAAAAAACTGCACCGGTACACCTGCCTTTTCACAGATTGCCTTGAAAATCGCAATACTTACTGCATCACTGGTATATTTCTGACCGGCATGAGATTTGATCACGATTCCTTCGTTCATATAGTTACAGTTATTTACATCCGTCTTCTGCTGATAATTCGGGTGTACTGCATGTGCATTATCACAGCTCAGCATAAAACTTCCGGCAACTGCACGATAGAAATCTTCCTCATCCTTTCCCAGTGCCTTGTTGATTCGCCAAAGCACATCCGACAACAGTGTCGATGCTGCTCCCTGCTTGGTTCCTGATCCAACCTCTTCATTGTCAAAGCAGGCAAATACATTGATATTCTTTTCATTTTCTCCTGTTAGGAAACCATTCAGTGACGCAAACGCACACTGCAGATCATCCAGCTGTGGGCAGGATAAGAATTCATTCTCTCTTCCCCATACAGATGGCTCCATCCGGTTATACAGGAACAGATCCATACCATAAATCTTCTCTTCTTCTACGCCAAGCTCTTCTGCGATCAGTTTTTTCATCTCACCCGGTTCTTTTGCCGATCCAGCAAAAACCGGAAGCATGTCTACCTGTTTGTTGATCGCACGGCCTTCATTGACTGCGCGGTCCATATGGATTGCAAGACTTGGAATCATCAGAAGATCTCTTTCTACCTTGACCAGTCTGGTCTCCATTCCACTGTCCGTCTTTACAATTACGCGCCCTGCTACCGATAACGGACGGTCAAACCAGGTAGAGCAGATCATTCCGCCATAGCCTTCTGTATTCAGAACGGTGTATTTTTTCTTCACCTCTATCTCTGCATTCTCTTTGATCTTAAAGGTCGGTGAGTCACTGTGGGACGCAGTTACATGAAAGCTGTACTCATCCAGTTGGTTTCCGACTTTAAATGCAAGAATGCTGGAATGGTTGCGGGTCACATAATATTTTCCGCCTTTTTCTATTTTCCATTTTTCCGACTCTTTCAGCTCCTGAAATCCTTCTTTTGTAAGAATATCCCGGATTGATTTTACTGCATGGAAAGCAGTCGGCGAGTTCTTTATAAATGATGTGAGTTCTTTAATTGTCTGGTTATCCATAATGTTCCTCCTGGCATTTCAGCCCTTTATTTTCCAGATTCTTTTGCACGTTCACGTTCGGCAAGCTTCGGCATGATAATTCCAAGTGCAGTCAGCACTACCGGTGTGATCACATTCATTGCAAAGGTAAATGGATCTTTGTTATACATTCCCATTATACAACAGATCAGTGTCACAAATAAACACCATCCTCCGAAGAAGTATGCGATCTTCTGATTTTTCACAAAACGGTATTCTGCCGGAATCCGGTCATATGCCTTACGAAGCGCAATGTAAGCCACAAATACCCAGGTATAACGAAGCGGCATACATACGGAATTCAGCCTGGTAAGCTGCTGGAGAACCGCTGCTGCTCCCGGAAGGAAGGTCTGCACTACGATGATTGCCCCTGCAAGCACCAAAACCAGTTTAATACCATTGGAATACGCACCATATTTATTCTTTTTACGAAGCCCTGAAGGAATATACTGTGCCGTTTTTTCGTTATCCAGAAGCATACGCAACGGTGCATCGATACTCAGGATCAGAATTGAAAACTGTCCGATCAGGTTACAGAGTGCATAGATGATCAGGAAAGTATCTCCAATGTGATAGTACTCACCCAGTTTCTGGAATGCCCAGTAAGAACCATTTGCCGCATAAGAATTAAAAGATTCTTCACTGGCGTTAATTACCACCGGGTCAAACATTCTTCCCATCGCGATCGTTCCCAGCATTGCGCATACCAGTACCATAGCAGTCATTGCAATGATTCCTTTCGGGAAGCCTTTGCTTGGATTTTCTACTTTATTTACATAAGGCGAAATTTTTTCACATCCTCCGACTGCAAATACAAGGATTGAAAGCGATGAAAAATATCCGATATTAAAGTTCGGAATCAGATTCTTCAGGCTGAAATCAATCGTTACATAGTCTGCGCCCGGATTGATCGCCGGTGCTGCAAGCATCATGATAATATATAAAATCGACATTACAAACATACTGGTCCCGGCAAGAGAAAGCAGCTTTTTCAGCGGATTCATTCCTTTACTCGCAATGAAACATCCGATCAGGAATACCCCCAGTGTTGCCATCTGTACGCCAATCGTCGGGAATGTATCATAAGTCTCTGCGTTACGGAATACTGCCCAGCTGAGGGCTTTCAGGCTTCCGCTTCCTTTGCTGGCAATGTACGTAATATGGCATGCCCAGTAGGTCCAGCCTGCATAATAGGCTACCTTCGGACCTATTGTATCGTAAACCCATGAGTTTACACCGCCACCGCTGTTTTTAAAAGCCGATCCCAGTTCCCCAACCATCAGTGAATACGGAATAAAATACAGTACAAACATCATAACCCAGCTTAGTATTACCTGAATTCCGTTAAAATAGATGAACCCGTTCAATACATTTCCAAATCCCCATACTGTTGAAAATGCCATAAATGCCAGCGTAACCACTGTGATTTTCTTATTATCAGACATAATTTTACCTCTCTCGTATTTTCATACATTTCCTTTAATTCTATTAAATTCCCCTTTATTCTGCAAACTGTCTAATGATGTCTTTTACAATAAGGACTGCTTTATCCATTCCTTCTACTGTGATATGCTCAAATACGCCATGGAATGCATGTCCGCCCGTTCCAAGATTCGGACACGGAAGTCCTTTGAAGCTGAGTCTTGCACCGTCTGTTCCCCCACGGACCGGTGACACGATTGGTGTAATACCTGCATGCTCAATCGCTGCTTTTGCGTAATCGATCAACTGCATGCACGGTTCAATCTTTTCGCGCATGTTGTAATAAGATTCCACAATCTCAACTTCCACTTTTCCTTCGCCGTACTTTTTATTCATCTCTTCTGCGATATCACGAAGTTTCTGTGCTCTTGCGTCAAAAGATCTGCGATCGAAATCACGGATAAAATATTTCATCTTAGTCGTTGTCACATTTCCCTGCACGCTGACCAGATGATAGAATCCTTCATATCCTTCGGTTGTCTCCGGTCTTTCATTTACCGGAAGCATCTGGTGGATCTCGGTCGCAATGGTCTGTGAATTAACCATCACGTCTTTTGCTGATCCCGTATGTACGCTGACACCGTGAATGGTGATAAATGCAGTCGATGCATTGAAGTTCTCGAATTGAATCTCGCCTTCCTCATCACCGTCCAAAGTGTAAGCATAGTCAGCACCAAAACCTTCTACATCAAAATGCTTTGCTCCCCTTGCAATCTCTTCATCCGGTGTAAATCCGATGCAGATCTTTCCATGCGGAAGTCCTTCTTTGATGATCTCTTCTGCCACGGTAAGAATCTCTGCGATACCCGCCTTGTCATCTGCCCCAAGAAGTGTGGTTCCGTCAGTTGTGATCAGAGTTCTGCCCTTTAATTCTGCAAGGTACGGGAACTCATCTACTTTCAGAATATCTCCGGAACCTTTCAGGACAACGTCCTTCCCGTCATAATTCTCAATGATTTGTGGCTTTATATTTTCCCCTGATGCATCTGCCACAGTGTCCATATGCGCAACCAGACCAAGCGACGGCTTGTCTTCGCATCCAGGAGTTGCAGGGATGTGTCCATATACATATCCTTTGTCGTCCACTCTTGCATCTGCGATTCCAAGACCTTTCATCTCTTCTACAAGCATTCTTGCCAGTACCAGCTCTCTGTCTGCTGACGGGACAGTATCGCTTGTCTCATCACTGGTTGTCCATACCGGAACGTAGTTTAAAAATCTTTCGTAAGCTCTCATGTTATTAGGCTCTCCTTTGCTTTTCTTAGTTTCATTTTATTACATAAATTGTCGGATGTACATTGGCGAATGTCGACAATTTATGGGGTTTTATTTTGTTCAATATTTTCTTGTTCTTTAGTAAAATAACTACAGCATCAGTTCGTGGTAAACTTCGCCGTATAGGTTTTTCCATTTCGCGATACCGTCTTCCAGGATCATGTAACTGTGGGCGCTGTTTTCTTTTGGGATGGAAACGGAACCTGGGTTGAGGTAGAGGTTCTCATTTCCGAATGGTTCCCAGGCCGGTACGTGGGTGTGACCGTGGAGGAGAATATCTCCTGGCTGCATTGGGATTGGGGTCATGACGTTATGATGGTGTCCGTGAGTGGCGTAAATAATCCTGTTGCCGCACGGGATCACTGCATAATCTGCCATGATCGGAAAATCCAGTACCATCTGGTCTACCTCTGTGTCACAGTTTCCGCGTACACAGAATAATTTTTCTTTGACTTCATTTAACATTTTGATTACCTTTTTTGGTTCGTATTCCAGCGGAAGATCATTTCTTGGTCCATGATACAGGATGTCGCCCAGAAGTAACAGTCTGTCCGGGCATTCTTTTTTCATCGCATCCAGCATTTCCAGACAATAATATGCGGATCCATGGATATCTGATGCAATCATTAGTTTCATAGCGTTCGTCTCCTTTTCTTCTATCTTTTTGGTAAACATTTCTGTTTCTGTAAATTTTTATAATTATAAATAGGTGAATTGCGTAGCAATGGAGCAATCCGGTTACATCAGTGAGTGGCAAAATTTGCTTTTGACACTCACATCATACATATTCTGCCGTGACAGATTTCTCACTCATTTTCATCTCAGACGGTGTACCGGCAAACAGCAGTCTTCCTCCTGCATCTCCGCCTTCTGGTCCTAATTCTACCACATAATCAGCGGATTTGATAAATTCTATGTTATGTTCGATAACAAAAATGGAATTCCCTTCATCCACCATCTGGTTCAGAAGCTTTAACAGACTTCGGATATTCTTGATATGCAATCCGTTTGTCGGCTCATCAAGAATGAAAATACGGTCTTTACTTCCGAGATAGGAAGCAAACTTCATTCGCTGCAACTCTCCGCCGGATAAAGTAGAAAGTGCCTGATTCAGGTGCAGATAAGAAAGTCCTACTTTTTCCAGAGGCTCCAGCGCTTCGCTGATCTTTGTTCCCCTGAAGAATTCCCCTGCCTGTGCAACAGTCAAATCCATCACTTCCGCAATATTCTTTCTATCTACTTCGTATTGCAAAACTTCTTTTGAATACCGAAGTCCTTTACACACATCACAGGTCGTCTCGATGTCATCCATAAATGCCATATCCGATACGATCACTCCTTTTCCCTTACATGCCGGACACTTTCCTGCGCCGTTAAAAGAAAACAAAGATGCCTTCTGACCGCACCGCTTTGCAAATATTTTCCGGATTTCATCTGCGACTCCCAGATAGGTCGCCGGAGTGGATCTGAGACTTGCACCTGCAGCGCGCTGGCTTACAAACACCACATCCTCTCCCATACTGCGGTAAAAGCTTTCCATCAGAGAACTTTTTCCGGATCCGGCAACACCAGCGATCACAACCAGATTTCCTATTGGAAATTCGATGGTAATGTCCTTCAGATTGTGAAGATGGATATGCTCCATCCGCCATATTCCTTTCGCTTCCCTTGTCTTTGCTTTTAGAGAAGTAGTAAGCCGCATCTCTTCTCCGGTCGGCGTATCACTCTTTAAAAGTTCCTTATAACTGCCTTCAAATAAAACTCTTCCACCAGCCATTCCCGGTTCCGGACCCATTTCCACAATGTGATCGGCCATCTCGATCATTTTCCGGTGATGCTCCACCAGAACAACCGTATTTCCACCATCTCTCAATTTTTCCAGTGCACGGCGCATCCGCTCAATATCATGATTATGAAGCCCTGCACTCGGTTCATCCAGAATATACAACAAATCAGAAAGCGAGGAATTCAGGCATTTTGCAATCTTGCATCTCTGGATCTCTCCACCAGATAAAGTAGATAACCCTCTGTCCAGAGACAGATATCCCAGTCCGATATCTATAAGTGCAGACAGTTTGGTATGCAGTGTATCCTGAATATCTTTTGCAAGCGGATCTTCTATTTGGTCAATCCACGCACGCAGCTCGGATAATGGAAGTTTTATTACATCAGCAATATTTTTCCCGTCAATTTTGCAGGACAACACCTTCTGATTCAATCTTGCCCCATTACACTCCGGACAAACTCCATGACTGGTGATTGGATCCAATAACTCCCTGTGAAGTTTTCCTTCTTCCGAATTTAGGACACTGCGGTACATCCGATGCACAAGACCTTCGTATTTCGCAGTTTTCGGCCATCCTTCCGGTGGATTCTTAAGACGTATCTGCGGTGAATACAAAAACAGTTCCAATTCTTCTTCGGAATAGTCTTTAATCTTCTTATTCAGATCAAACAATCCACTGTTTGCATAGCGGATCCATCTCCACTGCCCCGGCTCAAATGCCACATAATGGATCACCCCGTCATCATTCAGACATTTATCAAAATCCACCAGCTTATGCACATCCAGATCTGTCACTTCTCCAAGTCCGTTACACCGCAGGCAGCATCCCTGTGGATGATTGAATGAAAAGCTGTCCGAATAACCGACAAAAGGCTGTCCCACTCTGGAAAATAAAAGCCTCAGAAGGGTATAGGTATCCGTATAAGTTCCAACCGTCGACCGCTGATTCGGCGACGGCTTTTTCTGATTGATCACAATTGCTGCCGGTAGATTCTCGATCCGTTCCACATGCGGTCTTCCGTATTTTGGAAGATACTGCTGTACAAAGCTTGGAAAAGTATCGTTTAACTCCCTGCGCGACTGCGCCGCAAGAGTATCCAGAACCAGCGAAGATTTCCCGGAACCTGATACTCCGGTAAATACTGTGATCTGATGCTTTGGTATCCGGATAGATACATTTTTCAGGTTATTCTCCGTCGCATGGTGAACAATAATCTCATTTGTTTCCATATATTTATATTCCTCTGTTCTACTCTTTCTACAGTAATTCCTGTATTTCTTATTGTATCTTTATCAAAAAAGAAAGTAAATAGCAAGTTTTGGTTGACTTTAGTGTGGTAGATTGATAATATAGTGACGTGACATTTTTTGAAAGTATATGAGGAGAGATTATTATGAAAAAAATAACAGCACTTGCACTTACTTCAGCAATGGTATTATCCCTTGCAGCATGCGGAGGTTCTTCCTCTGACACAAAAAAATCCGACAACTCAAAAAGCTCATCCGAAAGTGATATAGAATATATTCAGGATAAAGGAACTCTTGTAGTCGGAATCACAGATTTTGAGCCAATGGATTACAAAGATGATAACGATGAATGGATCGGTTTTGATGCTGATATGGCAAAAGCATTTGCAAAAAGTCTTGGCGTAGATGCCGAATTTGTAGAAATTGACTGGGACAATAAAGTCATGGAACTTGATGGAAAAACAATCGACTGTGTATGGAACGGTATGACACTTACTGATGAAGTAACCAGCGCAATGGCATGCACATCCGCTTACTGTAACAATGCGCAGGTAGTGGTCGTTCCTTCTGATAAAGCAGACAAATATCAGGACAAAGACAGTCTTAAGGATCTTTCTTTTGCAGTTGAATCCGGAAGTGCCGGAGAAAAAGCTGTAAGCGGAGAAGGATATGACTACACTGCAGTTTCTTCACAGTCTGATGCCCTGATGGAAGTTGCAGCCGGAACCTCTGATGCTGCAGTCATCGACCTTCTGATGGCCGGTGCCATGGTCGGAAAAGGTACCGGATACGAAAATCTGACTCATACCGTTGAGCTTACTACCGAAAAATATGGTGTTGGATTCCGCAAAGGTTCCGACCTTGCAGACAAACTGAACGAATTCTTCAAGACAAGCTACAATGATGGTTCTATGAAGAAATGCGCTGAAACCTATGGGGTTCAGGATGCCATCATTGAGCAGAAATAATATTTAAGGCAGGAACTTTTTATGGATCTGATTATGAAACAAATGCCGGTCGTAGTGTCCGCACTGAATGTCGGCTTTTTACAAACTTTAAAATTATTTATTGTGACGCTGGTCGGTGCCCTTCCTCTCGGACTGGTCATTGCCTTTGGTTCCATGTCTCATTTCAAACCTCTTAGCTGGCTTGCGAGACTGACCGTCTGGGTGATCCGTGGTACCCCGCTGATGATCCAGCTTCTGATCATCTACTATTTCCCCGGGCTGGTCTTACATAACCCGATCTGGGGTGGTGGTGAAGCAGGGCGTTTCCTTGCAGCAGCCGTATCTTTTATCATCAATTACGCCTGCTATTTTTCAGAAATCTACCGCGGTGGAATCCAGGGTGTTCCGGAAGGGCAGAAAGAAGCCGGTCTTGTACTTGGCATGACAAAGCATCAGATCTTTTTCAAGATCACACTCCTTCAGATGATCAAACGCATTGTACCACCGATGTCAAATGAGATCATCACCCTGGTAAAAGATACTTCTCTTGCACGTATTATCGCGCTGCAGGAGATCATCTGGGCAGGACAGGCATTTATGAAAGGCTCACATGGCATCTCCGGTGCCATCTGGCCGCTGTTCTTTACCGCTGTTTATTATCTTATTTTCAATGGTATCCTGACCGTTCTTCTCGGACGCCTTGAAAAGAAACTGGAATATTTCAGATAAGGAGAATTCATATTTATGCCAATCTTAGAAGTAGAACATATCAGTAAATCTTTTAATAAGACTCCTGTCTTAAAAGACGTTGGATTTAACCTGGAAAAAGGACAGGCTGTTTCCATCATCGGATCTTCCGGAAGTGGAAAGACAACACTTCTCCGCTGCCTGAACTTTCTGGAACATCCGGATAACGGAATTATCCGGGTAAATGGCGAAACACTTTTTGATGCCTCTGTCCCGGCAACCACTCAGGAATCCGTGATCCGTAAAAAACGACTGCATTTTGGTCTGGTGTTCCAGAACTTTAATCTGTTTCCGCAGTATACCGCTCTGGAAAATGTAATGCTTGCCAAAAAGCTTCTCGCCACAGAGCAGCCGGATTTTAAAGAAAGAAAACGTGAAATCCTGACCGCCATCGAGGTACAGGCAAAGGTTCTTCTGACACAGATGGGGTTGGATAACCGGATGGACAATTATCCGCATCAGCTTTCCGGCGGACAGTGTCAGCGCGTTGCCATTGCAAGAGCTCTTGCCCTGCAGCCGGACATCCTGTGCTTTGACGAACCGACCTCTGCACTGGATCCGGAGCTCACCGGTGAGGTACTGAAGGTCATCCGCGAGCTGGCCGATCAGAATACAACCATGATCATTGTAACACATGAAATGGCATTTGCCCGTGACGTTGCCGATCATGTGATCTTTATGGACGATGGACGCATCGTTGAACAGGGTGATCCGCGCCAGGTGTTTGAAAATCCAAGTGAAGAGAGAACAAAACAGTTTCTTTCGCGTTTTCATGAAGGATAACATGCATTTTTACCGAACCTCATTTTCATTGACTTTCCCTCTGCCGCACCTTATACTTAAAAGTAATGACTTAAGAAACGGGGGAAATATTCTATGTCAAAATCTTCTGCAAAACTGATGACAGAAGGCTCCATCTGGAAGCGTATCGTTGCTTTTGCGATCCCGCTTTTCTGGGGAAACCTTTTTCAGCAGCTATATAACACCGCCGACTCTCTGATCGTTGGAAATTTTCTTGGAAGCTCTGCGCTTGCCGCTGTCAGCTCTTCCGGTAATCTGATCTTTCTTATGGTCGGTCTTTTTAATGGAATCGCCATCGGATCCGGTGTCATCGTCGCCAAATATTACGGTGCCAGAGACATTCCGAATCTGCAAAAATCCATCCATACAACCGTTGGCTTCGGACTGATCTGCGGCGTGATCCTTACCATTGTCGGTATCATTGCCGCACCACAGATCCTGGTACTTATGGGAACACCGGAGGCGGTACTTCCAAACTCAATTACTTATTTCCGGATCTACTTTACCGGCTCACTTGCCTTTGTCATGTACAACTTCTTTGTCGGCATTCTGCAGTCCGTCGGTGACAGTACCCATCCTCTGATCTACTTAATCGTTTCTTCGGTAACGAATATCATTCTTGACCTTGTACTGATCGCAGGTCTTGGATTTGGTGTAGGTGCTGCCGCTTTTGCAACTGTCATTTCACAGTTTTTAAGTGCTATTCTCTGTATGGTACAGCTGCTTCACAGTCCGGAGGAGTTTCGGCTTCATCTGAACCGGATCAATCTGGATTCCTATATGCTCCGCCAGATCATTTCTTATGGTCTGCCAGCAGGACTCCAGAACTCGATCATTTCCCTGGCAAATGTATTCGTCCAGGCAAATATCAACCAGTTTGGGGAAATGGCGGTTGCCGGATGTGGGGCTTATATGAAGATCCAGGGATTTGGGTTCCTTCCGATCACCTGTTTTGCTCTGGCACTTACTACTTTTATCAGTCAGAATCTGGGAGCAAAAGAATATGACCGTGCTAAAAAGGGTGCTGTATTCGGTGTGATCTGCTCTCTTACGATCTCTGAGCTGATCGGTATCTGCGTGCATTTTACCGCTCCACAGCTTCTGTCTGCTTTCAGTTCCACCGCAGAGGTTATCCACTACGGAGCCATGCAGGCACACACGGACACCTTTTTCTACTTCCTGCTTGCTTTTTCACACTGTATGGCAGGAATCATGCGCGGAGCCGGTAAATCCACAGTCCCGATGTATGTCATGCTGGTATGCTGGTGTCTGATCCGCGTTACCTATATCGTAATTATTTTAAAATTCATCCCGTCCATTCAGATGATCTTCTGGGCTTACCCGATGACCTGGGCGCTCAGTTCCATTGCTTTTCTGATTTATTTCCTAAAGTCAGACTGGATACACGGACTGGAAAGATAAATTCCACAAATTTATACTTGACTCATCGTATACAAAAAACCATTACAGGATCTGATGAAATCACATCTCTCCTGCAATGGTTTTCTTTTATCCTAACCCACATACAGTTTCTCACTGCTGTATCCGTTTTATTTCCATTATTTATCCATTCATATTTCCGTTTCGTCAAGAATACGGAAATGTTTCCTGTCTACTTCGATCAGCCTATCTTTCTGCATCTTCCCAAGCTCATTTGACATCGCGGACCTGTCTACATTCAGATAATCTGCAAGCTGCTGCCGGTTGAACGGGATATCAAATTCTTTCTTCCCGTTTTCCATAGCCTGATAAGACAAATACGACAGCAGTCTTCCCCGGATCGATTTTGATGAAATATGAAAAATCCGTTTCGACAGACGGAGATTCTTCTCTGCGGAAAGCTTCAGCAGATTTTCAATTAACGTATGATGAAACACACACGAATTGGAACAGACTTTCAGTATCCTTCCCACATCAAGAAACAAAATTCTTGCCTCTTCTGCCGCAACTACATTGACCATCAGCTTCTGCCCCGGAATCGCTGCATATGTTTCTGCAAAAATCTCGCCTCTTCCGGCCCGGTCCAGAATGCTGTGATTCCCCCAGATATCATCATTCTCAATGAACACGCTGCCGGCAAGAACCACGCCCATCGAAGTAACCTCATCCCCGGCATGGTAAATGATTTCATCTTTTTTATAAGTCTTTTCTACCGGATTCAGACAGTTCAGCATCTGTCTGGCGTCCTCCTTCGTGACGCCCCGGAAAATTGCTGCCTCCTCAAATATGCCCATTTTCTGCTACTCCTCAATTCTCAATGCATTTCTGTCCGCTTTTTAACCAAATCAAAAAGCAAAACAAATTACGAATATCCACCTGACTTTATTTCCCAAAGTTATTTTTTTCGTTTCTTTCTCTGATATATTCTGCGTAGTCCATCTTCTGTCTCCTTTTGCAATCTTGTTTTTATAACCTTTTCGTCTTAGTATGTGCCCAGATTTCTCCATTACTATACCATTCATGCTTTTGGCACTTACACCATCTTACTATATTTTTGCAGAATCGGCAAATCTGTTCTGTTTATCTCAGCCGGATAAAACAACATTCTCTATAGACATTCATTCAATAAGAATTTTAAACTCAATCGTTTCCAACCTATACAAAAAACGGAGAACAAGATTTTTCAAAGTTGTACATGACTTGAACAATCTCGTTCTCCGGTTAATATCTTATGATTTCCTGTTCCCTGACATAACCTCACATTTGTCAGATTCTGCGTCTATTCTATAAACATCGCATCCCCAAAGCTGAAGAATCGATATCTCTCTTTAACTGCTTCTTCATATGCCGCAAGCACATGCTCTCTTCCGGCAAGCGCACTTACCAGCATGATCAGCGTTGACTCCGGTAAATGGAAGTTCGTGATCAGGCAGTCCAGTACCTTGAATTTATAGCCCGGATAGATGAAAATCTCTGTCCATCCACTGCACTCTTTTAACTTTCCGTTTTCATCAGCCGCAGATTCTACGGTCCGGCAGCTTGTCGTTCCGACGCAGATCACCCGGTGTCCGCTCTCTTTTGCACGGTTGATCTTTTCTGCCTCAGATGCCTCGATCCGGTAGAATTCCGAATGCATATGGTGATCCAGAATATCATCCGCTTTTACCGGACGGAAAGTTCCAAGTCCGACATGAAGCGTTACATGCGCAATCTCCACACCTTCTGCTTTGATTTCTTCCAGAAGCTCCGGTGTAAAATGCAGTCCTGCCGTCGGAGCAGCCGCAGATCCGGAATGCTTTGCATACACGGTCTGGTAACGATTCTTGTCCTCCAGCTGGTGGGTGATGTAAGGCGGAAGCGGCATCTGTCCAAGCTGATCCAGAATCTCTTCAAAAATTCCTTCGTATTCAAAATGGATCAGACGGTTTCCTTCCTCTACAACCTCCAGAACTTCCCCTTTCAGAAGACCGTCCCCGAAGCTGACTCTTGCTCCGGGTTTCATCTTCTTTCCTGGTTTTACAAGTGTTTCCCAGACATCATTTCCTTTTCGTTTTAAAAGAAGAACTTCGACTTTTCCGCCGGTTCCTTCTTTTTCACCGATCAGTCTTGCCGGGATAACCTTGGTATCATTGATCACAAGGCAGTCTCCCGGTTTGAGATAATCTTTGATCTCACGGAAAATGTGATGACTGGTTGCACCGGTTTTTTTATCAAGAACAAGCAGTCTGGAACTGGATCTGTCTTCAAGCGGATCCTGCGCGATCAGCTCTTCTGGTAAATCAAAATAAAAATCCTGTCGTTTCATTCTTTTGACCTCTTTTCGCCTACTTACGAAGCTCGATACCCATTTCCTCCAGTGCCTTTAAGATACGGTTCATAGCAGCTGAAATGTCAGCTTCTTCCAGAGTCTTATCTTTTGCACGGAATGTGATAGAGTAAGCAACAGACTTGAAGCCTGCCTTGATCTGAGCGCCTTCATAGATATCAAACAGCTTATAGCTTTCCAGATAAGCGCCACCCTTGTTCTCGATCACTTCTTCAACCTGTCCTACCAGGATGGATTTTGGCATTACCATACTGATATCACGGCTGACTGCCGGGTATTTTGCAATTCCTTCGTACTTTCTGTCAAATGTTGCAAGCTCTGTGATCTGTGGCATATCAATGACAGCAACGTATGCTCTTTCACCGATTCCATAGATATCAGCAACTTCCGGATGAACCTCACCCATGTATCCGACAACCTTTCCATCGTAAACGATGTTTGCCTGACGTCCCGGATGAAGGAAGTTCTTTCCTGCATTTGGATCATAGGTTTCTTTCTTATGAAGTCCGACTTTTTCAAAGAACTCTTCTACAACACCTTTCATACTGAAGAAGTCTCCATCTCCGTACATTCCAAGTGTAAACTGCATTCTTTCGTCCGGCAGTTCTGTCAGTGGAAGTGCCTTTGGAAGATAAATATTTCCAAGCTCGTACAGACGGACATTTTTATTTCTTCTGTTGTAGTTTGTTGCAAGAGATGTCAGCATACCATTCAGAGATGTTGTACGCATGACACTGTAATCTTCTCCAAGCGGGTTCATGATCTGGATTGCCTGACGCATCGGATCATCCTTGTCGAGGAGGAGCTTGTCAAATACCTTCGGGCTTTCAAATGAATAAGTCATTCCCTGACTGAATCCACAGAATTCTGCAATATTTCTTGCTACTTCTTCCACACGAAGCTTGAAAGAAAGCTTACCAGTTGTAGCTTCACCTGTAGGCAGTGTAGTCGGGATATTATCATATCCGTAGAATCTTGCTACTTCCTCCGCAAGATCGGCGATACGGAATAAGTCATGACGGAAGGTTGGTGCGATCACTTCTTTTGCTTCTGCATCATATTCCAGGTCGATCTTTTCAAAATATTTGATCATATCTTCTTCCGGGATGTCTGTTCCGAGAAGTGCATTGATCTTGTCGGCATCAAATGGTACACGTACAGGTTCTTTTTTCTTGCTGTATACATCAACCATTCCTCCGACAACTTCACCGGCTCCCATTTCTTCAATCAGCTGGCAGGCACGGTTGATTGCATCCTCTGCATTATTCGGATCCAGTCCCTTTTCAAATTTACCGGATGCATCGGTACGAAGTCCGACTTTCTTGCTGGATTTACGGATGTTGGTTCCATCGAAGCATGCAGCTTCAAATAACATGGTCTGTACATTGTCAGTGATCATGGAATTTTCGCCACCCATGATTCCGGCAATACCTACCGCTTTTTCGCCATCACAGATCATCAGAACAGAATCATCCATTTCTCTTTCCTGACCATCCAGTGTTACGAATTTTTCTCCTTTATGGGCATTGCGGACGATGATCTGATGACCTGCGATAGTATCCAGATCATAAGCATGCATTGGCTGTCCGTATTCTTCCATTACATAGTTTGTGATATCAACAAGGTTGTTGATCGGACGGATTCCTACGGAAGAAAGTCTTCTCTGCATCCATTTCGGTGAAGGTCCGATCTTGATATTTTTTACGACTCTTGCACAGTAACGTGGGCAAAGGTCTGTATTTTCTACTTTTACTTTGATGTAATCATTGACATCTTCATCATTTCCGGTTGATGTTACAACCGGTGGCTTGAATTCTTTGTGGAATGTAGCTGCAACTTCTCTTGCGATACCAACCACGCTGAAGCAGTCTACACGGTTGGAGGTGATCTCGTATTCAAATACGACATCATCCAGTCCGAGTGCCTTTACTGCACTTTCTCCGACAACTGCGTCATCATCAAAAATGTAGATTCCATATTCCGGTGCTTCCGGATACATATTTCTGTCTGAACCAAGTTCTTCGATCGAACACATCATTCCGTAGCTATCGACTCCACGGAGTTTTCCTTTTTTGATCTTGATTCCGCCTTCTACTCTCTGCCCAGGCTCATGTCCGCCCGCAACGCGTCCGCCATCCAGAACAACCGGTACCTTGTCTCCTTCTTTTACGTTCGGAGCACCTGTAACAATCTGCACCGTCTCTGTTCCTACATTTACCTGGCAGATGATCAGTTTATCTGCATCCGGATGTTTTTCAATTTTCTCAATCTGTCCTACTACGATCTTGTCCAGATCAGCATCCAGCTTTGTAAAACCTTCTACTTTTGTTCCGGAAAGAGTCATTGCATCTGTATATTCCTGCGCTGTTACGTCAAGATCCGGAACATACGCTTTAATCCATGATAATGAAGTATCCATTTTATATCTCCTTCTGATTTGTTTATATATTTCTCTTATTCAGTCTCCAAAATCCAGCATCTTTCGATGCTGCCACAGCTCTTCGCACTGCTCTCTGATTTTGTCGTGCTCACTAGAACTGTTTCAGGAATCTGATATCGTTCTCGTAGAGGAGGCGCATGTCGTCGATCTCGTATTTGAGAAGGGCGATCCTTTCAAGTCCTACTCCGAATGCAAATCCAGTGTATTCTTCCGGATCGATTCCGCACATTTCGAGTACGTGTGGGTGAACCATACCACAGCCGAGGATTTCAATCCATCCTGATCCTTTACAGAAACGGCAGCCTTTTCCGCCACACTTGAAGCATGATACGTCTACTTCTGCACTTGGCTCTGTGAATGGGAAATGATGCGGACGGAATTTTGTCTTGGTATCCGGTCCGAAAAGTTCTTTTGCAAATACTTCCAGAGTTCCCTTTAAGTCAGCAAAGGAAATATTTTTATCGATTACCAGTCCTTCGATCTGATGGAAGGATGGTGAATGGGTTGCATCCACTTCGTCAGAACGGAATACTCGTCCCGGTGCGATCATACGGATCGGGAGCTTGCCCTGTTCCATCACACGTGCCTGAACCGGTGATGTCTGGGTACGAAGCACGATGTCTTTGTTGATATAGAATGTATCCTGTTCATCTTTTGCCGGATGATCTGCAGGAATATTCAGTTTTTCAAAGTTGTAAAGGTCATATTCTACTTCCGGTCCTTCCACAACTTCGTATCCCATACCGATGAAGATACGCTCTACTTCTTCCAGAGCGATCGTATTCGGATGACGATGACCTACTGTATTTTTCTTGGAAGGAAGTGTTACGTCAATAACTTCCTGTTTTAATTTTTCTTCACGGATTGCAGCATCCATTTTCTTCTTTGTCTCATCAAGAAGTTCTTCGATAGCAGCTCTTGTCTCATTCACAAGCTGTCCTACCTTCGGACGTTCTTCCGGAGCTACATCTTTCATTCCTTTTAATACGGCTGTCAGTTCTCCTTTTTTACCAAGGAATTTGACACGTACATCATTTAATTTCTCCGGTACATCAGAAGCCTGGATCTGCTTAATGGCTTCCTGTTTGATGCTCTCAAGTCTTTCTTTCATGATATCCTCCTTAAAACTTGTTTTGGCTATTCATTTGCGACTATAACAGGAAATAAAATTTCCTGTGGAAGAAAAAAGAATGTGCCTTGGCACATTCTGGCACCTGCGGCGATCGCTTGTGACATCTTCCTTATACGCCGCAGTGCACATCCTCGCGGAGCGTTTTTATATATTAGGAAAGAACACTTTCCTAATATATAAAAAAATCGCCCCTAAAAAGGGACGAGATAAATCGCGGTACCACCCTGTTTCCTGCTATTTGAATAACAGGCACTCGGACTGCGTAACGTGCAGGGACGTCGTTTTCTACTTTATTTTCAAAAACGCAGCTCACGTGGGAAATTCGTTTCCTGCCTGAACCGGGGAGAACTTACAGCCGGGGATTCTCCTTCTCTGTCGGAAAACAGTTCACTACTTACACGGTCATTGCTTTTATTATATGTCATATACTTAATTATTGTAACATATGATTTTTTTATGTCAAGCGGTTTTATCTGATAGATTCACCGTTTATCTACGCAAAATCATATTCCGGAACCTGGATGCTGCTTTTTGCAGAACTAATCCTTTTCCAGGATATCCCGCTTTGCATCTACCCAGATACAGTTAATAAGCCCTCCCAGCAGCATCACATACATACAAAAATACAGCCACAGCATCACAAGAATGATCGCCGTCATACTTCCGTACAGACCGGAAAATCCTTTGAAGATTGTCAGATACATTGAAAAAACAAACGAGATCACCAGCCATCCCAGAGAACAGAAAATAGATCCCAGAATCAAATCCCGGAACGGAAGCTTTCGGTTCGGCAAAAAGTGATATACCAGAAGCGAAATTCCAGTCATAACAACAAATGAAATCACTGTTCTCAAACGCATGATCATATCCGTCGTCTCCGCAAGAAACGGAATTTTGTGATATATAAAAATACTGATATTATTACCAAACACAGAAAGTACCAGAGCCATCACAATTGCTGCAATGAACAGGATCGTATAGATGGATGCCCGGATTCTTAAAAATACATAATTTCGTGTCTCACGAAGCTCATATGCACAGTTCAGTCCTGTACTAACCGCAAGTACTCCTTTACCTGCTGACCACAGTGCTACAATCGCAGTGATCGGAATGACCGTCTTCGACTGGTTATATACTTCATTTACAATGCCAACCATAAAATCCTGCATATTTGTCTCCGGAAACAAATTTACCACTGCAGTCATAACATCTGCTTTTGTCACCGGAGTATATTGTATGATAGCAAGAAGCAGCAAAATAATCGGGATCATACTCAGCACAAAAAAATAAGCAGACTGGGCCGCGTATGCTCCCACATGCTTTTGTGACACCTGCCCTGTAATTTCCCGAATCTTGTTTATCGTTTTCATCATATAATAACTCCATTTATCTTATCGGCAGTTTCATTTTTCAAAATAGTTTATCACATTTTCACTTCTTTGAAAACCCAAAAAAACAGTTGCTCTCGCAACTGTCCTTTATCTTTTGTAGTCCCCCGAAATGCCGTTTTCCGTTTTTTGACTCCTAGCACTCCGCTAGGTGGGCGACCGCATCTGCTTTTCTGCCTTCCCCTGCGCAATGAGGGCCTGACATATTACAGAGATATAAGAATCCCGTTTAAAGTATTGTAGGTTCAAAAATACGGAAGTCTCGAACATTCCAGGTTTTCTAAAGCCTATTATAGACCATCAGCCGTGTTTTTTCAACTGTTAATCGTTGAAGATATTTACTTTTTTTACCAGAAATTAAAATACGTTTAACGTACCCATTTCCCGCTTTTTCCACCGGACTTTTCAAGCAGATGGATTTCTCTGATCTCCATTCCCCGGTCAACCGCCTTGCACATATCATAGATTGTAAGAAGAGCGGTATTTACCCCAGTCAGTGCTTCCATTTCCACACCGGTCCTGCCAGTACATGCCGTGTGGCAGATTGCCCGGATCCCATGCTCTTCTTCCAGATATTCAAAATCAATCTCGACTTTGGTAAGGTTTAACAGATGGCACAGCGGAATCAGTTCTGCTGTCTTTTTTGCACCCATGATCCCGGCAATTCTTGCTACGCCAAGAACATCTCCTTTTTTCATGCTGCCTTCCTTTACTTTCTGAAAGCATTCTTCCGACATGCGGATCACCCCGGATGCAAGTGCTTCTCTTTTTGTCTCAGCCTTTTCCCCCACATCTACCATCACTGCATTACCATCTTCGTTAAAATGTGTAAATCCACTCATGATTTTTAACCTCTTTATTTTCTGGCACATTCGCCTTCTGTTCCCCGGAGGATTCCAAGCCCATGTCCAAGTTCAGGAAGCAGAAACTCCAGTGCTTCCTGTACTGCTTTGGGACTTCCCGGGAGATTGATGATCAGCGTTTTTTTTCGGATACCTGATACAGCTCTGCTGAACATAGCACGCTTTGTGATCGTCATCGAATAATTCCGGATTGCCTCTGCTATTCCGTTTGCCATCCGGTCACAGACATTTACCGTCGCCTCCGGTGTCCGGTCCCGCTCGGAGAATCCTGTTCCTCCGGTTGTGAAGATCACATTAAGCTGTCTCTGATCAGCCAGTCTGATCAGCTCTTTTTCCAGTTTTTTCTGCTCATCCGGTAATAAAATCGTTTCTTTAATATCATATCCGGCATCTTTCAACATTTCGACAATCATGGGTCCGCTTTTGTCTTCTCGTTCTCCGGCAGCCCCTTTATCACTTAAAGTAATAACTGCCGCTGAAAATGGACGGTCACTTTTCACCTGTTCCATGACAACTTCATCTCCTACCTTGATATGACCTCCGGTGACGACTTCTGCAAAAACGCCCTCTCTTGGCATAATGCAGTCACCCATTCTCTTATAAATCTGACAATGACTGTGGCATTCTTTTCCAATCTGTGTCATCTCAAGTACCACATCTCCGATATGAAATCTTGTTCCAACCGGAAGCATGCGAAAATCAAATCCCTCCACGATCAAATTTTCACCAAATGCACCATACGCAACTTCTGCCCCTTTTGCACGAAATTCCTGAATCTTTTCATCGGAAAGCAGACTGATCTGACGATGCCATTTTCCACCGTGCGCATCTCCTTCAATCCCCCAGTCCATTTTGACCATGGCTTCACGAACCTCATGTTTTTCGGTTCCTCTCTTTTCACTGATGCAGATTCCCTTCAGTCTTCCCATTTTTATGTTTATCCTCCGATCTGTGACATATTTTTCTGTTCTGTAATAAAATTCTGCTCCTCAAAATGATGCATCTTCGGTTTTCCACGGATCGCCTGTTCGAGACATTTCCGGATTTCTTCTTCCGATCCGTGTCTTGCTGCCTCAAAAACGGAGATAGTATCTGCATAGCACAGACACGCTTTTAACTTTCCGGTTGATGTCATCCGGATCCGGTTACATCTGTCACAGAATTTTCCATGCAATGCACTGATCAGACCGATTTTCCCCTGAAAACCAGGCAGTTGATAATACACAGCAGGTCCGTTCCCAAACCGTCCCTCTAACGGATAAAACTCTCCTTCTATTCCATAAGCTTCTTTCAGTTTTCCAAGCACCCAGGCACCGGAAATGCCATTCTCTGCTCTTCCCTGTCCAATCGGCATCAATTCAATAAAACGGACATCCAGCTTGTTCTTTTTCGCCAACTCTGCCAGACTTTTCCATTCCTCATCATTGACTCCTTTTTGCAGGACCGTGTTGATCTTTACCCGGATCTCGCTTTTTTCTGCCATGAAAATGGATTTTCTGACTTTTTCCAGTTCATCTGCCCCGGTAATCTCCTGATATTTTTCCGGAATCAGTGTATCCAGACTGATATTCACCGCATCCAGCCCCGCTGCAAGAAGATCTTCCAGATTCTCACCCAGAAGAACCCCATTTGTCGTCATTGTTACTTCTTCTGTGCCCGGAATCTGCCGGATCATCCGGATCAGATCTGCGCATCCTTTTCTGACCAGAGGCTCCCCTCCGGTAATCTTAAACCTGGTAATCCCGATCCGGACAGCCTCCCTGCAGATTCGTTCAATCTCCTCATAAGTCAGGATTTCTGACATAGGAATCCACTTTGCGCCATCCGGCATGCAGTACCTGCATCGCAGATTACAGCGGTCTGTGATTGAAATTCTCATATATTCAATTGTTCGTCCATAAGAATCTCTCACAGCCTTTTCCATCCTTTCTACTACAATATATTTATGGTTAATATCCCTTACAGCCAGTAAGGAATTATC